>JAEEIS010000057.1 GCA_016281475.1 Bacteroidales bacterium
CAAGGACATAGAGGTGGCGGAGGTATATATTTTCGACCGTGTGGGCCGGAGATTGGCGCACTTCGACGGGCTGACGGAGGAATGGGACGGCACCTACGACGGCAAGCCCCTGCCGCAGGGGGCGTATGTCTACTATGTGCGCTACATAGACGGGAGCAACCGCAACTGGAAGACCACGGCGGGAACATTCACTATAATCAGATAAAAGGGATGCGCAGATGGCTCATAGTAATGTTTTTGTTGTTGGCACAGATGTCGATGTGCCAGCAGCCATTATATGAGCACCGTGGGGTGCAGTATGCCACTCATGGCACGGACTTCTGGTTCTGCATCCCGCGCACACTGCAAGGTAGTAGTGAAAATCGCGCCTGTCTGTATATCATGTCGGAGCACAACTGCACGGTGACGATACGGAACGACTTGATAGACTATACATATACGAAGTACATTACTAACTGTAACGAGATAAATGCGAGGCTGGATACGCTCAATAAGATAGAGCTTCCGTGGAGGACGGTTTGTTTTGCCGACACGCAATCGGTTGAGCAGCCGCAGGCTAAGGGATTTCATATCACCAGCACCGACACCATCTGTGTGTATCTGTTTGCCTATTCGGCTGGCAATATAGACGTGACCAACTTGCTGCCCACTGAAATGTTGAGGGACGAGTATGTGGTGCAGACGTATCCCGAAAATATCTATAATAAGGCCATGTTCCAAGTGGTGGCGACCGAGGATAATACGGTAGTGGATATAAAGCTCGGCGACATAGACTGGCTAGGGCGACCGAAGGACAGCGTGGTGACGGTGACGCTCAACCGGGGTATGATGTACAATGTGATGGTCGGCACAAAGTGCGACAAGTATCCCAACTGTTGTGTGCAGCGTTGCAGCAGCGATACTTCTGAGGCAGTTGAGCCACACATGTTTAACTATAACCCCTCAGAGACGAATGTGTTCTGGTTAGACTCAATGAATGTGGATTTGAGCGGCACCTATATTAAGGCGCGGAACAATAAGCGGATAGCGGTGTTTCAGGGCAATCAACTTGTCAATGTGGGCTACAACCCTTTTGGTGCAGACCTCGAGTTTGAACAGGCAATGCCAATCCGCTATGCAGGGACAGAGTTTCTGTTGCCTAACCTGATGGCATCGAGGTATGACTATATCCAGTTTACAGGATTGGTGGATGGTACCACAGTAACGATAATGAACACGGCGGACGCGTCGTTGCCCAGCAAAACGCTGACTATTGATGCGAGAGAGTCGGACTGGTTTATAATGGATACTCTCGACGGACCGTTCTATGTTACCTCGAATCACCCGATTCTTACCTCGATGCAGTCGTGTGTGTATGGTTTCAGGCTTCCACGGTATATGCGTGGCGACCCAGCCATGCTGGTGGTGGTGCCGGTGGAGTGGTGGCATAAAGAGCCTGTGAACGGAGGGCAGGTGTATTATGTGGACGATGACAACAACGGTTGGAATTACTATCATTCCATGCATATCTTTACCCGTACCGCCGACGTGGGAGGGATGTTTTTTAACCGCCGTCCGATAGATACGATGTTCACGCAGATACCAGGTACGCCATATAGTTATGCATACGTACACTACGAATCGCCATTGGTTATGACTACGCGTGTGCAGCACAGGATAGAGAACCGTCAGGGAGGAGCATTTTGGGTGGTGGCGGATGCCGAGAAAATGGGGGAGCACGCGCTCTATAGCTATTCGCACATTCAGCCGGGAAAGAACTATCTGGAGGTGAACGGGGTGCCAGCTGACTCGTTGCCGCAGGACAGCATCTGGTGTATGTACGACCCGATACAGTTCCACGGATGGGTAGAGCGGCCTGCCGACAGCATTTTCTGGGATTATGGCGACGGTGTGGTGGAACGTTACAGGTATGAGGACGGGCAGTGGGTGACGCACACCTACGCCGATACGGGACACTATGTGGTGAAACGCATCATCAAGTATATGGACGAAGCGTTGGACACGGTGTGGGGTTACGTGGGGTGCAAGAGTGCTTTCACACGGCCGTCGGACACGATGTATGCCCATATCTGGATACACAACCACTACGACAGTGCCTTCGCGGTGACGGTGTGCGAGGGACCCTACACGTTCAGAGGACACACGTTCGAGACAACAGACACGCACTATGTGACCACCTACTGGACCGAGTCGGGATGCGACACACTGTGGCAGATAGACTTGGTGACCTGCCCGCACTGCACATTCCGAAGCGACACCATCTCTGACGAGCAACTGCCGTGGGTGTTCAACGGGGTGTCGTTTGCACATGAGGTGCGGCACTATCCCATCCATATTGACATAGGCGACGAGTGCGACAGCATAATAGACTACTACCTCATCGTCATTCCGCATTGGGGAGAGCCTCCTTTGGACACTATCTTTGTTCTCGCGCCCAATGTCATCACGCCCAATGGCGACATTGAGTCGAACCGTCGGTTCCGCCTGTTCTGCAGCAAGGACATAGAGGTGGCGGAGGTATATATTTTCGACCGTGTGGGCCGGAGATTGGCGCACTTCGACGGGCTGACGGAG
>JAEEIS010000058.1 GCA_016281475.1 Bacteroidales bacterium
AAGCCATATTTGTGACATTTGTGGTGTTGAAGTGATCCCCAAAATCAATGTTGGTGATTGCTGGATGGTCAAACATTCCCATACAGTGAGCATTTGCATTAATACTGTTAGCAGGAGTAGAAACTACCCAAATAGTGCCATCCATATTGCCATATATTGGATATGGAGAGGCGTCTGTGGAAATGATGGTACCCGATGTGACCGTAGCATTATTGTATTCAAAACGTACCGCTGTAGCATTCTGTGGAATGACTGAACAAAATAGGTGTCCATGAACAAGTTCGGCAGCAGTTTGGGTCAATTCATCCACATTAACATTAATGTTGGTGATAGTGTTGTGAGTCACAGCGGCATCTTCGATAGTTATAGTTTTAGAGCCTGTGGGAGTAGCAACGGTTACGGTCAAATTGTTTCGTGCGGAGAATTCTGGCACTATCACATCAAAGTATTCTGTTGCCAAAGGCTCGACAGTTTTCATCGGGGTGTTGTCAATCTTACAGAGGGTAACAGAATGTGAACCCGTTGCAGAGGGTATTACGATAGCATCCGTGCTGTCGCCCGTGATAGTGGCAGTACCGGCACCGCTGAGGTAGGCACGTTCGGCAGTGAGGGTAATGCTAGTGATGGGCAGCTGGGCATTGGTAGCGTTGCTTACATACACCCTCACCACTGAGCAGAGGTTATGAAAGCGGAGGATGATACCACTGCTGATATAAGCACCCATAGGGACATCTACCCGTTGATGTGCCCACTCCATCTCAAACACCTGTGTCGCGGGTAGGGTTACGGCAACAGTGCTGCTGCTGTTGAGATTGACATCGCTACTGGTTAGAATACCGACAGGGAAGATAGCACGGTAGCCTGATGTACTGACTGTCACATTAGGTATTGCGGCAGAGTTTGCCATCGATATCTTCTGTAACGTGTAGTCGGCATCGTTAATTCTTATCTGGTCACCATTATGCCAATACGGTGTAGGGGCGTTGATATAGACTTTTGAATTGTTGTTGACATTCTGGACGACCGCCTGGAGGGTGACGACGTCCTGGTCTTTTTGACAGCTGACGACACTGAGGGCTACTAGGGCTGCAAAGAAAGAAAAAATGATAGGCTGCTTCATAATGTTTCTTTTACTATGTTTGATAATTTGGGTTTAATTCAAAGTTCAAGAAAGGCTTTTCTTCGCGCTTTCAAAAAGAGCCAAAGTCCTCCCCGTTCGCCTATATAGACTGAAAAAAAACATTTTTGTTGCAAAATAGTGCGTTAAAAAAAGTTAATCTTTCTTAGCTCAAATCCCGACAGCCAGTATATCAAGCAATTGCATGATTACAATTAATTCAAATAGGCCATTCACCCGACATTTAAAACAGGGCTTGCCTTATTGTGATAAAAATTGAGATTTGAAAATGATAATTGTAGGAGTTCGGCAAACAATTCTCAATTTCCCATATATCGCCCAAACTCCCAGGTGAAGTCATGCGTACTTAGAAACAGTGAATCATTACGATATTCGATACGCCCTCTGAAGTATTCAAACGTGTCTTGCCACATGGTGATAGTATCATTCTCAATGGCATAGGTACACCATACCGATGGGTCTACCCAAAACACCGAATCATTGTCCTCGAAACACAAGACGCTGTTCCCCGTCTCAGGGAATACTCCCCAACAGCCCTTTATTTTCTCCAGTTGCGGAAGCTCCTGACCAGTCGAAATAGGCTGACTCCCGCAACCTGCAAACAATGCAGTCATCAATAAGACAGCCACTCTTAATTCATGAACCATATCACGTGATACGTTTTTCTGAATTCGTTAATGTGTTAATCTTTGATGCGCCAAGGACTAACACGTTAACACATTTGAGGTTGTTGTTGGCTAAGGCAGTGGAAGCTGCCAAGGCCCCACACGATGTCGGTGCTGTCGATGCCCACAATCTCCCTGTCGGGGAAGCAGGCCTCGAGGATATACGCCGCCTCATTGTCGGTCAGGCAGCGGTAGGTAGGAAAGATAACTTTCTTGTTGGCAATATAGAAGTTGGCATAGCTGGCGGGAAGCCGTTGGTTGTCGTAGAACACCATGTCGGGCATGGGCAGCTCCACAATGGTGGGCTGCTTGCCATTCGCCAAGCGACAGCTGTTCAGTGCCTTCAGGTTGTCCTGCAGCACTTGGTAGTTCTCGTCCCACGCATCCTCCTCCACGGCGGTGATGATGGTGTCCTCACCAATGAAACGGCTCAGGTCGTCGACATGTCCGTCGGTGTCGTCGCCCATGATTCCGTCGCCCAGCCAGATGATATTGTCCGCACCGTAATAACCACGCAAATAGTCTTCTATCTGCCCTTGATTCAAGTGGGGGTTCCGATTGGGATTCAACAGGCATGAGGTGGTGGTGAGCAGGTCCCCTACCCCATTCACGTCGATGCTGCCGCCCTCCATCACGATGCCCGGCTCAAACAGTAGTAGCGGCTCCGTCCCCTCTTGAGATGGGGAGCAGACATCCAGTGAATGTCTGCCGTCAGGCCGGGGTAAGTTTTTTAAATAATTGTAGATATGCACAGGTATCTGTGTGTCCAACTCATAAGGATACTTGCCGCCCCAAGCGTTGTGGTTCCAATTCACCATGGCACGCTTGCCCGCATCTTTACGGTTGAGCAAAAAGGCAGGCCCGTGGTCGCGGCACCACGCGTCGTTGGTCGGGAACTGGTGGAAGAACACCCGTTCCATGTTGGTCCCTATCTCCGCCAATGCCTCCGCCACATGCTCCTCCATGCGCTGGTCGTCCACGTTGATATGCACCTCCTCGTCCTCTGCCAATATCTTGATGAACAGATGGTAGGACGGGAAAATCGTCTCAATCTTGCCCGGCCACGAATCCTCGTTGTGCGGGTAGCTGAGCCATGTGGCCTTATGTTCTGCCCACTCGGCGGGCATGTAATATCCTAGTTCCTTGGGAGTCATAATAATGTCTTTTTCTGAGAGGTCTGAGTTATCGGATTATTCAGAATAACCAGATTATTCCGACCACTCCGATTACTTTAGTCAATATAACGTTTCAGTATCGGCGCGTAGCTGTCTATGCGGCGGTCGCGGTAGTAGGGCCAGTGGCGGCGGTAGTGGTCGCTCTCGTCAAGGTCAAGCTCTTCCACATGCAGCGCCTCCTCCAGATGCGGTGCCTGATACAGCACCCGCCCGAAGGCATTGGTGATGAAGCTGCCGCCCCAGAACTGCATACCGCCCTCCAAACCCGTGCGGTTGACGCTGATAACCGGCACCCCGTTCGCCACGGCGTGGCTCCTTTGTATGGTCTGCCATGCCTCATACTGCTCGCGGTTATCGTGTTCGTTCTGCCGCACGTCCCAGCCGATAGCCGTCGGAAAGAAGAGCAGTTGCGCCCCCATCAGGCTTGTGATGCGTGCCGCCTCGGGGTACCATTGGTCCCAGCATATCAGCACGCCCAGCGTGGCAAACTTTGTCTTAAACACCTTATAGCCCAGATCGCCAGGTGTGAAATAGAACTTCTCGTAGTAGCCCGGGTCGTCGGGAATATGCATCTTGCGGTACTTGCCCAGATATGAGCCGTCGGCGTCAATCACCGCCGTGGTGTTGTGATACAGACCCTCGGCACGTTTCTCAAACAGCGAGCACACCAGCACTACCCCCAGCTCCTTCGCCAGTGCCATAAAGTGCTGGCAAGTGGGGCCTTCGGGTATCGGCTCCGCCAACTGGAAATTGACATAACGCTCCTCGTCGCAGAAATAGAGCGACGCGAACAATTCCTGCAAACAAACAATCTGAGCACCCTGTGCCGCCAGCTCGCGCACCTTCTCCGTGTAGCGGACAATGTTCTGCTGCTTGTCCTCCACGCACTTCATCTGGGCTATACCAACTTTGACTTTCATGTAGATAAAAGCTTTTGAGTAATAATTTCAATTTGCAAAAATACAAAAAAAATACCAAACACAAGAAAAAAGAACATCACAACTCCACATCATCTCGAACAAATGTAATAATGTGTGAGCGATACGACATTATAGATTATGCTAGTGAGCCGAACCAGTTATGATAATGCTGCCATAAGATTCCTGAATTCAGAAAAGTATTTTTTTAGAGCAACCGTATCTAAATCAGGAAACAGTTGGCTAAAATCACGAACTTTATGATACTCCAACCCACTATTTTTATACAACTCAGCCAATTTGTCACTGGGACTATCTATCTCCATCGCATTGCACTCTGGAAGTTTCTTAGTATTAACCTTATGATGTTCCAGAACCTCAGGTTGTGACAGTATCCACGCCTCAGCCTCTTGTATCATTAGATAGGTATTATTCTTGGTACAGTCTTGTTTCCTATTTGGCTTTTGTTGGTTGTATTTTGTACAAACATCCATCTTATCTTTCACCGGACCATCTGAGTCCACCAAAAGAAAACGGCTTTCGTCTTTGCCTAACGGCGTAGAATGGAACTTATCAATCGTTTGATTCTTACCATTCCCCATCACTATTCGAGGCATATTTCCCTTAAGCTCTTTTTCAAAGACTTTGGCGAATGCCTTACGTAAATCGCCATTGTCGAGCTCCTGAGTACCTTCAATATAGATAACCTTCCCCATTTTATGCTTGAATTGAATTAATATCGGTTTCCTCCCAAATCGCCGTTTCGCCACAATGTGCCCGTGCTATACTGCGCAGCCCATTTCATATACTCTTCATCACGAAAATCGTTGACAATCGTACTATTTTGGGCATCTTTCTCAAACACTATCACATCTGAGACAGGCAATTGGTTAAGGACAAGATTGCTGTGCGTAGAAATGATATATTGGGTCTTATCAGTCTTTTTCATTATGGCCTGCATCAATTCACTAAGCATATCTGGATGTAAACCGACCTCTGGCTCATCAATGCATATTAGTCTACCACATCGAGGATTGAAAATAATTGCCAACAGGCACAGATAGCGTAGCGTCCCATCAGATATATGGGTTACGTGGACAGCCCTGTTCAGACCCGTTTCGTCCAACAACAGTTCGATGCTCGTCCCCAAAAAGTTGAAGTCGAACCCTCTAAAGTTAGGATTTACAGCAGTAAGAGCCTCTTCGATTTGCGCATAACTACTCTTATCATTCACTTTTATTGAATTCAAGACCTGTGGCATATTAGAGCCGTCGGCCAACAACCTATTGGTAAATCCGGGCTGCATAGGCTTCCGGATAGCACTATTTGCTGTGGTATTGAAATATGTGTAAATGGCTATATCTTTTATGGCTTCCCGAAGTGTATATATCTGGTAGTATCTATCCTTGTCAACCAATTGGCTCAATATCGACTCAGTAGCTTTGTCCAATTCGTAAGAAACACTCTCCTGTTCATTCGAGCGCCCCTCTCTAACAAACCCTTTCCCTTGGTCTATTTGCAAGTATCGGTATTTGGGATTTCCATCTAGTTTGGTATGGAAACTCTCACACAGATAGTAGTTTTGCGAAGACGAGACTTTATGAAATCTGATACGGTAAAATACTGGCTCCTGAAAGTGATAGCCATACTTGCCCAACACTACTGGGTCAAACTCATATTCCAGTTGTATACACTGCCTCTCGTCAGTATTTCCAAGAAACATGACAGCATCAAAGCCACCCCACTGATTGATAAACAAGTCCGTCATATCACCGTCATTGATGACTGCTTTAAGTACTTGTATGGCTTTTATTAAATTGGACTTCCCCGCCCCATTTATCCCAACCAGTGTATTAAGATCGGTAAATCTTATTGTTTGAGAAGCCAAACTGAAAAAATTTCTTATCCGTATAGATTTAATCATAATTCGTATACATTCCTAATTGGTTAATAAGCATTAATATGTTCTACACTTGCACATTCAATACATCATCTATTCGATATTATTTACCCATATTAAAAGTTGGTAGATTTCGTAATCAACTAAAATACAATACACTCACAACGCAAAATGCAAATAAGGGAACTATCATGTCATAATGCAAAAATACGAACTTTTTCTCGAAAAATGAACTTTTTTCAAAAAGATGCGTTTCTTATTGGTACTTATCTTTGCCTTCACTTTTCACATCAAAAATCACTTATTAACCCCCTACATTTCTATCCACTTTTTTCCTTTATTCCATAGTTATACTATATTTATACTTTAGTTATACCTTAGTTATTCTATATATAATAGTATAAATAAAGTATAACTAAAGTATAAATATAGGATAAATACCAATACTATGCGGAAGCAACGGATATGGTGGAGGAATGGGGAGTGGGACAAAAAATGGGTCGCAACTGATTGGTTGCGACCTGGATATGGAATTCGTCTGATTTAGAAATCCAAATTTCGGAAAGTCTGAGTATCAGTTGCGGATGCGGAGCTCGGTGGTGCCTTTGGAGTTTTGGAGGGTGGCGGTGGCGGAGTGGGTTCGGCCGTCGCGGTAGTAGGAGATGTCGACGTGGTCGCCGGGGCTGAAGCGGGCCAGCTCCTCCATCATCTCGGCGAAGCTGTTGACATCGACGCCTGCCACGCTCAGCAGAAGGTCGCCGTTGCGCAGGCCTGCCCCGTCGGCTGCCGAGCCGGGCACCACGCGTGCCACTAGTACGCCCTTGACTTCTGTCAGCCCCATCTGACGTGCCATGTCGGAGGTCATCTCCAGCACGTTCACGCCCAGGTAGGCGCGCTGCACGTAGCCGTAGCGGCGGAGGTCGTCGGTCACCTTCTTGGCCAGATTGGAGGGGATGGCAAAGCTGTAGCCGGTGTAATAGCCGTCGGCGGAGGCAATGGCGGTGACGATGCCGATGAGCTTGGAGTTGGCATCGACGAGGGCACCGCCCGAGTTGCCGGGGTTGACGGCGGCATCGGTCTGGATGAAGGCTTCGATGGTGCTCTCCTTGCCACGGGTGTTCTCGATAATACCCATGTTGCGGGCCTTGGCGCTGATGATGCCGGCGGTGACGGTGGAGGTGAGGTTGAAGGGGTTGCCGATGGCTAGGACGGGCTGCCCGACGCGGGCCTCGTCGCTGTTGCCGAAGGCTATGGGTGTGAGGTTGTTGGCATCGATTTTAATCACAGCGAGGTCGGTGGCGGGGTCGTTGCCGATGAGGCGGGCGTTGAGGACGCGCTTGTCGTTGAGGGTGACGCGGATGAGTTCGGCATCCTGGACGACATGGTTGTTGGTGACGATGTAGCCGTCGTCGGAGATGATGACACCCGAGCCGTAGGCGCTGTATTCCTGGCGTTGCACGCCTTGGTTGATGATGAAGCCAAAAAACGACTGGTAGAGGGGTGTGAGGCGGGTTTGGACGGTGCGGATGTGCACCACGCCGTCGATGGTTTTGGATGCCACGTCGCTAAAGTCGGTAACAGGGAGCGTCTGCGGGCGGTCGTTTTGCTGCGCACACGAGGTGATGAGTACCGATAGGAAGGCAATGCTCAAAAACAGTTTTTTCATCTTTAGATAGTTTTAAGTGATTAATAGATTTGAAATTAGAAGGTAGTAGTGTGGATAGGCATTCGTTTTTTGTTGAATTATTGTTTCGCAGTATAAACAAAAATGAATAAAAAATATTGTATGTTTAATAATTTTTGTATTTTTCCTCTAAAAATAACGCGAATTACCATGAATTTGTCACGAATTATTCATGAATATATTCTTGATAAATTAATGATAATTTGTGTTCTACGGATTATTTTTCATAGGTCAGTGTATAAATCAAATATTTTTGTGTAAATTTGCAACATGAAAATAATCATCATTGGCACTGCCCACCCCTATCGCGGAGGTCTGGCAGCCTTCAACGAACGCCTTGCCGCCCAGTTCCAAAAGGAGGGGCACGAGGTTGAGATGTATACTTTTACCCTGCAGTACCCGAAGTTTCTCTTCCCGGGCAAGACTCAGTATACCGACGCTCCCGCGCCCGCAGGGCTGAAGATTACGAGGCGCGTCAATTCGTGCAATCCGATGAACTGGTGCGCGGTGGGTAGGGAGATACGGAAGAAACGGCCCGACCTGGTGGTGTTTGCCTATTGGATGTCGTTTATGGCACCCTGCTTTGGTACCATTGCCCGTGCGATAAGGCGGAATAGGCATACGCGCTGCATAGGACTAGTGCACAACATGATACCCCATGAGCCCAACATCTTGGACAAATTGTTCCCCGGCTATTTTGTGAAGGCAATGGACGGCTTCACCACCCTGTCGCAGTCGGTGGCGAAGGACATTGAGAAGTTCGACCACAAGGGCAAGCCCAAGAGCTGGGCCCCCCACCCTATCTACGACCACTATGGGACACGGGTGGACAAGGCCGAGGCGCGCCGGCAGCTGGGACTGAGTGTGGATGGTAAATATGTGCTGTTCTTTGGCTTTATACGCGACTACAAGGGTTTGGACCTGCTGATCGATGCCTTTGGCGACCCACGCCTGCAGGACTGCGGCGCACGGCTGCTGGTGGCAGGCGAGTTCTACGGCGACCCCAAGCCCTATCTGGAGCGCATCAACTCGCTGGACATAAACGACATCGTGGTGCTGCACAACGACTACATTCCCGACAGCCGTGTGAACCTTTATTTCTGTGCCAGCGACATCGTGGCGCAGCCCTATAAGACCGCCACGCAAAGCGGGGTGACGCAGGTGGCGTTCCACTTCGAGAAGCCCATGCTGGTGACCAACGTGGGCGGCCTGCCCGAGATAGTGCCCGACGGCAAGATTGGCTATGTGGTGGAGCCCGACGCGCAGAGCATCGCCGATGCGCTGCTGAAGTTCTACAAGGAGAAGCACGAAGAGGAATTTACCGCCGCCGTGCGCGAGGAGAAACTCAAATACAGCTGGGACCGCATGACGGCAGCGGTGTTGAAGGCGTATTCGGAGGTGTCGGAGTAATCGGAATAATCAGAGAATTCGGAAAATAATAAAAATGATATAATATGGACTTGAGAAAACTATTTATTACAGCTATGGTGTTGGCTTTGGCACTGCCTGCCACTGCCCAACACAAGACCACACTCTACGACAGCACCAGCGTCGTGATGGAGGAGTCGGGTCTGAGCCATGTCATCAACCATCAGCGCATCCGCGCCAACGACTTTGCAGGCTGCAGCGACCTTGCCACCCTGAAGGTGGACTACGACCCGCTGTCGGCCTACGTGGAGTTCCGCCAAGTGGTGGTGCACCACCGCGACGGCAGCGTGGAGGACGTGCTGCTGCGCGTCTACGACTATGTGGCCCCTGCCCGCTTGATTTATTGGGGCGCGAGCCAGAAGATGGTGCAAGTCGGTCATCTCGACCCCGGCGACGAGGTGGAGTACACCACCTATCGCAAAGGCTTCACATACGCCCTGCTGGGCGACAACGAGGACGACAAGTATGTGCCACCCATGCGCGGGCACTTCTACGACATCGTCCCCTTCTGGAGCGACAGCCCCGTGAACAAGAAGGTCTACACCGTCAGCGTGCTGACCAGCAAGAACCTCCGTTTCGAGCTCTACAACTGCATGGCCGACAGCACCTGCACGGTGGATATTGACAGCACCGTCGACGGCGATCGCACCATCTACACATTTACCAAGACGGGCATCCAGCCCCTCAAGCGCGAGCCCGCAGCATTGGCCAACAACGACATACAGTGCAAGCTGCTGCTCAGCACCAGCCCCAACTGGCAGGCCAAATCGACTTGGTTCTACGGCGTGAACGAGGACTACGGCAGCTTTGTGCCCACCCCCGAGGTGCAGGCCAAGGTGAACGAACTGCTTGTGAACGCCAAGAGCGAGCAGGACAGCATCAGCATCCTCACCCACTGGGTGGCGGACAATATCCGCTATGCGGGCATCAGCATGGGCCCCGGCGAGGGCTACACGCTGCACAACGCCCAGATGAACTACACCGACCGTTGCGGCGTGTGCAAGGATAAGGCCGGCATGCTGGTGGCGATGCTACGTGCTGCGGGCTTCAAGGCCTACGCCGCCATGACCATGGCACACGAACGTATCGACCGCATCCCCGCCGACCAGTTCAACCACAGCGTCTGTGCTGTGCAGCACCGCGACGGACGCTACGAGATGCTCGACCCCACCTGGGTGCCCAACGTGCGTGAGCTGTGGAGCAGCGCCGAGCAGCAGCAGGGCTACTTGATGGGACTGCCCGAAGGAGCCGACCTGATGTACACCCCCCTCTCGGCTCCTGAGAACCACTATGTGCGCATCCGTGGCAACAGCACCATCAGTGCCGAGGGCACCCTGAGCGGCACCATCACCATCACCGCCGAGGGGCAGAGCGATGCCGCCGTGCGCCGCATATTCAACTGCCGCACCGCCGAGTGGAAGCGCAACATGGAGCGCGAGCTGCTGCGCATCGCCCCCAGTGCCCGCATCACCAAGATAACCCACACCGACAACGACCTCTATCTGGAACAGCCCGTCTCCATCACCTACACCTACACCATCCCCAACTACGCCACCCTCGACGGCAAGACACTCGTCTTCACCCCCCTCTCGGCACGCAACTTCTTCAGTCGCGCCATGAGCCACCTCAATTTCAACACCGCCCCCGAAAGCCGCACCCAGCCCTTCGCCGATGCCTGCTCGCGTCTGGTCGACATCAAGGAGACCGTCACCCTGCCCGGCGAATACAAGCAGCTGCACTTCCCCTTCATTGGCGGTGTGGCCGACCCTGCCGCCAGCTTCGGCTGCCAATACTGGATGGAGGGCAACACCCTCACCTTTGCCGAGAGCGTGATGCTGGGTAAGCGCGTGTATGACGCGGGCGACTGGCACTGCTTCCGCCAGGTGGTCGCCAACCAGAAGAAACTTGCATCGACACCCGTCATACTTACGAAGTAAATTAAATTGAAAATTGAGTACATACCCCGGCCTTCGGCCACCCCTCTCAAGAGGGGATGACTGCCGCACCCAAATAACCCCTAACCTATAACCCCTAACCAACATATAAACATATTAACATGAAAAAGATAGTTCTCACAATCATAACATTGGCGTTTGCCATCACAGGCATGGCACAGACGCAGCCCGATGCCGAGTACAACCTCATACGCCGTAGTTACAAGGTGAACAAGGACGGCTCGATGGACATCCGCTACCGTAAGGAGATAAAGCTCCTGCGCAACCGCGCCATCACTGCATACGCCGACAAGGGCGAGACCTTTATCAGCTACAACCCCTCGTTCGAAACCCTCACCATCAACGAGTGCTACACCATCATGGCCGACGGCACCAAGGTGGTGACACCGCAGAACGCCTTTGTGCTGCAACTGCCCAGC
>JAEEIS010000059.1 GCA_016281475.1 Bacteroidales bacterium
ATGTTGATGATGTGGCAGCCCTCCTCCACCATATATTTGGCTGAGGGGTTCTTGATGACCTCGATGCGGTCGATGGCGTCGGCGGGCAGCGACTCGAGATAGACTTTCAGCGTATTGCCGTTCATGTGGGTGGGATAGCCGTTAATCCATATCTCGATGTTGGTGGAGCCGCGCATGGTGATGTTGCCTTCGATGTCCACCTCCACACTGGGGGCATTCTGCAGGGCATCGAGGGCGGTGAGGCCTTTGACGGTCCCGTCGTCAGCCACGTTGTAGTTCACCACCTCATCGTCCATGCTGTAGATGGGTCGCGGAGCACGGACAGAGATGGCCTCGAGGGTTTTGACCCGCTGAAGGAGCAGGAGGCTGTCTCGCATTAATGAGTCTTGGTGTGTTGCCACCTTGGTGCTATCGGCCTTGGGCGGCGCCTGCTCCGCAATAGCGGTACGGATTGCGTCCATGAGTTCTACGGGAACTTGAGCCATTCCCTTCACAAAAGGGCATAGTACGAGCCCTATGAGGAAAATAATTTTCTTCATAATATTGTAATTTAATTTATTAGAAATTATCTATCAATTGCTCTTCCACTTCTCCATGGTGGTTTTGAGCACATAGCGTACCGTCTGGGCGTACACTGCTTCCGTTGGGCAGTGAAAGACCAAGGCGGTCATCATATCGTCGGAGTTGTAGATGAGATACTGCCCCTCGTCGCCCGGCAGCGGGTCGGCGCAATGCAGGCTGAGGCCCCTCCACTGCTTGCCATCGCGAGCGGTGTCTACGTTCACTTTCATGTCCATCTTCTTCACATGGCTCAGAATCCCGTTCAACGCCGACTCACCGAGTGCCAGGCTGTCCCAACTGTCGTGGTATTCAACCGTCACGCGCTTACCTTTTGGAGATTTGTCCGACTTTGCCTTGTCGGCATTGTAGGGCATTGCTTTCAGGCTGCGCATCAGTTGACGGAACGCCATCGAGTCGCGGGCTTCCAACATGGTGACGGTAACTTTCATGCCTTTGCCGATGGGGTAGTTCTCGATACAGGAGGCTTTGATGCCTGGGCGGCCTACATAAGTTTTGTAGAGGGAGGTTTGGGCAACAGCTTGACTTCCGAGCAGCAAGCCTACCAACAATATATAAATCCGAATGTGTTTCATATTATTGCAATGTTTTAATAACCTGTATCATTCTGTCCAACACCTCGTCGGGGTTGCAATTGTCCTCACAATATACGCGCACACCGTCGGTGGTCTCTGAGTAGGCGTAGTCAGATTGCTTGAGGGTTTGGATGTTTGATTGGTTGAGCGATTCTTGCAACCGTTGCTCCACAGATTGGGGCATCTTGTTGTTCGCCACAATAGGCTGGGGTTGATTCTGTCGCATGGGGAAAAGCAGCAAGGCTGCCACCACCGCCACTGCCGCCAACGCTGCGGCGTAACGCCAGATTTGGTGCGACCCGAGCGACGGCTTCGCCTCCGGAATACAGTCTTGCTCCAGCAGCTGCCTATTGGCTTGGTGCATCAGTTCAATCAGTTGGTCTGTATCTTTCATAGTCGTATTAGTCATTTAATGATAAATCATGCAGTTTCTTCTTTATTCTCGCGATGCGGGTTTGGACAAGGGATTCGCTGATACCCAGCATCTCCCCTATCTCGTCCTGCTTCCAGCCGTCGAGGTAGAGGCGCAGAAGTTTCTGGTCCTTGGCGGGCAGCAGGCGTATGAGGTCGTGCAGCCATTCGCGGTTTTCACGGTCTACTCCATTGTCGGGCAGTTCTATTCCATCCAATGGAGAGGTGACGACCTGTCGCTGTCGGTGCCGCCACCATGATATGCCCGTATTCATCGCCACACGCCACACCCACGTCACAGGCTTGGCAGTGGGACGGTAGCGGCTCCACCCCAGCCAGAGGTTCAAGATGATGTCTTGGCGCAAGTCCTCGCAATCCTCTGCCGTGTGGCAGAATGACCGACACACGCGATTGATGGCTGCGGAATGCTCCTCGACAATTGTAAGAAATGGATGTTGCATCATACCCCTATTAAACGCCTAAAAGGGAGAAAAATCACACTTGAATGTGTTAATTCTTGAATGTGTTAATTCGTTAGTCTCACTAACGCGTTAACACATTCACACGTTAACACATTCACTCCCAGTATTCCACGTCATATTCCAGCGTAGGAGTGATGCTGGCGGCATTTTCTTCGCGGATGACGCTGCCCATGGCATCGTACCATTTGCGGGTGACGCTGCGCTGCTCGGGATTGTCGCCGTAGTCCCACTCCTGCGGATAACTGATGTGGGTGCTCTCCAAGGGCGAGCCGTCGGGGCGGCAGCTGATAAAAATATCCGTCTCAAAGCCTTCCGCCCATTCCTTGCCCGACTTCTCCACCACGCCGCCGAGGGCACTGTAGCGGTAGCCCAACGAGTCCGAGCCACCATAGAAGTAGTTCTTCTCATACTTGATGCGTCCCTGCGCGTCGTAGGCATAGCGCACCTCGTAGTTCTCCATCCCACGCGAGCCTTTATCGTCAGTATATGTCTGCCGCACCAGACGACCCTTGTCGTCATATACGCGGCGGAAACGGCAGGTGTCGGTCCACCCTTCAGGGTCACCGTCGGGCGCGGGTATTTCGGTGTAGGCATAGTCGCACTCCGTGACACCCAGTCCGGTACTGCGCTGCAAGCGTATGAGGCGGTAGGTCACGACGGTGGTGCCCACCTCGTCGCCCACACGGTCGTAGTCGACATAACGATAGAGGCTCACCAACCCTTCGGGCGAGTAGTCGATATGCACATCGAGGATGAGATTCCACACCATTCGCTGGCTGTCGTTGTCCCAGTCGCGTTCCCTCCGGGTCCAACCCACCAGACGGTCGAGCGAATCGTACATGCACTCCATCCCATCATACATCCGATAGCCGAGACTGTCGTAGTAGGTCGTCTCGAGCAGCTTGCGCGACCCCATCACCACCGTGGAAGGCTCGTACTGACGCACCACGCGGACGTGGTTGCGTTCACGCCAAGGCATAAAGCGCAGGCAGTCGTTCACCTCGTCATAACCGCCCGAAGACGGCTGCGCCACAACCAGCGTTGAAAATAAAACATATAAACTAACAAAAAGAATTTTCTTTGTCATAATTGTATAACGGAAGAACGGGGAAAAAATTATTTCAAGAAAGGAAAAATAGAAATTATTGTTTTTCGATATTATTTCTTATCAATTCAATAATTATTTGTACTTTTGCAATCAACTTCTCAAATTAGGAATTCCGAATTGAGAATTGATAATCAATGTTTTTAAAAGAATACTGCAACAATATTATGAGAAGATTTATCGTTTTTCTGATGTCAGCGGCCCTATTGACAGGGTGCGCAGGCGGGTCTGACCCTGCGGAATCTGCGGACAGAAATGCCATTGATGTGGCGGGCGATACACTCACCGTGTCTCCTACATCCAACATTGCCCCCCGTCTGGTGTGCGGCAGAGTGGGCGACACAGCCTTCACCGCCACACTGACCACGACGGGAGTGGTGACAGCCATCCCCGCCGCCTACGCCGAGGTGGCAGCCCCATTTGCCGGACGCGTGGTACGCTCGCTAGTGCGCATGGGACAGACCGTGCGGACGGGCACGCCACTGTTTGAAATCTCGTCGGCCGACTATGCCGAGGTGGTGAAGAACCTGATTCAGTCGAAGTCGGAGATGGAGATGGCAAAAAGGGCATTGGACCGCACGCAAGACCTGCACGACAACAAAGTGGCCTCCGCCAAGGAATTGGACGAGGCAAAGACCGCCTACGCACTGGCATTGGAGGAATACCGCCACGCGGTGGCGGTGGCAAAGGAATATCAGATTGACCTCAAGTCTGCCGAAGTGGGACAGCCTATGATAGTGCGCTCGCCAATCAATGGCAGGGTACTGAGCAACAGCCTAGTGATAGGGGAGTTTATGAAAGAAGATGCCGATGCCAAGGTGGTAGTAGCCGACCTTGACAAAGTGTGGGTGACAGCCAACGTGAGCGAGATGGACGCACCCTATCTGGACGGCATCGAGGAGGTGGAGGTGAGCCTGGTGGCACGGCCCGACAGCACGGTACGCGGACGTGTGGCATACGTGGGCGGCATCCTTGATCCCGAGACGCGCACGGTGCAGACCATCATCGAGTGCAACAACCCGCGCCACCTGATGCTGCCCAACATGTACGCACAAGTGCGTATGCAGATGCACAACCGCCATGGCATCGTGATACCCAAAAGCGCAGTGCTGCAAAGCGACAAAGGCCGCTATGTGCTGCGCAAGGTGGGCGACAACCGCTATGTGCGCTCGGTGGTGGAGGTTCTATCAATTGACGAACACAGCCTCCGCGTGCTCAAAGGCCTCACCCCCGGCGACGAGATAATCACCCAAGGAGCAATCTTGTTAAATTGAAAATTGAAAAATAATTGGAAGTTAAAATGGACAATACTTTTTGAGACAACACATTTGTCCCCTTTAACTCCTATTTTTACTCCCATTTTCACTCCCATTAATAAAGACAAACTATGATTGAAAAACTAGTAGGATGGGCCATAGACCATAAAGCTGTTTCGGCCGCTGTATTCGGACTGCTGTGCGCAGCAGGCGTGATAGCCTGGAACGCACTGTCTATCGATGCCTATCCCGACATATCCGACACGACAGTGCAGGTGGTCACCCAGGTGCCCGGCCTCGCCACCGAGGAGATTGAGCAGCAAATCACCATTCCCGTCGAACGTGCCGTCAGCGGCATCCCCAACCTCGTCACCATGCGCAGCAAGAACAGCTTCGGCCTCTCCACCGTGGTGCTGGTCTTCGACGACGGCGTGGACGACTACTGGGCACGACAGCGTGTCACCGAGCGGCTGTCCGGCATCGAGCTGCCTTACGAAGCGGTGCCCGAGCTGAACCCCTTGACAGCTCCTACCGGCGAGATATTCCGCTACATAGTGGAGAGCCCCGACGGCAGCCACGACCTGCGCAGCCTCACCGACATCCACAAGTGGACCATCATCCCCTACCTTCGCCAGATTTCGGGCGTGGCTGACGTGAGCAACTACGGCGGCATCACCACTCAGTACCAAATAGAGCTATCACCCGAGCGCATGACCGAATACGGCATCACCCTCGCCGACATCACCGAGAAGATTGAGCAGAACAACCTCAACGCTGGCGGCAGCATCCTGACCGAAGGCAGCCTCAGCTATGTGGTGCGCGGCATAGGCCTCATCAGCGACCTCGAGGGACTGGGCGACATCGTGGTGAAGACCGTGGGCGGCACGCCTGTATATCTCAAGGAGTTGGGCGACCTACGCTACGGCAACCTGGAGCGCAAAGGCGTGCTGGGTTTCAGCGACGACAGCCACAACTGCGACGACGCAGTGGAGGGCATCGTGCAGATGCTGCGCGGCGAGAATCCCTCCGACGTGTTGGAACGCATACACGCCTCGGTGGACGAACTGAACAACGAGATACTGCCCGAGGGCGTACGCATCCATCCATTCCTCGACCGCACCAGCCTTGTGGGCGAAACCCTCAAGACCGTCTCCCACACGCTCCTCGTAGGCATGCTGCTAGTCATTGTGGTGCTGATGCTGTTCTTGGGCAACTTCCGCGGGTCGGTGGTGGTAGCCATCACCATTCCCATCGCCCTGCTCATAGCCTTCGTGCTGATGAAACTGACAGGCATTCCTGCCAACCTGCTCTCGCTCGGTGCCATCGACTTCGGCATCCTCGTCGACGGCGCCATCGTCATGATGGAGAATATCTTGAAGAAACGCGAGCGGCACCCCGACAAAGAACTAACCCCCTCCGACGTGAAGCAGCGCGCCAACGAGGTGGCACGCTCCATCTTCTTCTCTACTATCATTATCATCACAGCCTACATGCCACTCTTCGCCTTCGAACATGTCGAGCGCAAGCTCTTCACCCCCATGGCGTTCACCGTGGGCTATGCCCTGCTGGGTGCACTGCTCACCGCCCTGCTGCTCACACCCGCGCTCTCCTTCCTCGCCTACCACAAGCCCCGTAAGCTCTACCACAACAAATGGCTTGCCCGCATGAACGACCGCTACACCCGCCATGTGGGCATACTGTTGGGCAAGGGTCGCGCCGTGCTGGCCACACTACTCGTCATCCTTGGCGGCTCTATCGCCCTCTCCATCACCGTCGGCAAGGACTTCCTGCCTCCGCTCGACGAAGGCTCCATCTGGGTACAGGTGCAACTGCCCCCAGGCATCTCCATCGACGAGTCAAAAAAGATGGCGGACGACCTGCGCCATGTGCTCAAGGAGTTCGACGAGACCTCCTACGTCATGACCCAGCTGGGACGCGACGACGAGGGTGCAGAGTGTTTCTCTCTCTCGCATATCGAAGCAGGCGTTGGTCTCAAACCTTATAACACATGGAAGAGCGGCCGCAACAAGGCAGAACTAGTCGAAGCCATGTCGGCCGCCATCGAGCAGATGCCCGGCTACTCGGCAGGCTTCTCGCAGCCCATCATCGACATGGTGATGGACCAGATAGCCGGCACCCACAGCGACCTCGCCCTCAAGATTTATTCCGACGACATCGACGAGAGCCGCCGTGTGGCGGAGCAGATAGCCTCCGTGGTGGCGGACATCAAGGGTGCCTCCGACGTAGCCGTCGACCAAGAGCCTCCCACCCCACAGCTGCAGATTTCCGTCAACCGCGCCGCCATTGCCCAGTATGGGTTGAATGTCTCCGACGTGACCGAGCTCATCGAACTGGCCATCGGTGGTCGTGCCATCTCGCAAATATATGTGGGCAGCAAGGTCTACGACATCACCTGCCGCTATGCCGAACGCTACCGCAACACCCCCGAGGCCATCGGCAGCCTCCAACTCACCACGCCCGACGGCGTGCGGGTGCCCCTCTCCGCCGTGGCGGACATACGCATGGCGTTAGGTGCCAGCACTATCATGCGCGAGATGAGCCGCCGCTACACCCTCGTGCGCATCAACCTGCGTGGAGCCGACCTCTCCACCTTTGTGGCAGAGGCGGACAAACGGATAGCCCAGCAGGTCGACTACGACCACGAGCAGACCCACCTCCACTGGGCGGGCCAGTTCGAGAACCGCAACCGCGCCTTCAGCCGCCTCGCCCTCGTGGTGCCGCTGGCACTCATGGTCATGTTCATCCTCCTCATCCTTGCCTTCAAGCGGGTGCGGCAGGCGCTGCTGCTTATGATAGTGGTGCCGCTAGCCCTCTTCGGCGGCATGCTGGCACTCAACGTGCGGGGCATGACACTTAACGTCTCCTCCGCCGTCGGATTCATCGCGCTGATAGGCGTGGCCATACAGAACGGCATCATCATGATATCGCATATCAACCACCTGCGCGAACGGGGTAAAGGGCTGCACACCGCCGTCATCGAGGGAGCCTCGCACCGTATGCGCCCCGTCTTGCTGACAGCCTCGGTGGCGGTGCTGGGGCTCTTCCCTGCCTCCATCTCCACCGGTATCGGCAGCGACGTGCAGCGCCCCCTCGCCACCGTCATCGTCTACGGCCTCATCTTCGCCACCATCGTCACACTCTTCATCCTCCCCACGCTCTACTTCCTTATGGAGAAACGGAAAGAGAAAAAAATTATTAATTCGTCAATTCGTTAATGTGTCAATTCGTTAGTCTTTTTTAATTCGTCAATTTGTAAGTCAAAGAATCACACATTCAAGACATCCCCACCATGAAGCGGTATTATTTAATATTGGGTTTTTACCTTTTAGTTTCAACAGCCCTTGTTGCCCAAGACCTCGACTACAACACCTATATCAACTACGTCATGCAGGGCAACCTAGAATATAGTGCTGCCAAGCTCGACCTAGCCGTGTCGCAGGCCGACCTCGTAGCTGCCCGCAAGATAACCGACCCGACGCTTTCTGCCGAATATGGCAACAACAGCGACTGGGACATCGCCATGGGTCAATCGCTTAGCTTTGGGCTTGAGAAAAGCATCTCCCTCGGCAAACGTGCCGCCCGCATCCGTGTGGCGCGGCATGGGCTTGACGCTACCGACGCAGGCTTGCGCCACTTCGCCCAGACCCTCCGCGCCGATGCCACCCTCGCCTTCCTCGACGCGTTGCTGGCACGCGACCGCGCCCTTATCGGCGAGCAGGCCGCAGAATATATGCAGTCGCTCTACCACAGCGACAGCCTGCGCCATACTGCGGGCGAAATATCTGAGACCGACCTAATCCAGACACGCATCGAAGCTAATATCGCCCACCAAGACCTCCTCGCTCTTCTGTCTGACTATCGCAATGCCCTCCTGCAACTCGACCTCATCATGGGACAGCCACTACAAACCACCCGAGGCGTCGTCGGCCAGCTCGCCGCCCCACGTCAGATGCTGAGCCTCAAGCAGCTGCTTGCCGCTGCCGACACCTTGCGCATGGACCTCCTACAGCAACGCCATCTGGCGGCATCGGCACAAGACGAGGTGACCCTCATCCGTCGCGAACGCACACCCGATATCGACCTCTCGCTCGGCGTCAGCCTCAACTCGCGCGTGCGCAACGAAGAGGCTCCCGCTCCCCAGTTCGTCGGCTATACCGTCGGGGTGGGCATCCCCTTGCCCGTCTCCAATCTCAACCGCGGCGAAGTGCTCTCCGCCCAACTCTCCGCCCAGCAGGAAGAGACTCAGACCGAAATTGTGCGCCGTCAGGTGCAGGCTGAAATAATACAAGCCTACAACCTTTACACTACCACCCTCAGCAGACTCGACAGCTATGGCACCACCGTTATGGCAAGCGCACTGCAAATGCTGGAAGGCAAACGCTATGCCTACCACCGTGGCGAGACTTCGCTCCTCGACCTCATCAACGCCCAACACACCTACAACCAGATTCAGCAGGACTATACCGAATGCCTACACGACTGTATGGCAGCCTATATAGAGCTCCTCCGCAGCGCAGGTCTCGACAAAGATGTGAATATTGCGAATGAGTGAATTCGTTAATTCAACCATTCACAGAATCTTTATTAAGCCGCCTATTCTTTTATTGCCGTTCCAAGGCAATAAAAATTGTTGTTTTGCGTTTTTCTCTTGACAATAAGTGAAATTCCTACAACAACACCATCCATCATGAAGCAATTTTCAACCATCTGCACAACGCTTGCCCTAATTCTTCTCTGTAGCTGCAACCATCCCAAACAGGCCCTACCCCCTACGACCAGCGGCACAGAACCTGCGACAGTGGTGATGGTACGCGACATCACACCCGAGTCGATGGTACGCATATTCAATCATTTTGACATCAAACCGACTGGGCGTGTAGCCGTGAAGATGTCCACAGGCGAATCGGGCAAAAGCAACTATCTACGTCCTGAGCTTATCGGAGACCTCGTCCACCTCGTCAACGGCACCATAGTGGAATGCAACTGCGCCTATTGGGGCAACCGCGACAATAACGAGGAGCATTGGAAAGCCATCCGGGAACGTGGCTTTCTCGACGTTGCTGACGTGGACATCATGGACTCAGAAGGTGAGATGCAGATTCCCGTCCGCGACACCTCGCACCTGCCCTACGACCTTGTGGGCACCCATCTGGCCAACTACGACTATATGATTAGCCTAGCCCATTTCAAGGGGCATCCCATGGCAGGCTACGGCGGAGCCATCAAAAATCTCTCCATTGGCGTCGCCTCAGCCAACGGCAAGTTGCTAATCCACTCTGCTGGAAAGCACTGCGACATGAACCATCGCTTAATCGGCTGGAGTTCCTCCGTTGCCAACACCCCGCAGGACTACTTCCTCGAAAGCATGGCCGCCGCAGCACAAGCCGTGGCGGACTACTTCGAGGGGCGCATACTTTATATCAACGTAATGAACAACCTATCTGTCGACTGCGACTGCATCGCCGACCCCAAGGAGCCTCAGATGAAGGACATCGGCATCCTCGCCTCGACCGACCCTGTGGCTCTCGACCAAGCCTGTCTGGACCTAGTGTTTAAATCACCCGTAACAGAGGACAATAACCCCGAGCCACTCAAGAAACGCATCAACAAAAAACACGGCCACCACACCGTCGACTACGCCGCACAGATAGGTCTGGGAACTAAGAATTACACACTCGAAGTGCTCGAATAGTATCACTGACAAAAAAGAACAGCAAGATTGAATTGCCTATTAAAACAAATCCACCGACTGTCGATGCCCATATTGCAAGGCCTAAGAGTTGCCCCCTACAAGTCGCAATCCTTGCATCTCTGGCAGTACAGACAACCATTTTAGGAGTTCCAATGTGTTGGGTACGATTGTCTGAAATTGTAGCATCGGTAGTCTTCTTTTTTAGTGCCAGTGACAACACAGACAAAAGATAGAGTTTCGGGTCGGAGTGTACGTAAGCTCTTGCAGTCGTTGACAATACGGTCTAATCTATAGTAGTTGCAGATTGTGCGCCAATCGTCAAGTTCACCATATTCCAACATGCGTTTTATCAACTGCGCAGAATTCTTCTCGGCGTTGAAATCATCCTTGTCAATGTCCCCAAATAGGTTGGGAGAAAGACTTGCTGTCAGCGGTTTTGTTTGTGCTTTCGTGTCCATCTATCAAAATCAAAAGTGAGCACTGCTGCACAGTTTGCCTTTTTTATGCCCACCCCTCGCTCAAAGCAGGCTTTCGCTGTGTGTGGGCATAAAAAAGCAGGACTATCGTCCTGCTCACTTTTGATTTTGTAGCGGGGGCTGGATTCGAACCAACGACCTCCGGGTTATGAGCCCGACGAGCTACCTCTGCTCTACCCCGCAATACTTATTTCGAGTGTCGAAATCGGCTGCAAAGGTACTACTTTTTTGTGATATGACCAAATTTCAGGCTACAAGATTACGAGAATTAACATAACGGTAAATGGTTTTCAGCCAATTGCGCATCATCTTTAACATTTCTACCATAACACAGCAGACACGCCTTTTCGGATCTTTCTCAATGGAAAAATCCATTTTTATACCTTGGAAACACCAATTGCAGCAAAACTATCGAAATCAACTGTACTTCAACAACTAATCCACATCTTCCAACAAGATAGTATCGGAAGGTACCATGTCATTGCGTCGAAAGAGGTTTTCAAACCTTCCCTCAATACGTCCCTTGGTGATGGCCCAACGGCGAGTGCGATTGACCGACTTCATCTTACGATGGTAGCGGCCACACAAGCGGTTGAACTGCTCAAGCTGTTCGACCGACAGACGCGTGTCGTAGCACCAGCGGTAGCGGCGCATATAGCGTCGCTGCATCCTACGGACATGGTTCAGAGTATCGCCGTGGAAGTCGGCTATTGGCGTAGCAACAACCTCGTTGACAAACGCCTCATAGTTATTGAGAAAACGTTCCTCCCTGGACTGTGCCCCGACCGTCCATGTGAGGAGCAGGAACGCGAAACAGAGGAGGAAGAACTTGTGCATGAGGTTAGGGGTAATAGAAAGATGAAAACTGAAACCTCGCGGGGGCAGACTCGGGGGTCTGAAAAGTGCTGACACGGGGGTCTGCCCCTATGGGGCTTCAATTTTCAATTTTTAAAGTTACTCAGGCCCTCGTTGAGGTAGGCGATGAATTTCTGCACGTCGCGGTCGTACTTATAGTTCTCCTTGGTCAACACATTGCCGACTCCGTCGATAATGACATAGTACGGCTGGGCGTTCATGTTGTACATACTCTTCTCATAGTAAAGGTTGCGACGGCCGAGGGTCTTCAGCACCTTGCCCTTCTCGTCCGTAACCCATTCGTCTTCGGGCAGGTCGATGGTGTTCTCGTCTACATAAAGACCACACATGACAAACTTAGTGGTGAGGATATCCTTCACCTCCTTGTCAGCCCACACATAGTGTTCCATCTCGCGACAATTGGCGCAGGTCTTGCCCGTGAAATCGATGAAGATAGGCTTGCCCACCTTCTTGGCATACTCCTTGGCCTCGTTGAGGTCAAAGAAACCGTTGAACCCCGTGGGCATGTGCAGCTTGTCGGCATACTTACGTGCACCGAGGTCGTCCACTGCCATACCCGGCTGAATGGCGATAGTTCCGGCATGCTCCTCAATGCTGCGCTCGATGTTAAAGTCCTGCGTCTCCATGGGCGGGATAAATCCTGAGATGGCCTTCAGCGGCGCACCCCAGAGCCCTGGAACCATATAGACCACAAAGGCCAAATCGAGGATGGCAAGGAAGAGACGCACGACACCGATGTGCTGCAAATCCTCGTCGCCCTTGAACTTGAGCTTGCCCAACAGATAGAAGCCCATGAGGCCAAAGATGACAATCCATAGGGCAAGATAAGTCTCGCGGTCCAGCAGACCCCAGTTGCAGTAGAGGTCGGCCATCGAGAGGAACTTGAGACCGAAGGCGAGCTCGAGGAAGGCAAAGACCACCTTGACGGTATTGAGCCAGCCACCCGACTTCATATTCTTCAGCACCGAGGGGAACATCGCCAAAAGTGTGAAGGGGGCTGCAAAGCCGATGCCAAAGCCCAGCATGGTGATAAGCGACACCCAGCGGTCGGTGGTGCTGGTGGAGAGGCTGACCAACGCGGCACCCAGGATGGGACCCGTGCAGCTGAAGGAGACCAGCACGGTGGTGAGGGCGATGAAGAAGGGAGCCAACAGACCGCCCTTGTCGGCCTGCTCATCGGACTTATTAATCCATCTCTCGGGCATCTTGATTTCAAACAGACCGAAGAAGCTGAGCGAGAAGATGAGGAAGATAACAAAGAAGATGAGGTTGGGCACCCAGTGCGTGCCAATAAAGTATAGTGCCTCGGGGCCAAACACCAACGTGAGGATGGCACCCAGCACTGCAAACAGGAACACGATAGAGAAGCCGAAGAACCAAGCCTGACGGCGCGAAGCGCGCTTGTCGTCGGTGGAGTTCATGAAGAAGTTGACCGTCATCGGTATCATGGGGAACACGCAGGGGGTAAACATGGTGAGGATACCACCCAGCAAAGCCCAGAGGAATACCACGATGAGCGACTGTCCCTTCTTTTCGGCGGGAGCCTCCTCCGTTTCAGCCACTAGGGCAGCGGAGGTGTCGACTGTGGGCTCGCCCTCTTGCACCTCTTCAGGCGTGTCGGCATCGGGGAACAACGCACCACCATCGTCCAAGTGGTTGAAGTTCACCACCATTTCGCTGTCGGCCGGAGATAGCTTTGCCCCTTTGACAGAGAAGGTGAAGTCGCGGTCGTCGGGGGCGATGCAGCTGCCGTCGTTGCAGAGCTGGTAGCCGAAAGTGCCGTTCACCTTAAAATTCTTGTCGGTCAACCGTTCAATCTTTTGGCGGAACACCACCTTGCCGCTGAACGAGCGGACGGTGCACTTAAAGTCGTTGTCGTACTCCTCGTGGGGCTTGGGCTCCTGCACCTTGCCAATGAGCTTGTAGTCCTTCGTAGGGGTGAACTCGAAATAGATGGCTATGGGACCTGCGGGGTCGGTGTACTGCGAATAGAGGTGCCAGCCAGCATCCAAGTTGGCGGTAAACACCAGTTCCGACTGCGACTCGTTGAGGTCCTTGACCGAATAGGTCCATTTCACGGGATCCTGTATCTGCGCAAAACCCATCAGGGCCATGCTCAAAAGAAGGAAAAGAGTTGTAATCTTTTTCATGTTATTAATGTGTTTTATCTTTTTATTTCAGCGTAAATTTGACAGAACGGGTACCCGACGCGGTCTTCACCCTGACGGTGTAGGTTCCCTTCTTCATCTTGGCAATGTTGATGTGCCCGCCGTTCTGGTATTTGGGCACAGTGCGCACCTTCTCGCCCTTGGAGTTGATAAAGGTCACTTCAGCCTGCGGGCTGTTCATGGTGATAGTGATATAGCCCTCCTCCAGGTTGGGAGTGAGTTTGATGCGTTCCTCCTCGGCGGAGGGTGCATTGTCTTTTCCTGTTTTCGGAGAGGCTTTTGAGGGGGTGGAGGGGTCGGAGATTACTGAATTGTCGGAGTGGTCTGAGTTTTCCGAGTTTTGGGCAAAAGGCTCCTCCTGTTTCTTCATCTGATAGCCCGACAGACACCAAAGGCCCTTGTCGTCGGTGCCAAACCAGATGTTGCCACTGCGATCAATGGCAACATTTTGGAACATACACCTAGGCAGCTGGTCCCCAGCACGGAAGGTGTCCCATTTCCCTTCGCAGTCCGTCACCGCCACCCCGCCGTCGGTGGCCATCCACAGATGCCCCTCGCGGTCGAAGGCCAAGTCGTTAATCTGGTTTCCAGGGATAGGGCAGTTGTCGGTGTTGAAAATCTTCCACGTCTCGCCGTCGAAACGGCACAGCCCTTCCAACGTGCCAATCCACTTCACGCCCGCCTTGTCGATGGCAAGGGAGAGGACAATATTGTGCGGTATCTTCGAATTCTTCGTCGTGTACGAAATCCACCGCCGCCCGTCGAAGACACACAGTCCGTCGTTGGTGCCAATCCACTTGCGGTCGCGGTTGTCTATCACCACGCAGAGGATAAAGTCGCTCAGCAGCTCCGAGTCTGAGGCGGTATACTTGTTCCAGTTCACCCCGTCGTATTGCACAAAGCCGCTCAACGTCACCCCAATCCATTTCACGCCCACATGGTCCACGGCTATGTCGCGGATATACTTCATGTTGAGGCGGTGTGTCTCTTCGGCGTGTTCAAACCAGCGGTTGCCGTTGAACTCTATCACCCCATAGTCGTCGGTGCCAATCCATAGGGTGTTGCCCTCCACCACCAGACAGTTGACAAACTGGTTCTTCAACTTCTCGTTAAAGTCGGCATAGTCGGTCCACTGCCCGTCTTTGAACTTATTCAGTCCCTGTGTCGAACCTATCCACAAGTTGCCGCGGTTGTCGGCCGTCACGGCAAGAATGTTGTTGCCTATCAGTCCCGAATTTTTCTCGGTATAGTTGGTCCACTTCTGCGCCGACGCAGAAAGGCTGGCAAGCAAGAACAGTATGGTTATATATCGTTGCATTAAGGTTTAATGTTTTAAGTTTAAGTGCGGCAGCCATCCCCTTTTGAGAGGGGTGCCGCGATAGCGGCGGGGTATGTCCTTCCTATTTCAATTCTCAATTTAAATCAAGTCTTATGTTTCTCTTTCTTGGCGGCGGGGAAAAGGACGTTGTTCAATATCAGCCTGTATCCCGGCGAATTGGGGAAGAGCGAAAGGTCGGTGGGTGGGTCGCCCACAAAGTGGCGGTAGTCCTCGGGGTCGTGCCCTCCGAGGAACGTCCACGTCCCCTTGCCATACTCGCCGTGCAGGTAGCGCACCTCATTCAGTGCCTTGTTCTCACCAAGGACGACGGCCGACGACTTCACGCACTCCTTGCGAAATGCCGTCGTCTGTCCCATAAAGCCGTGAATCACACGGGTGTGATTTTGTGTCAGCATGGTAGGCACCCAGTCCCACTTGGCCGAGAACTCGAAGAGGGTGAAGAAGTCGTTCTTCTCATTCACCGCCTTCTGACGCGAGCGGTCGTCCACGTCGATGGTCGAAATCTCATACTCGTATGGGTTAGTGCTGAGTCTGAAATTCTTAAAGGCAAACGTCTTGTTATAGTCCAGCTGGCCCTGCGCGTCGGGCTGCATGGGGTCGCCGTCGAACATCACGTCGCAGATGTCCACATTCTCCGCCGCCAGTGCCACGTCGTAGCTGTCTGGTGCCGAGCACATGGCAAACAGGAACCCCCCGCCCATCACAAAGTCGCGTATCTTGTGCGCCACCGCCAGCTTCAACTGGCTTACCTTGGCGTAGCCCAGCCTGTTGGCCGTCGCCTCCTGCTGCCGCACATCCTCTATATACCACTGCTGGTTGCGGTAATTGCCCCAAAACTTGCCATACTGCCCCGTGAAATCCTCGTGATGCAGGTGCAGCCAGTCGTAGGTGGGCAGCACACCCGCCACCACCTCCTCGTCATACACCACGTCGTACGGTATCTCCGCGTAAGTCAGCACCAGCGTCACCGCATCGTCCCACGGCAGCTTGTTCTTAGGCGAATAGACCGCTATCTTCGGAGCCTTCTGCAACTTCACCGCGTCCATGTTCACCCCGGGGTCGGCAATCTCCGACAATATTGCACTCGACTGCCCGTCGGCAATCACCTCGGCAGTCACGCCACGCAGCCGGCACTCCTTCTCCAGCAGGTCGGCATACTTCATCATAAAGCTGCCCCCACGGTAGTTCAGCAGCCACGTCACCTCCACCTCGCGCTCCAACGCCCAATAGGCTATGCCATAGGCCTTCAGGTGGTTTTTCTGCACCTCGTCCATTGGCACCAGCAGATAGCTTGCGCGCATCGGCAGCGCCAGCAATAGCAGCAACAATATAGTCAGACACTTTTTCATGCAACAACCAATAACGCGAAAAGCATCCGAATATTGTATACCCAACCCAAATTTGTCTCAATTTGAGAATTGAAAGGTCGAAGGTGAAAGGTGAAAATTGAAAATCAGAAATAAAAAATTGAAAGATAATAGCGTCATGAGGCAGCCCTCCCCTCTTTAGAGGGGTGCCACGCAGTGGCGGGGTATGTATAAAAGGGTACGCCGTAAGGTCGGGGATATGTAAGAGGGGTGGCCGCTAGGCTGGGGTATGTTCTAGAGGGGTACCGCAAAGCGGGGGGGATGTCTAATTTTCAATTCTCAATTCTCAACTACTCCACCACCAGCCGTTTCGTGGCGATGCCAGCGGGCGTGTGGATGTCCACCACATACACCCCCTTCGCCAACGCGCTCACGTCGAAGGTGGTCGTCAAGCTGTCCCCTCTTGAGAAGGGTGGTCGAAGACCGGGGTATGTATCCGCCTCCTGCTCCAGCACCGCGTTGCCCTTCAGGTCGTACACCACCACGCGGCTCAGCCTGTAGCTCGACAGCACCGTCACCTTCCCCCTCACCGGGTTGGGCATCATCTGCGTGAAGCGGCCCAAGTTCCCTATCGTCTGGGGCGGGCCGTCGTGGTGCGCGCCCGTGTACACGTCCAGCCACTCGCTCCATGTGCCGTACTCCGTGTCCCACTCGCACATGCCGCGCACCCGCGCCACATAGTTCGTCCGCTCCCGCAGACCCGTCAGCGTCACCATCGGCACGTTCGTCGTCTCCGTCAGCACGTCCCAGCCGTTCACCTCCATATACTGCACCTCCCACTGCACGTCGTTGCCCCCGTTCCACGCCAGCGTCAGCGTCGTGTCCGTCGCCTCGACCAGCCGCACGTCGCTCACCGCGTCGCACAGCACCGTGTCAAACTCCGGGTCGATAATGGGAAAGATGACAGGGGACATTACAGCATCGTACCATCCATCTATAGGTTGGGGAAGATATGTCTGGGATTATAGGCCTCCGGCATGTGCAACTCATAGAGATACCACGAGAGGGTCGTGTCGTGGGGCTGTTGTGCGTGTGCGCAAGCCGCCACGCCTACAATTTCGATGGGGCGGTCCGTCACCATCTGCACACCTCTGATGTCGTTACCTGCAGAATAGTTACACCAATCAGAGATCGTACCCCAAGCATCAGAGCTTTATATATCCGGTCTCGGCCCTGCCTCTGAGTAGCTCCTCGCCACGCTATCGCTGTGTAAATATGCTGCATAAAACAACGGCTCATAAATACCCGATATTGCATACCACTGCGGAGCCTCCGCTTCGTGGTTGGCGCACCGCCACCAGTCATAGATGTAGTACATATACGTCGGCTCCGCCCCAACAGTCGTGTCCCCCCACCGGCCGCTGCGCCCGCACATGCTGCATTCCCGCTAACAGAACCACCGTCACTACTGCTACCATTGCAATCTTTTTCATAATCACACTTCTTTTAATGGGACATCAAATTGTTATTTTCTCCATATATCACAGGTTCCATATTTAGAATAAAGTTCAAAGCAATCCAGCCCACCACATTCGACAGGCATACGTCCTCCTTGTGCACACAGACATCATTTTTTATAACGTTGTAATTAATTAGTTGGCGCAATTATACGCATTTGAGAAGCACCTCGAAATCTTGTACAAAATACCCACTTGCAACATGAGCATCAACCATATTACTATGTATGTCTGTTATGGCAAAATGGTTCTCTGTACCGCCCCCGCCCCATGAATAGGTGATGTAGTTCCCACTATTCTTGTGGTATCGAATCTTGTCTTGCCATCCGTTAATGCTATTTTTATACAGATAGCCCGTCTGCCCATACAGCATGCCCCCAGCAGGACAAAACTGGCAAAAAACAATATTTGTGCTACTATTTTCTTTACATTCAATTATAAATATACAACCCCTTATTTTTCAAGCAATTACTATACAATTACCACAATAGTTAGAAATGCAAATATACATTTTTTACTATACATTTTTTTACAAACATTTTTTTTAATACATTTTTTTCAATCCGCGTGCAAAAGTACGCACAATTTTCCGCCCCCTTACCGCATCCTACCGCTTCTTACGGATTCCTACTGATTTGTACCGATTTCTACCGATTGGGAGGCTCTTCAAGGCTGATAGGGCAAAGAACGACCGATGAACGATCTTTTGAAAGTCGGCGGATGTCGGGAGGCAGGCGGGGAAAAAAGGGATGTAGGTGTAAGAAACTGTTTAAATTTAATCAATGATTTTCTTAAAGCACCTGGACGGCATCTTTTTCTTCTTTTCTCAATTACAATGGAACCCCATTGCGCAATCGAAAAGAAGAAAAACCTGCTCGTTCATGTCCATAATAAACTTCATCAATCAAATTTAAACAGCTTCTAAGTCTGGACGACGGCGGATGGGGGCGAGGTGGAAAACGAAAAAAGCAGAAGCACGCTTCTGCCTTTCTCTTAATAACCCTTAAAATGAAACAACTGGTCCTCTGGGAACCAATTGTGCGGATAAACGGACTCGAACCGTTACGGCTTTCGCCACTAGATCCTAAGTCTAGCGCGGCTACCAATTACGCCATATCCGCATGGTGCTCAATCACATCTAGCAAAACTTCGTTGACGATTGAGATTGCAAAGATACGAAAAAATTGAAAACTGATGATAAATATTAAAAATAAATTTGTATTTTTGCAAAACCAATCAAGAACACGAAAAAGATTTTACCCTATGAAAAAGATTAGTTTAACACTATTTCTAGGAGTTTTGTTGCTCGCCTCGTGCGGGAAAGAGAAAATTGACGCAACCGTCTATGTGGGGAAGTATGAGGTGAAGATAGCTGCCCCGTATGAATTCGAGTGGTATCGCACAGCAAATTCGAGGATAGACCTGCGCGACACCATGACCGTGCAGCTGGCGGGCGACAACTACACCGTGACGGCCACCGGCAGCGTCATGTCGGGGAGTGGCGCGATCAACGACACTTTGGGCGTGCTGCTCTTCCAGCCTCAAACCGAAACTCTCCGTTATAGCGTCAGCGTCGGGATAATGGACGGCCTGACGTTCGGTGGGGAACTTAGCATGGTGTTGAACCACCCTCAAATCACCCTGAATGCAGACAGCACCTACTACGAGGCACCCATAACGGGGATGGTCAACGGACATACCACCGACTACCACGGGTATGAGGTCGACCACGGGAGGGCAGAAATAAGCGGCAATGCCCACATCACCATCCGTCGGCTATGATGCCCCTGCCTCTTGAGGGAAGAGTCCCGCTACCAGGTCTTGGTCGGCGGGGAGCCACTGCACCGTATTGATAGTGTCGGCAGTGAGCCAGCGGGCATCGGCATGCTCTTTTAGCTGATAGTGTCCGTCGGCGAGATGGCAGAGATAGCAGTGCATGGTGAGGTGGAAGTCGGGGTAGTCGTAGTCGACGGTGGTGTGGAAGCGGTCGATAACGATGGCTGCATCGAGTTCCTCTTTGATTTCGCGGACGAGGGCCTCCTCGCGGCTTTCGCCTTCCTGCACCTTGCCGCCAGGGAATTCCCACCAGCCACGCCACTTGCCGTAGCCACGCTGGGTGGCAAGGATAGCAGCGCCATCGCGGATGATGGCGGCGACCACTTCGACAGGCTTGCGACCACGCTCGGCAGCCCGCTTTCGTTCAAAAAGCATTTCGGGCGGGCCATAGATGCAGGAGGGGAAGTTCATGGAATTGAGAATTGAGTTTTTTACATACCCCGGCTTTCGGCCACCCCTCTCAAGCGGGGACGGGCTGACGCGACGGGAATTGAAAAATGGAAATAGAGATTAAAGGATTAGAGGTTAGGGGTTAGTGTTGAGAGTGGCTGTCGCACCCTCTAACTTCTAACCCCTAACCTCTACTCTTTTCGATTTTGAAGTTATATTATTGAATATCGTTCTTGTCGATGGGCTGGGTGAGGAGATTGGTGAAGGCTCCCGAGGCATCGAACTCCATGCGGGTGTAGCGGAGTTTGTTGCCAAGGCCTTTGACCTTCTGGCTTACGACGACGTAGGTGTAGGGCTTGGGTTTCTTGCCGTCGACACGCCACTTGGAGTCGTAGGTGTAGACTATCATGCGCTCGATCTTGTACTTCTCGCCTTTGAACTTCTCGGCGATGTATTTGACGATGGCGGCGGTGTAGTGGTCTTTGTCGAGCACCTTGCCAGACATGATGTGGCTCTCGGTGGCGACATCGTAGACTTCTTCCATCTCAACGCCCTGACGGTTGATGTAGTAGGCCACGACCATGCCGGGGTTGCGGGAGACCCATTCGGGACCCTCGACGACCTTGGAGGGAGGACAAATCTTGTTGAAGTTGGCGGTGATGGCATCTGTGGTGTCGACTGGCACCGTTTCAGGCACATCCTCGACGGGAGAGGGGCGTTTGCCGCCCTTGTTGCTCTTGAGGTTGCGCAGGTGGTCGTCATCCACGTCGCTGTCGGGGTTGTTGAGGGTGTAGTACTCGCGCTTGACGGCATCGGGGTCGGGGGCATTGCTCTTCTGCAGTCGCCCGCGGGGGTCGAAGATGAGCTCGTTGTCGTCGTAGCCGACACCGGTCTTGACAATCATCATGCGGTAGTAGACATCGCCGTCCATCTGCTCGACATAGTCGATGGAGCGGATGCGGTAGCCGGGATAGTTGTCAACGAAATAGCGGTTCATGGCCGTGGGGCAGTCTTCCTGCTTGGTGGGGAAGGAACTATACTGCCAGTCGCCGTTGTGGGTGAAGTAGGCGCGACCTTTCTGACCGTCGTAGACGAACTCGGCAATATACTGTCCGGGCGACTGGTACCAGGTCTTGACCTTGTAGGAGTCGTATTTCTTGTCCAAAGAAATCAGAACGGACTTGGGAACCTGGGTTTCCTTGATCTTGTTCTGGGCTACCGACAGGAGGGGCAGCGCAATGAGGAGGAAAAGAACAACTTTTTTCATCTCGATTTATTATTGTTTAATGTTTAGTGTTTATTGTTTAATGTTTATTGCTCAATGTTTAAAATTTGTTGTGCCGGATTAGACTTAAAACCTTAAACTTTAAACCCTAAACTCTTACTTTATTTTTTGTCCTAAGAAACGCGGGTGTTGTTAAAATATTGCCTTTTTAATATTTTTTATGTTTGAAAAGCACATCTTTGCGGTCGGGGCTGATGGAGACAGCCTTGACGGGGATACCGGTGACGCGTTCCAGTTCGTCCAGATAGTGGAGCAACGGCTGGGGAAGGGCATCGTAGCTGTCGATGCCCGCAAGGCTTTGTTTCCAACCAGGATAGGAGACGAGTTGCGGCTTGATTTCCACCTCGTTGAACTCGAAGGGTATCTGGTCGGTCAGTTCGCCGTTGATGCCATAGTTGAGGCACATCTTCACCTCGTCGAAGTCGTTCATCACATCGGGCTTGGTGACGAAGAGGTCGGTGACACCGTTGAGCATGCAGGCATAGCGGAGGGCTGGGATGTCGATCCAACCGCAGCGACGGGGACGGCCAGTGGTGGCGCCGTATTCGTGGCCCAGCTCGCAGAGGGTTTTGCCAGTGTCGTCGAAGAGCTCGGTGGGGAAAGGACCTGCGCCCACACGGGTGCAGTAGGCCTTGCAGATGCCCATGACGCGACCGATGCGCGAGGGAGCCACGCCGAGGCCGGAGCAGACACCCGCCGTGATGGTGCTGGAGGAGGTGACAAAGGGATAGGAGCCGAAGTCGATGTCGAGCATGGAGCCCTGTGCGCCCTCGGCCAAAACGCGTTTGCCTTCGTCGAGGCAACGGTTGATGAAATACTCGCTGTTGATGAGGTTGAACTTCTTGAGCGTCTCGAGCGAGGCGAGCCACATGCGCTCGTATTCGTCAATGGCCCAGCCGTCGATGCGGAAGTCGGCGATGTCGAAGTTGAGCGTGTGCGCCAGCTGGAGGTGCTGGCACTTGAGGAGCTCGTATTTCTCGCGGAAGTCGAATTCCATGATGTCGCCGACACGGAGACCGGTGCGTGCAATCTTGTCGGTGTAGGCGGGGCCGATGCCCTTGAGGGTGGAGCCTATCTTGGCGTTGCCCTTGGCCTGCTCGTTGGCGGCATCGAGCATACGGTGCGACGGCAGGATAAGATGCGCCTTTTTGGAGATGTACAGGTTCTTGGTGGCATCGACACCTTTCTCTGCCAAGTCGGATATTTCTTTTTGGAAAATGCAGGGCTCAATCAAGACACCATTGCCAATGACATTCAGTTTCTCGGCATGGAAAATGCCTGAAGGAATGATATGCAGCACGTGCTTGATGCCGTTGAATTCAAGGGTATGCCCTGCGTTGGGGCCACCTTGGAAACGCGCCACAACATCATAGTCAGGAGTCAGTACATCAACTATTTTGCCCTTTCCCTCGTCTCCCCATTGGAGACCCAGAAGAACGTCTACTTTGCTCATTATAATAGTACTATTGTAAGAACGATTAGTTTATATTCGACTGCAAAGATACGAACTTTTTTTCATATACGCGGTAAAAAACTATTTCTCGCGACTACTTTTGAACCATTCGACAAACTCGTGCAGGTCGTCGAGAGGGCGAAAGCCCTCTTTGAAAGGCTCTTTGGGCATGGGGCAGATTTCGACATAGCCGACGAGGGTGGTGCAGTCGAACTCGCCGATGAGAGCCTCGATGGTGACATAGACACCGACCAGGAGGTCGTCGTCCTCGTCGGGGTCGGCGGAGGGGCGATAGTCGGGCGGCAGGTTGGGCAGCGCGATGCGGAGGCCGATGATGTCGGGCTCCTCGTCACTCTCGAGCTGCTGGAAAGCCATCTTGGCCGTCTCGAAACGGTACTTGTCGAACAGCACCTTGAGGCCCTTGCCCTTGGGTTGCTTGAAGGGGACGAACTCCCACCAGTCGACATCGGGTGCGCTGTCGGTCAGTTCCACCACATAGCGGAAGATGTCGAAGTCGCCTTCGGCACTGATGGTCAACGTGCGGCCTTGCGCGGTTTGCTCGCCAATCTCGAAAGTGAGGCCTTCACAATAGGTGTCGAGCTGACGCTGCATGTCGTCGAGGAGTTGCTGACGCTCGTCATCGGAAATATCGTTGAGCATGGTCAGCCGCTCGCTGTTGGACTGGAACCATGTCCAGAAGATTTCAGGATTGTGGGGCATATAAGTTGAAAGTTGAAAATTAAAAAATGAGAATTACTAACACATTCACACATTAAACAATAATGGCTTCTTTTTCAAGAGTTACACCGAAACGGACCCGTATGTCGGCAGTGATGGCATCGGCGAGGGCCACGACATCGGCACCCGTGCAGCCACCGAGGTTGACCAGCACCAGTGCCTGCTTGGCGTAGACACCGCAGCGGCCCTTGTTGCGACCTTTCCATCCGGCACGCTCAATGAGCCAGCCCGCCGCCAGCTTGTAGCCATCTGGCACAGGATAGGCCACGAGGTCGGGGTATTCGGCTTTGAGACGTTCGTAATGGTCGGCGGTGACAACGGGGTTTTTGAAGAAACTGCCCGCACTGCCCATCACTTCGGGACGAGGGAGCTTGCTCCAGCGCACCTCGGCGATGGTGTCGGCCAGTTGCTGCGGAGTGGGGTTGGCGATGCCTGCCGCCGCCAATGCGTCGGTGAGAGCCTGATAGCGGATGTTGGGGACGAATGTTCTGTGCAGACGGAAGGTGACCGACCACACCACATAGCGGCCTTTCAGTTCCTGCTTGAAGATGCTGCTACGATAGGCGAAACGGCACTCCTCGTTGCGGAAGATACGTTCACAGCTCGTACCCACCTCAAAGGCGCGGACGCTATGGATGATGTCCTTAGCCTCCAATCCGTAGGCACCCACGTTCTGCACCGGGGCGGCACCCACGGTGCCGGGGATGGCAACTAGGTTTTCGGCACCATGCCAGCCGTGGGCTATGCAGTGGCGTACAAAGTCGTCCCACACCTCGCCTGCGGCGGCCTCGACAAGGAGGTCGTCGGAGTGGGACTGCTCGTCGACAAGACGTATACCTTTGTTTTCAAGATGCAGTATTGTGCCTGGGAAATGTTGGGTGAAGACCATGTTACTCCCCCCCCCGAGGATAAGACAGGGTTTTTCCACCAATGCTGGGTCTGCAAGCAGGGCACGCAGCTCATCCTCATGGCTGACTGCCAGATAGCGGTCGGCGGTGGCGGGGATGCCGAAGGTATTTTCTATTATTGTTGAGGGCATTTTGGATAGAATAGATTATGATAGAGGAGATAGGGGGTTAGAAGACAAAACCGATGTTGAGGTAGGCACCTAGACGGCGGGTGAAGTCGTTCCAATGGAAGTCGACGGAGACGGGCCCGATAGGCGAGTCGTAGGCCACACGGAAGGCGGTGCCGAATGTGCCTTTCCACGTGTCGAGCGGTTCCATCTCGTCGAAGGAGACGAGATAGTTGGTCATTAGGTAGAGATAGAACTTGCTGTAGATGTTATAGCGCAGGTCGAGACGCAGGATGGCAGCCATATCATTGACATGCAGCGGATGGATAAGTCCGACAAAGGCAAGCTGGTGGTCGAGATAGCGCCCCGACAGGGTGCCGCCCACGAGGTTGTCGTACCAGCCCGAGTTGTTGCCCAGCACCATACGGGCAGAAGCCTGCGGGATGAGTGTGAAACTCGACGAGGGCGAGAGGTAGGACTGGAAGTTGAAGTCTATGGCCACAAAACCAGAGTCGATGTCGCGGAAGAGGTGCTTGTTGTTCTTGCGCCAACTGGCACCGCCAGTGGCATATACGCCCTTGGTGGCGAAATAGGCATTGTCGAGGTTGTCGTAACGGCCATGGAAGAAAATGCCGAGGAAATTCTCGGTATGGTCGAAATGGAAGAGGCCGTCGTAGAGCATATTATTGAGCGAAAAGCTGTTGCGATTGGAGTAGAAGTCCTCGTCGATGCCAAAAGCGAAACTGAAGTCGAGGAGATGGAACTCGGAGACGTAGAGGCTGATGTTGTGATGGTCGATGCGACGACCTAGGAGGGAAATGGAATCGTAATAGTTGATGCTGAGGCTGCAGTTGTGATACCTGTAGCCCAAAGTCAGATCGCCCAGTCCGAGACCACACCACGAGGCGCGGGCTCCGAAACGGAAGTTGTAGTTTAAGTTCACATCCATGCCCAACTTGAAACCATTGAGGCGGCGTTCGTTCCATCCGGCATGGAAGAGCAGCGACGCGCTCTCCTCAGAATCATAGCGAAAGCCCACGGCGAAGAGGTGCGGCTCGGCGTACTCTACAGAGACGACAAGTCTATATGACTCGCGCCCCACGGCATCGGTATAGACATGGTTGTTGATCCAAAACTCCTCATCGGTTTCATAAATAGTGTAGGTGATGGTGGAATAGACTCCAGTGCCGTTGATGATGCCGATGGCACTCTCAATATCCTTGATGGTAATGGCGGTGCCATTGTCGAGACCATCTTTGCGTTCCAGCCAGTTGCGCTCTTCCGGGCCCACACCCCGATACTCCACTTCTGCCAACACAAAAGTGTCCTGCTCCGTCAACAATCGGGCACGGGGAGCCTGCAGTGTTTTCCCGCAGGGACCGTAAGACTCCAGACGCTCCTTCAATGCCACTAGTTCTTTATGGTGGGCACGGGCACACTCGTAACCGCGACGCACCAATGTGTCGATGGCACTGGCGGAGAAACTCAACATATTGTAGCCCGACACGTCGGGATGCATATAAATGTCGCAGAGGTCGCTATGCTTGTTGTGGTCGTTAGTCACCGCAATGCTCAGATATTGCGAAAGCTGTTGGGGCAGCGACCGCAGGTCGTCGATGTTGCCTGCCAACGAGTCGGCAAGATCCACACCAATTACAAGGTCGGCACCCATACCGAGGCAGACATCCACAGGGAAATTGTCTACCAACCCGCCGTCCGCCAGGAGATGTCCCTCCCATTCCACTGGGGAAAAGACACCCGGAATGGCCATGCTGGAACGTATGGCCTTGGCAAAAACACCGTTGTGCAACACCACCGAGTCGCCATTGACGATGTCGGTGGCGACGCAGGCAAAGGGGATGGGCAGGGTGTTGAAGTCGATAGAGTCGTTGTAGCCAATGCTTAGCATGCTGAACAGGTTGATGAGGCTGGCACCGTTGATGACACCGCTCGGCAGCGTGGAGATAAGACTGCGCGACTTCTCTTTGAACTCGCCTGTGCCGAAAGGTACCGAGAGCAGGTAGACGCTGCTGAACTCGCGACGCTCGGACGACATGTACTGCCTATCAACGTTGTTGCTCATGTACAGTCCCCAGTCCATGGCGGCAATCAGCTTCGCCATCTCGTCGGGCGAATAGCCCAGGGCATACAGTCCGCCGATGATAGAGCCCATGCTGGTGCCTGCCACATAGTCGACAGGGATGCCTATCTCCTCCATATATTTCAGCACGCCGATATGCGCCGCACCCTTGGCACCGCCGCCGCTGAGGGCAACACCCACCTTGGGACGCTGATGGCCCGTATTGGTTGCCTGCGGCTGCGCCGTCGCCACAAAAAAGGTACTGAGCAAAAGGAGAAAGGATAGTTTTTTCTTCATATCATATTTCAATTGTATTATCAAAACGCAAAAGTGCCGCCTTTATTGTATTCATGCAAAAAAACCATCTGCCAATACAACTACGACAGAAAATATGGAATTAAAGAAATATTAGTTCATGGAAAGGCATGTTCTGACACAATTTAACTATAAGAACTGCAATAGATTGCCTTGTACCCATTGACATATTTATAGTACTAGTCCATATAAAACATAGACTCTCTAACAGAGTCCAAATATACTATTGTCTGCCATTTTATCAAAAAACATATCCAATATTGACATAAGCACCCAAGTGACGGATAAAATCGTTCCAATGAAGATCGACTGACACTGGGCCTATAGGGGAATCATAGGCCATGCGTAGGGCCGTGCCGAAAGTTGTACGAATTGTGCTAATAGGATCCATTTTGTTAAATGAGACCATGTGGTTAGTGAGCAGATAAAGATAGAACTTGTCGATCAATTTGTAGCGGAGATCCAGACGTAGTATGCCCGCCATGTCGTCAACATGCAATAGACTAATAAGTCCCACAAAGGCAAGCTGATGGTCTAGATAACGTCCTGGAAGGGTACCGCCAACAAGGTTGTCATACCATCCTGGGTTGTTGCCCAACACCATACGGGCAGAGGCCTGAGGGATGAGAGTGAAACGTGACGTAGGCGAGAGGTAAGACTGAATAGCGAAGTCGACAGCCACAAAACCTGAGTCAACATCACGAAAAAGGAGTTTGTTGTTCTTTCTCCAACTGGCACCACCTGTTGCATATACTCCCTTGGTAGCGAAATAGGCATTGTCGAGGTTATCATAACGGCCACGAAGGAATACACCGAGAAAATTATCGGTACGTTCCAAATGGAAGATGCCATCATAAAGCATATTGTTGAGCGAAAAACCGCTACGATTGGAATAGAAGTCTTCGTCAATACCAAAAGCGAAACTGAAGTCGAGCATGTGGAACTCAGAGATATATAGGCTGAAGTTATGATGGTCGATGCGACGGCCTAAAAGAGAAATGGAATCATAATAATTTATGCCGAGGCTACTGTTGTGATACCTATAGTCAAATGTCACATCACCAACACCCAAGCCACACCAAGAGGCTCGAACCCTAGAACGGAAGTTGTAGTTCAAGTTCACATCCATGCCTATTTTAAAACCATTGAGACGACGTTCGTTCCATCCAGCATGAAAGAGCACTGATGCGCTTTCTTCTGAGTCATAGCGAAAGCCGACGGCGAAGAGGTGTGGCTCGGCGTACTCCAAGGAGACTACAAGCCGGTACGACTCGCGTCCCATTGCATCAGTGTAAACCTGACTATTATCATCAGTCTCATAAATAGTATAGGTAATAGTGGAATAGGCACCTGTGCCGTTGAGAATGCCGATGGCGCGTTCAATATCCTTAATGGTGATAGCGGTGCCATTGTCGAGACCATCTTTCCGTTCCAGCCAGTTACATTCTTCAGGGCCGACTCCCTTATACTCTACCGCTGCCAACACAAAGGTATCTTGCTCGGTAAGTAAGCGAGCACGGGGAGCCTGTAGGGTTCTCCCACAGGGACCGTAGGATTCCAAACGCTGTTTCAAAGCCATCAGTTCGTCGTGGTGGGCACGGGCACACTCATAGCCACGACGCACCAGCGTGTCGATGGCACTAGTGGAGAAACTCATCATGCTGTAGCCCGATACGTCGGGATGCATATAAAGATCGCATAATTCGCGATGCTTGCTATGGCCGCTAGTCACTGACATTATTAGGTATTGAGACAACTGTCGAGGCAAGGGAAGAAGAACGTCAATACTATCCATCAAGGCATTAATGACATCCACACCAATCACGAAGTCAGCACCCATGTCAAGACAGACATCCACAGGAAAGTTGTTCACTAACCCACCGTCTACAAGCAAATGACCATCCCATTCTATCGGCGAGAATAGAACCGGAATCGCCATGCTGGCGCGTATTGCCTTAGCAAAGACACCGCTGTGCAGCACCACCGAGTCGCCATTCCGAATATCGGTTGCAACACAGGCAAAGGGAATGGGCAGTGTATTGAAGTCGATAGAGTCGCTGTAGCCAATGCTGAGCGTACTGAACAGGTTGATGAGGCTGGCACCTTTGATAACACCGCTCGGCAGCGTTGAAATCAGACGGCGCGATTTCATTTGAAGTCCACTTGTTCCAAAAGGCACTGATAGTCTATAGCTGTTATTGAACTCCCGACGCTCAGAAGACATATACTTACGGTCAACATTATTGCTCATATATAGTCCCCAATCCATATCGGCTATCAACTTCGCCATCTCATCGGGTGAATAGCCTAAGGCATACAATCCTCCAACGATGGATCCTATGCTCGTACCTGCCACATAGTCGACAGGAATGCCAATCTCCTCAATATATTTGAGCACACCAATATGCGCCGCACCCTTAGCACCGCCGCCGCTGAGGGCAACACCCACCTTAGGCCGCTGCGCACCCGTGCTTGTAGCCTGCGGCTGCGCCTCCGCCACTAGGAAGGCTATAAGAAACGTTGTAAGTAGGACGACTCTTTTCATATCTTATTGTTTAACGATACGCGCGACGGATTTATAGGTTGGCGAAACAACCGACAACAAATAGACCCCTCCCGGCAGGTCGGACAACGAGATAGAAGTTTGTGAGACTGTCAATGTTACGGTACGGAGCTTGCGGCCTTTCTGGTCGCACAGCATTGCTTCGCATGCCTGCGATGGCTGAGACAGCACCACCGTTACACGGTCGGTGGCGGGGTTGGGGGAAACTGTGAATTGTGAATTGCGAATTGCGAATTGATTGTCGTGTATGCCCACTTGGGTAGTGTCAATTTGGGTGGTGTCGATTTGGGTAGTGTCCACCTGCGTAGTGTCGCCGTGATGCGTGGTGTCGGCCGACTGTCGGAGCCAGAAGGAGAGGGTGTCAAAGACCACTTGCTGAACCGCCTCTCGGATGGTGGCAGCCGTGCGCTCGTCGATTTCGGGCTGGTAGGAAATGAACTGCGGACTGCGGTGGAATATCATCGTGTAGAAGGCGCAGGCGGCGGCATAGCTGCCCGCCAGCGAGGGATGACTGTCGTCGGGTTGGTATAACTCTATCTCAGGACTGTTTGCACGGAGATAACGCCACACACGCCCCACGGGGCAGACAGATGCGTCGTATTCGCGTGCCATATACATGTAACGCTCGTAGAGCATGCTGTCCATGCCTTCGTAAGTGCCGAGCACAGGGAAGTAAGGGGCATTACGATCGTCACCATTCTTGCGACCCCAAGTCATGTAGAACATCGCCTCACCGTCAGGACTGTTCTCATAAACCGCATTGACCAATTGTTGGGCGTAAGGGAACACCTCAACCTCCACCTGCGACTGGGGAAAGGAGGGCAGCTGGCTCTGTTCTTGAAGCACTACCACATCCCAGCCACCTTGTTGGATAAGGCTCATGGAACGGTTGGTGCAATGCTGCTGAAAGGTGCAACCGCCGGGGGTGTTGCTCTCATACTCTAACGCGTCGCCAGCACTCTCTGCCACCCTTTGCACCAACTGGGGAAGGTTGTTGACATCGGTATAGCTGTTGCCGATGAAGAGCACACGTTTGCGCTCGCCTTGTGCCATCAACATGGTGACACATAGGAGTAAGGCAATGAAGGAAACTGTTTTCTTCATATTATTTAGTTCGATTTGGGTCCACGTTCTTTGCGGGGTTTTCGCACAGGCGGAACATAGCCTGGGCGAAATACCTTGAGCTGGGTGTATAGCAGCGTGCCAGAGAGTAAAGCTCCACAGACGTCGCTGATGGTCATGCTCAGCCACACGCCCGTCAGTCCACTCCAGCCATGATGCACCATGAAGGCGGGCACAATGTACATCAACGGTATGAGGAAGATGACCTGCCGTGAGAGGCTGGTGACAATGGCTATCCAGGGTTTGTCGATGGACTGGAAAAACTGAGAGTTGGTAACGGTGAAACCGATGAGGGGTGCCATGACCAAAAGAAAGCGCATGGCGGGGATGGCTATGGAGATGAGTTCCTCCTCGCTGGTCATCATCATCACCATAGTGCGAGGCACCAAGATGGCGAGCAACATGCCAAATATACCCGTGCCCACATTCCATTTGAGCGAAAGCAGGTATATTTCTTTAAGCCTATGGTTTAGGCCAGCACCATAGTTGTAGCCCGCTATGGGCTGCATGCCCTGACAGATGCCCATCAGCACCATGAAGACTAGGAAGGCAATACGGTTGACCACACCATAGGCACTCACCGCATAGTCGCCACCGAAGCGGATAAGCTGGGTGTTGAGCAATGCCACCACGGCACACGATGCCACATTCATGGAGAAGGGGCTGATGCCAATAGCAAGGATGTTCTTGACGATGTACATCTTAGGTTCCCAGCAGTGACGTTTGTAGTGGATGAACGACTTGGGCGAAACGAAGTGCATCACCGCCAACATGGCAGAGAAGGCCATGGAAATAGTGGTGGCCCAGGCTCCACCCTTGATACCCCAACCCAAACCGACAATGAAGATGGCATCGAGGATGATGTTCATCACGGCACCGCTGACCTGTATCCACATCGACCTAGTGGCATAGCCCGATGCGCGGATAAGTCCCGAAAGGTTGAACGTCAGGGTAGTGAGGAACATACCAGGCAACACGATGGACATATACTCATGTGCCAGCCGCATGGTAATTTCCGAAGCACCGAACATTGCCAGTATCGGGTCCATGAACAAGTAGCCAGCCGAGACGAAGAGTATGCCAAAGAAGAAAGTGAGCCACATGCTGTTGCCGAGAATCTGCTCTGCCCAACGGACACCCTTCCTACCCAGCACGATGCTCATGCGGGCACCGGCACCGGCACCCACCAACGAGCCGAAGGCATGGATGATGTTCATGATGGGGAGGGTGATGGCCAGTGCGGCCAGTATTAGCGCACCATTCTCGGCATGACCTAAGAAGATGCTGTCGACCAGATTATAGACGGTGGCTATAATCTGCGTCACCACAGCGGGGAGCGCATATTTCCACAGCAGCGCACCTATATTCCTAGTGCCAAGTTCTTGGGTTGTATCGATTGTTTCTGTCATTTTTGGAAAAGTAAAAAGTAGAAACAATAACTTTTTAGTTTTTACCTTTTAGTTTTTAGTTTATATCTAACCCCTACTGTTTGATTCGGTTTTGCAATGCCATATAGGCGTTGTATGCCTCGAAGCCACTGGCCACCTGCATGGAACGTTCGTCGACTAGCAAGTTTGGACGGTGGAGGTTGCAGAAGGGGGTGTCGGGCACATGGATGCCCACGCGGAAATAGCAGGCGGGTATCTTTTGTGCAAAGAAGGCAAAGTCCTCAGCCGTCATGCGCAGGTCGAGCCAATCTACATTCTCCTCACCAAGGAAGGCAACACCGTTGTCGTGCACCTGCTGGGTGCAGTCGTCGTCGTTAATGACAGGGGGGTAGCCATAGTCGATGAAGAGGTCGCACTCGCCGCCCATGCTCTCAGCAATGCCGCAGCTCATCTTGCGTATCTTCTCGTGGCAGTCCAGTCGCCATTGGGGGTCGAAGGTGCGGATGATACCTTCCATCTTCACCTCGTCGGGGATGATGTTAGTGCGGCCCTCCCCTATTATCTTACCGAAACTGAGCACCGTGGGCATCATGGGTGCCGCATTGCGGCTGACCAACTGCTGCAATGCCACCACGATGTGGGAGGCTATCAGGATGGGGTCAACGCTCAGATGCGGCGTGGCGCCATGCCCGCCTTTGCCCTTCACGGTCCAATACAGCTCGTCGGTGGAGGCCATGTAACGACCCTTACGCATACCGATGCGTCCCACCTCCATCTCGGGAAGGCAGTGGAAGGAGTAAATCTCGTTGGGCATCACCTCGTCGAAGAGGCCATCATCCATCATCATGCGGGCACCGCCGGGGTACATCTCCTCCGACGGCTCGAAGATGAGCATGACGCTGCCGTTCAGCTCTTCGCGGATGTCGCACAATATCCGAGCGGCACCCAACAGCGAGCTGGTGTGCATGTCGTGCCCGCAGGCGTGCATCACACCCGAATTCTCCGAGGCGAAAGGCAGACCTGTAGCCTCGGTGAGGGGCAGCGCATCGTAGTCGGCACGCAGAGCGACGCAATAGCCGTCGGGGTCTTTGCCGCCACGAATCATGGCCATCACGCCCGTTTTGCCAATGCCGGTTTTCGGCTCCAGTCTCATGTCGCGCAGCCGCTCGGCCACATACGCCATGGTGCCATGCTCCTGCTGGCTCAACTCGGGATGGCGGTGCAGCCAACGCCGCCACTCCACAACGGTGGCGGCATGGGCTGATGCCAACGACTTGATTCTGTCTATCATTTCCGCACCCATATCTGAGTAGGCTTGCCGTCGATAATTTCAATGGTCTGCTGGGCTGCATCGGCAATAGAATCCACCAAATTGAGTTCGGTGCAAAGAATCTCATTACAGATATAGTCCTTGTGGGCACGAACCGCCTCGTCCCACTCGCCGTGGAGCAGGTCCACCTTGATGCGGTCGGTCACCTCGAAGCCCTCCTTGCGGATATTCTGTATGCGGTTCACCAACTCGCGGGCAATGCCTTCGGCCTTCAGTTCGTCGGTGACGGTGATATCCAATGCCACCGTAAGGCTGCCCTCGTTGGCCACCACCCAGCCGGGGATGTCCTGCGTGGCAATCTCCACATCACTGAGTAGTATCTCCACGGGCTGTCCCTCAATGGTGAGGTCACATTTGCCGGCTGCTTCCAGGGCAGTAATCTGCTGCTGAGAGAACGCCTGTATCTCATTGCTGATGGCCTTCATAATCTTGCCGTAACGGGGACCCAAAGTTTTGAAGTTGGGCTTGATACGTTTGACCAAGATGTCGTTGTCGGGGGCGATAAACTCAATATCCTTGATGTTCAGCTCGGAGCAAATCAGGTGCTTCACACGTTCCACCTGTTGGCGGAAACCTTCGTCGGGCATAGGCAGCATAATCTTAGAGAGCGGCTGACGCACACGCAGGTTGCTCTTCTTACGGAGCGACAGACCCATAGAGCATATCTGCTGTGCTAGCTGCATACGTTCCTCAAGTGCCTTGTCAATCATTTCTTCATGCACATCGGGGAACGCCACATGGTGTACCGAGGCCGCGTCGATGCGGTGGGTGACATTGTTGAGGTCTAGGAACATCCGCTCACTGAAGAAGGGAGCGATGGGTGACATCAAGCGTGCCAATGTTTCCAAGCAGGTGTAGAGGGTCTGGTAGGCGGATACCTTGTCGGCAGTCATCTCACCCTTCCAGAAACGGCGACGGCACAGACGCACATACCAGTTGCTCAGGTTGGCATCGACAAATTGCGCGATGGCACGACCAGCGCGGGTGGGCTCGTAGTCGTCAAAGGCTTCGTCTACCGTCTTCACCAACGTATTCAACTCACTGAGAATCCAGCGGTCTATCTCAGGTCTTTCTGCGATAGGCAGGTCGGCCTCTTTGTACTCAAAGCCATCGATATTGGCATAGAGGGCAAAGAAGCTATAGGTGTTGTAGAGTGTGCCAAACAGTTTGCGGCGCACCTCGTCGACACCCTCCACGTCAAACTTGAGGTTGTCCCACGGCTGGCTGTTGGTAATCATATACCAGCGGGTAGCGTCGGGTCCCTGCTGCTTCAGTGTCTCAAAGGGGTCAACGGCATTGCCCAAACGCTTCGACATCTTGTTGCCGTTCTTGTCGAGCACCAAACCGTTGCTGATGACGTTCTTGAACGCCACGCTGTCGAAACACATGGTGGCAATGGCGTGCAACGTGTAGAACCATCCGCGTGTCTGGTCCACACCCTCGGCGATAAAGTCGGCGGGGAACTGGTCGGTGGTCAACTGCTCGCCCATGTAGTGAATCTGGGCATAAGGCATGGCACCGCTGTCGAACCACACATCAATCAAGTCCGTCTCGCGCATCATCTTCTTGCCACTGGGCGACACCAGCACCACACTGTCGATATAGGGGCGGTGCAGGTCGAACTCTTTGTAGTCGCCCTTGTAGGGATTATCCTTCATAAAGCCGGCAGCAACCGACTTCTCAATCTCGTCGCTCAACTGCTTGACACTGCCGATGCAGATTTCCTCCTTGCCGTCCTCGGTGCGCCAGATGGGCAGCGGAGTGCCCCAGTAGCGGCTGCGGCTGAGGTTCCAGTCCTGGATGTTCTCCAGCCATTTTCCGAAACGGCCGGTTCCGGTCGCCTCGGGTTTCCACATTATCTGCTCATTAAGGGCCATCATCTGCTCGCGGACCGCGGTAGCCTTGATGAACCAGGAGTTGAGCGGATAATAGAGCACCGGCTTGTCGGTACGCCAGCAGTGGGGATATGTATGGACGTGCTTTTCAATCTTGAAGGCCTTGCCCTCGGACTTGAGCATGACGGAAAGGTCGATGTCGAGGGTCGGGTCGTCGGGGCCGAGGGACGGGTCGTATGCGTTCTTGACGAAACGGCCGGACCAAGGGGCGTAATCGGGGCTCACGCGCTCCCTGACATAGTCGGGATCGAGGTCCTCGAGGCGGCAGAAACGTCCCTTGAGGTCCACCTGAGCCTGAGGGTCTCCGTTGCGGTCGATGACCATAAGAGGCGGGACGCCGGCGGCCTTGCCGACCTTCATATCGTCCGCGCCGAAAGTAGGCGCGATATGCACGATGCCGGTACCGTCCTCGGTGGTGACATAGTCTCCGGGAATCACACGGAAAGCTCCCTCGTCCGGACGGAACCACGGGATCAATTGCTTGTAACGGACTTCCAGCAGGTCGGAGCCCTTGAACTCCCCGGGAAGAACCTGATAAGGGACGAGTTTGTCACCAGGCGTGTAAGCGTCGAGCGCGATATCAGCGGCCTTGGGGTTGAACCACGCGCCGACGAGGGCCTTGGCCAGCAGGTAGACCGCTTCCTTGCCGGAATATGGATTGAACGAACGTACGCGGACGTAATCGATGTTCGGGCCGACGCAGAGGGCGGTATTGGAAGGAAGGGTCCAGGGAGTCGTGGTCCACGCAAGGATATAGAGCGGGAGACCGTCCTCGAAGAGGGCCTCGGAACGGGCGTCGCGGATTACTTCGAACTGAACGGCTGCCGTGGTGTCCTTGACATCGCGGTAGCAGCCGGGTTGGTTCAGTTCGTGCGAACTGAGACCCGTACCGGCGGCGGGAGAATAAGGCTGGATGGATTTGCCCTTATAGAGGTATCCCTTCTGATAGATATCCTTGAGCAGATACCAGAGGGTCTCGATATAGCGGTTGTCGTAGGTGATGTAAGGGTCGTCCATATCGACCCAGTAGCCGATGCGCTCGGTGAGGTTGCGCCACTCGGCGGTGTATTTCATGACCTCCTTGCGGCAGGCGTCATTGTACTCTTCGACGCTAATCTTAGTGCCGATATCCTCTTTGGTGATACCGAGTTTCTTCTCGACGCCGAGCTCGACGGGAAGGCCGTGGGTGTCCCATCCGGCACGACGGTTCACCTTGAAGCCCGACTGGGTCTTGTAGCGGCAGACGGCATCCTTGATGGAGCGGGCCATGACGTGGTGGATGCCGGGCATTCCATTCGCAGAAGGAGGGCCCTCGAAGAAAATGAACTCCGGAGCGCCTTCACGAAGCTCGAGTGAACGCTCGAACGCATGATTCTTCTTCCATCTCTCCAGAATTCCGTTCCCGATCGAGACCAGATCCAATCCTTTATACTCTTTGAATGTCATATTTTTTGCCTAATTTTGCACCCGGACACGGTCCGGCCATAGTCTGTTTTATATTTTGCAAATATAGACATTTCAAGCGTCTTTAACAAAACAATGAGTACGCCCGACATCATTATTCTGCTGTGCTTCCTTCCCGCTCTGATCAGGGGAGTCATGAAAGGCTTCATAGAACAGGCTGTAGCGCTTGTTTCGCTTGTTCTCGGAGCATGGCTGGCATTCAAGTTCTCCACCGTGGTCGGAGAATGGCTGCAGCC
>JAEEIS010000060.1 GCA_016281475.1 Bacteroidales bacterium
TACCTCTACGAGCAGAAGAAGAAGGAGAAAGAGCGCAAGGCCAATTCCACCAAAGTGGTCATCAAAGAGATACGCCTGAGCCCGCAGACGGACGACCACGACTTTGAGTTCAAACTGAACCACGCCAAACGTTTTTTGAAGGAGGGCAACAAGGTGAAGGTGGACGTATTCTTCCGCGGACGCTCCATAGTGTACAAGGAGCAGGGCGAGGCACAGCTGCTGAAGTTTGCTGAAGCACTGATGGAATACGGCAAGCCTGAGGCAATGCCGCGACTGGAGGGAAAAAGGATGCTGATTATCATAGCACCAAAGAAATAGGATGAATGCATGAATGTGTGAGTGGCTTGCGCCGTCAAAACATTCAAACAATCAAGCAATAAAACAATCAAGCAATAGTAAACAGAAACCAGATTATCGTACCATATAGTCTAACTTAAAAAAAACAGTAAAGTAATGCCTAAAATGAAAACAAAGGCCGCTGCCAAGAAGCGTTTCGCCTTCACCGGCACCGGCAAAATCAAGAGAAAGCATGCTTATCACAGTCACATCCTGACCAAAAAGGAGACGACTCAGAAACGCAATCTCGACCACACCGCACTGGTGAGCCGCGATGACGAACCACGCGTGAAACGTATGCTTCTTCACTAAGACGTGAGTCTTAGGACAATCAATCGGAGTTATTAACCATTATTTAAAGCACCAAAGAGAGATTCAAGAATGTGATGATTTGATAATCCGTTAACGTGTTAGCCCGATTTACACCACCACAGAGTCTCCGCTTAAATGAAAACAAATTAAGAAAACATGCCAAGATCAGTAAATGCTGTAGCTTCAAGAGCTCGCAGAAAAAAAATCCTCAACCGTACCAAGGGTTATTGGGGTAGAGGTAAAAACGTATGGACCGTTGCCAAGAACAAATGGGAAAAGGGCCAAACCTATGCATACCGCGACAGAAAGAATAAGAAGAGAGAGTTCCGCGCACTGTGGATCAACCGTATCAATGCCGGTTGCCGCATCAACGGTATCTCCTATTCTGTGTTTATGGGCGAATTGCACAAGAACAACATCGAGCTGAACCGCAAGGTTCTCGCCGACCTGGCGATGAACAACCCCGAGGCTTTCACCGCTGTTGTGAAGATGGTTAAGAAATAAGCCAAAAGAAACTGAGTGATTAACCTTTAAAACTACTATGTCATGGGAAAAAATGAAATAATGCAATATGTGGAGAATTTGGTCGAGCGTAAAGACCTCCCCGAATTCAAGGCTGGCGATACCATCACTGTCCATTACAAAATTAGAGAAGGAAACAAGGAACGTATCCAGAACTTCCAAGGCGTTGTGCTGCAGCGCAGCGGAAGTGGTTCGACTGAGACCTTTACTGTCCGTAAGATTACCAACGGCGTGGGTGTGGAGCGCATCTTCCCCATCTGCAGCCCGTTCATCGAGCAGATCGACGTCAACAAGCATGGCGCCGTCCGCAGAGCTAGAATCTTCTATCTCCGTAATCTCACCGGTAAGAAAGCCCGTATCAAGGAAAAGAGACGCTAATCGATTTTCCACCAGCGATAATCTGGCAAAGCGGCGGTCTCTTTCAGAGGTCGCCGCTTTTCTGATAGAAAATAAATTTGGTCATGTGGGTGAAACTTCGTATCTTTGCATATTTGAAAAAACACGAAAATTTCTAATAACTTATTATATATAAAGGAGAAACAAGTAATGAAAGTAAATGTCAAAAACTTCGGTGTGGTGTCGCCAGAGCAACCTTGCTCGATTATTGACATCATCAAAATGGTAAATCCTGACGGTTTGAACAACTATTGCGCCGCCAAAGTCAACAACAACGCAGAACTGATTGACCTCCGAACTACCATTGCAACCGATTGCGACATTGAGCTGTTGGACACCACCAACAAGGAATGTCTCTCCGTGCTGCGCCACACGACAGCACACATTATGGCAGAGGCTGTGCAGAACCTATTCCCTGAGGCAAAGATAACTATCGGTCCCGCCACCGAGAACGGCTTTTTCTACGACTTCGACTTCCGCCCATTCAGCCGCGAAGACCTTGATGCCGTGGAGAAGGAGATGAAGTCTATCATCAAGAAGGCCACGCGTTTGGAGCGCAAGGAGGTGACCCGCAACGAGGCACTGGAGATTATGACCCAGCGCAACGAGCCCTACAAGGTGGAGCTGCTGGAGGCCATCCCCGAGGGTGAGACTATCACTATCTATCAGCAGAACAATTTTGTGGACCTCTGCCGTGGCCCGCACCTGCTGAACACCCGTCCCATCAAAGGCTTCAAACTGCTTTCCTCTTCGAGCACCTATTGGCGCGGTGACAAGAAGAACAAGTCGCTCAGCCGCATCCACGGTACCGCTTTCTTCACCAAAGAGGACTTGGAGGGATACCTGCAGTATCTGGAGGACGTGAAGAATCACGACCACAATAAGATTGGTCGCGAGTTGGAGCTGTTCACCACCGTCGACGTTATCGGTCAGGGCCTACCACTGCTGATGCCCAAAGGCGTGAAGGTGGTGCAGACCATGCAGCGTTGGATTGAGGACGAAGAGACCCGTCGTGGCTATATGCGCACCAAGACCCCGCTGATGGCTAAGAGCGACCTGTATAAGATTTCTGGCCACTGGGATCACTACCGCGACAAGATGTTCGTCATCGGCGACCCCGACGACGAGAAGGAGGTGTTGGCACTGCGTCCCATGACCTGCCCGTTCCAGTACTTCGTATACAAGAACAGCCAGAAGTCGTATCGCGACCTGCCCTGCCGCTACGGTGAGACCTCTACCCTCTTCCGCAAAGAAGACAGCGGCGAGATGCACGGCCTTACCCGCGTGCGCCAGTTCACCATCTCTGAAGGACACCTCATCGTGCGTCCCGACCAGATGGTTGAGGAGTTCAAAGGTTGTATCGACTTGGCCAAATACTGCCTCACCACCCTCGGACTCCAGAACGATGTCACTTGGCACCTCTCTAAGTGGGATCCTGAAGATACTGAGAAATATATCGGCGATGCCGAGACTTGGGAGCAGACCCAGCAGCACATCCGCGACATCCTCAATGAGCTGAATATCCCCTTCGTGGAGGATGTCGGAGAGGCAGCCTTCTACGGCCCCAAGGTGGACATCAACGCCAAGAACGTCTACGGCAAGGAGGACACCATGATTACCATCCAGTGGGATGCATTGATTGCCGAGGCCTTCGACATGTATTACATCGACAAGGACGGCAGCCGTCAGCGCCCCTACATCATCCACCGCACTAGCATGGGCTGCTACGAGCGCACGTTGGCATGGCTGATTGAGAAATACGAAGGAGCCTTCCCCACCTGGCTCGCTCCCGAGCAGGTGCGCGTGCTGCCCATCTCCGAGAAGTTCCTCGACTATGCAGAAAAGGTGACCGCCGAGCTGCAGCGCAACGGCATCGATGCCACACTCGACCGTCGCAGCGAGAAAATTGGCTACAAACTGCGCGAGACCCGTATGCAGAAAGTGCCTTACGCCCTCCTCATCGGTCAGAAGGAGGAGGACGAGCAGTTGGTGGCCGTGTGGAACCGCAAAGACGGCGACCTCGGTCAGAGCGCCCTCGACACCTTCATCGACGCCCTCTGCAAGGAAATTCGCACCAAGAGCGTCGAACTGACCATCCGCAAGAAAGAAGAATAAAATACCAGAATCATGCAAAGCGGGCGGACACCTCTTGTAGGTGTCCGTTTTTTTTGTCTAGTCTCATAACAAAAAAAGACAGGACTCTCATCCTGTCTCTAACTACCTGAGCGATAGACGGGGTTCGAACCCGCGACCTGCGGCTTGGGAAGCCGCCGCTCTGCCAACTGAGCTACTATCGCCTGTCGCTGCCATCCCTCTTTATTGGGTTTGACAATTATAATAACACACTTTTTTATTTTTTATTGTATAAAAAGTAACTTTTTTTATCTGCGACGTTCGCCGTCGTTGTGACGGCGGGCGACACTTATGCGAAAAATGCCACAGGCAGGACTTTTTGTTCACTCGACGATGTCTGTTTTATTATTCCTTAACTAGTTTCTTGACAACTGTTCCTTCAGCGGTGGTCACGCGGACAAAGTAGGTACCGGGGGTAACTGTTGATATGTTGATGTGTTGATACGTTGATATGAAGGTCGGGGGAATGACAGCGCGGCCTATGAGGTCAAGCATAGTGAGCGTGGCGGGACACCCAACGCTCACGGTGACATCGCTATGCGCTGGGTTAGGATATATTTCGAATATTGAATTTTGGACATCCCAAATACCAACGCTGTCGGCCACCCACTCGAAGAGAGCCACAATGGCGGTGTCGGAGGTGACGAGTATGTTTCGCGGATTTTCCGTGGAGCCATCGTCCCAGCCTAAGAAGTGCCAATGGCCTCCTGTAGCGGCAGTGTCCATCACCATGTAGCCTATCTCAATCATGCTGCTGTCGACATAGGTGCCGCTGCCGTAGGTCTCGCAGGAGCCAACAGGGCTGGCCGACACCGCTACGCTGTGCCATACGGTGTCGGGTGGCAATGGCGGTGTAGAGATGCTGTCGAAGTAGGCGGTGAGCACGGTGTCGCTCACCAATAGCAGGTTGCGCAATGCGTTGGTGTCGCCGTCGCTCCAGCCAAGGAACCTAAAACCATCGTAGGGTGTGGCATGGATGGCCACTGTGCTGCTGTCCTCATAGACTCCTGCACCAGCGACATTGCCCATTGCACTGTCGCATAGGAGCGTGATGCTGTGCCAAACGGTATCGGGGGTTGGCGGCACTTGCAAGGTGTCGACAAGTTCCACCCGGAAGTCGTCGAGAGCCATGTAGTCAAACCCGCCGCCGGGACGACCTGTGCTGATATTGCGGAAGGCTATGCGAATGGTTTGGCCAGCATACTGGTCGAGCCACACATTACGTTCACTCCAGTTGCTTTGTCCGCTTTCGGTGTAAATAATGTCAGTGCAAGCAGCTGTGTCGTAGCTTCCCGTGGGTGAGACTCGTACCTCATAGAGTGCGTTACTGCTGTTGGTAAAGGTGTGCCAAGTGAGTTTAGGGACGATACTGCCTGTTGCAACAGGGAGCGACAATGCGGGCGTAAATAGCCAGTTGTCGGCGGTATTGCCGTAGCCGTAGGGCAAAGGGGAACGCATGAAGTAGTTGCCCGTGTCGGTGCCACCGCAGTACCAGTGGTAATCCCATTCATTATCGCCGTTCGCACGTTCCCAGCAGGGGGGATTGTTGTGTTCGCATGTGTCTACCCAGGGGAACACGGTGATGGGCGGGCAGGGGCCGACAAGGGTGTCGTGGTTTTCCCCCTCCCAGATGCACACGGTGTCAATGGCCACATAGTAGCCGTTGTTATGTGTAGCATCGGAAGCAGGACCGGTATGGACAAAGGCGAAGTGGATGGTACTGCCAGCGTATGCCGAAAGGTCTACGGTGCGCCGATTCCACATACTGTTGCCGGTCTCGCTGTAAAGGGTGTCGGTAAAATAGCTCAGGTCGATATAACCGTCAGAATTCACCACATATTCGGTGGGCGACACAAGGACATGGTAGGTGGTGTAGTAGCAAGTAGCATTCCAGGCGAGGGTGTCGCTGGTGCTGTCGGGCAGGTGTATGGGAGGCGAGATGAGCCATTCGGCTCCATTGCTCACCATGCAATTGCGACCTGAGTGGTGGCTGGTGCCCTCAGGGTGCCATCCATCCCAATTGAAACGGAAACGGCTGCCACGCGGATAACATATCCGCTCGTTCTGCCAATCAAAGAAATGGGCGTAGATATTGCTGCCCCCTTCGGTGAGCGTGGCCACGAAGGGCAGCGTATCGCGCACCTCGCAGAGGATGACACGGGTGGTGACTGTCGCCGAGCGCCATCCAAGCACGTTGGAGGCTACGACGGTGATGGTGTCGAAGTTGATGGCAGAATAGGCCACCTTGAGACGGTTTCCCTCGGGATGCAATGTAGCTTCGCCTCGGTCGGCTTTGGCCGAGTGCCATGTGTAGGAGAGCCCCGTGGTGTCGCCATCGAGGAGCGTCACTTCGAACGAGGCGGTGTCGCACAGGGTGGCGTAGGCATAACCTCGCAGACTAATGACCGGCGAGCCAGGCTGCGGCACGTATGTCACGTTGACCACGATAGTGGCCGTGTCGGAGCCAAGGAGGTTGTTGGCAACGACGGTGAGCGTATCGGTGCCACTGATAGTGTAAACTATCGTTGCTATACTATCTGTAGTTACTATGGTGGTGTCCAGCAGGGTGCTATGCCATGTGTAGCTGAGTCCGGCAGTAATGCCAGCCACGAGGTTGGCGGTGTAGACATTGGTGTCGTAGGTGGATGCTGTGGAAGGTCCCGTGACAGTCACCTGCGGCAAGCCCACAACCGTCACGACACGGCTGTCGCTGTTGCTGCCGTGGCTGTTGGTTGCCGTCACGGTGACAGTGTCGATACCCACAACCGGATAGACAAGTTTCCAGCTTGCAGCCGCAGGCATGGAGCCGGCGTACCAAGTGGAATCCAGCAATGAAGAATGCCATGTGATGCTGACACCTTCTAAGCTGCTATCTTGTAGCATGGCTGTGTAGGTGACTGTATCGTAAGCATTGACAGTGGTCGGACCTCCAAGGGCTACATGTGGCAGCAGCAAATCCAAATCGGTGTTGAACACCGTGATATTGTCAATAACCACGCCCCACCAGCTGTTAGAGCTCCAACGCAAAACCATCTGGCCGTCGGGCACAGTGGCAGAGGCAAAAATCACGGTGTCGCGCTGATGGCTGCCGGAGTGGCCTGCAAGGGTATCCACCACGGTGAAAATGGTATCATCGTAATGGCCCACCACCAGTGTGCCCTGACCGGCATTCTCGTAACGATAGTCCAGTGCAATCGAAATGTTCTGCAGGCTGTCGTCAAAACGGGGCAACACCACTTCGGCCTGGGTGCCGCTTGCCAGACCTGATACCATCAAAAGGGCATGGTCGGGTATGTCGCTTATCCATGTGTAGCCGCCGGTGGTGACGACATGCGGCATGTAGGTGGTATCGCTGCCGTTGTAGGCCGCCGTCCAGCAATGAGGCAGGAATCCGGCAACGTTGTAGGCGGTGGCAGACACTCTTTCGAAGTTCTCGGTGTATGGTACCGGCGGGGTGCAGTCAAACACTTCAACCACCGAGGTGGCGGTGTCGGCGCCGTAGGCATTGGCAGCCACAAAGGTGACAGTGTCGATTCCCGCTGTTGAATATTGAAGTTCGAGATTCGAAATCCGAGCCAAGGAACTATCAATCCACGTGGTGTCCAACAGCGACGAGTGCCAGGTGTAGGTAAGGCCTGTCGTGACGCAGTTGTTGATGGTGGCAACATAGCGGGTGGTATCGTCCACCAAAACATCGCCGACTGAGAGTGTCGCCTCTGGTCGATATTGGCAGTAGATGCTGAGGCTGTCAAGTTCGATGCCATAACTATAGTAGGAGATGCCCGTATGCACAAAGGCCAGATGGATTTGTTGTCCCGCGTAGGCGTTGAGCGAAAGGGTCTCGGTCACCCATTCTTGATAATAGGCATTGTGCAGAAGGGTATCGACAAAGCATGTGGTGTCAGCGGCACCTATGGTGGAAGCCAGTATGGTAAGATAGGTGGTGCTGGTAGTCGAAGAACCACCATACACTTTCACTTTGAGGTTCACGCCAGTGGCACCCGCAGGGATGTCGATGGCAGGGCTTACAAGCCAGGCATTGATGTCGGAGTAGTAGGTACCGGCCTCTATCACATGATGGGTGTTGTCTGCATAACTAAAACTTATTCTCCAATCGCCCGTTTCGGGAGCTGAATAGTAACCCGACTTGCGCCAACAGGCGAGAGTGCTGTCGCTTTCGAAAGGTTCGTCGAAGGGTATGCTGACAGCGGTGCAATAGACTGCCCGCACCACGACGGTTGCCGTGTCGGCCCCGTGGGCGTTGGTAGCTACTACGGTGACGGTATCTATGCCGTCCCATACTCCATAGCAAAGGCGCAAGGTGTCGCCTGCTGCGAATGTGCTGTCCAGCAGGGAAGAATGCCATGTATAGGTGAGGCCCGAAAGACTGCCCTCCTCTATGGTTGCTACAAAGGTGGCCGTGTCGCCGTAGTAACAGGTGTTCCTGTCGGCTGCAACCGTCACTCTGGGTGCAATCGTGGCACGCACCTCCACATCATCGATAAGCAACGATGCGGAACGGATGACAGTCGGTTGGTTGCGGAAGGCTATGTATATTGTCTGCCCAGCATAGGTAGCCAAGCTGACACTGCGCAGTGCCATGTCATCCAAACCCGTCAGCGCGTTAGTGTCGCAATAGAGCTCCTCGTATGCACTAGTGTCGGTACGGTCGAAGGCGGTGCTCACCATCACGCGATATCGGCTTGACTGGTTGTTCCCCGTCGACAATCCAACTTTCCAAAAGAGACGCACTGCCAATGCCGTGTCGGCCGGAATGGTGACAGCCTTGGAGACAAGCCATGCATCAGCAGTCGTAGTAGTGTAACTGCACTGCGAACTTGCAACCCAATTTCTAATATCACCTGAACCGCTATAAATACTTCTCCACTGATAGTATGTGGCGTTTTGTGTCAGATACCAACAACCTATGCCATACGAGAAGTCGTCTCTCCATGGCAGGACGAGAGCCGGACTACAGTCGGCCACTTCGACAACCCGCACAGCCGTGTCGGCCCCATAGGCATTGGCCGCTATTACGGTGATAGTGTCCAACCCACCGACTGTATATGTCGCATTAAACACACTCGTCCCGTTATATCCCGTGTCGATCAATGTTGTGCCCGTCAGCGAGGATTGCCAATAAAAAGTCAGGCCGTCCAGCGCCCCACGCCGCAGCTCGACGCTGCAGGTGATGGTGGAATCGGTGCGGCTTCTGTCGGGAGCATCCATCGGATCCAGCACCGGCAACAAGTCATAATCCACGCGCACACAGTTGAGATTAGCCTGATAGCCATCCCTGAATAGTCCCACGCGGATGGTCTGTCCAGCGTATGCCGAGAGGTCGAAGAGATGCCACCTCATGTCGGTGGTGTTTGCGCCAGTACACAACGTGTCGGTATAGTCGGCCGTATCGAGACTGGCCGTAGGACTGATGCGTATGGCGGGCATTCTGCGGCACTGCACCCACAACCGCAGGTTCTCATAATCAACAGTGGGGATGCTTATGGCTGGAGAAAGCATATAGTTGCCGTTGCTTGAATTCGAAGGGGTCATCAGTTGAGAGTATCTTGTGGTTACCCCATCCTCGTCCACAATCGACATACTGCTGCTATTACTCTGGTGTTGCCAGCCGCTGATTGCCCAGCATGCATTGTAGGTCGCCGTGTCGATGCCATCGAAATCCTCACGCCATGGGAACGCGGACACTGTCTGGCAGTCGTGCACGCGCACCGCAGCCATACGTATCAATGTGTCGTAGGAGTTGCTGGCCGTAACGGTCAGGGTGTCCCATCCCGCCATGGGATAGATCAGCTGCAGGGTGTCGCCACCCGCAAGGTCGCCAAGCATGGTGCTGTGCCAGCTGTAGCTTATCGGGGCTTGCCCACGCGTGAGACTGAACACTGCCTGCACGCTGTCGCCGACAGCCGCCACTTTGGGCGCCGACAGCGTTCCCAGTGGTCCATATTGTGTATAGATACCTATCTGCGAGAGGGTGCCACGATAGCTGTAGCCTCCGGCTGACAGCCTGACCTCGAAAGCAATGCGCACCGTCTGGTTTGCGTAGGCGGCAAGGCTTACGCTGTGCTGGGTAAGTGTCGACCCCATGTCGGCCGTGTAGAGGGTGTCGCGCGTGCCGTTTTCTTTCAACACCATAACCCTCAAGTTCGGGTACAGGACATTGCGCTGGTCCTTCCACCAAAGGCGCAGCCCTGTAGTGGAATTGCCAAACTGCAAGACTGGCGTAGTGATGGTAATATACCCCGTGGATGTGACGCTGCTGTTCAACTGTCCGTAGATAGCCTGTGAGTTGGCAGCTGTCCAGTAGCCGTTGCCACTCTGCTGCCAGCATCCAAGGCCGCCGGAGAAGTTGGCCTCCCAGGGGAAACTGCTAATCGTGTCGCACGTCTGTGCCCGCAGGCCTAGTCCTGCCATACAGCACATCATGACTGCGAGAATAGTTCTTTTCATCTTTATAATCTGGTATAATTAATAACGCGATAATTATATTTATATTGTGAGTCTAACATTTCAATTCTCAAAACAAAAACAGCTGCTGTTCTTTATATGTAGCAAAAAGGAATCGTTTTGTTACAGCCCTTGTAACTTTTTTTTCATGCACTGAGTCACCCCCTGCGCCCAGCACTGGCGCATACTGGTTTCTGGAACAACTATCCATCATATAACGAAACCATGTAGAAAACAGACATGGGTATCCAATTGGACACCCATGTCTGTTATGTGATTGTTGCCTTGCAATTATCTACGGCGTTCTCCGTCGCTACGACGACGAGGGCCTCTGTCGCCTTCACGGCGCGGACCACGGTCACCGCCTTCGCGGCGCGGACCACGGTCGCCATCTCGGCGCGGGCCACGTCCGCCACCGCCACGACGCGGACCGCCTTCGCCCTCGTCGACCATACCTTCGGGCTTGGGCAGCAGAGCCTTGCGGCTGAGCTTAATCTTGCCGGTCTTCTCGTCGATGTTGATGACCTTCACTTGGAACTCGTCGCCTTCCTCAATCAAACCCTCCAGTGTCTCGGTGCGACCCCAGTCGTACTCGCTGATGTGCATCAAGCCTTCCTTGCCGGGAAGAATCTCTAGGAATGCGCCAAACTCGACGATGCTGACCACCTTGGCATCATAAATCTGTCCCACTTCGGGAACGGTGCAAATCTCTCTAATCCATTTGATAGCGGCAGCGATGTCGTCCTTGTTCTGAGAAGCCACGTCGACAATACCCAGGTCACCCACCTCTTCGATATTGATAATGGTGTTGGTCTCCGACTGAATCTTCTGGATAACCTCGCCACCCTTGCCAATGACGGCACCAATGAAGTCCTTCGGAATCTGGATCTGCTCGATACGGGGCACGAAGTCCTTGTAGTCGGCACGGGGCTCGGGAATGGTCTCGCAAATCTTGTCGAGGATATAGAGACGACCCTGACGGGCCTGCTCCAATGCCTTGGCGAGAACGTCATACGAAAGGCCGTCGACCTTGATATCCATCTGGCAGGCGGTGATACCGTCGCGGGTACCGCAGACCTTGAAGTCCATGTCGCCCAGATGGTCTTCGTCACCCAAGATGTCGCTCAACACCGCCCACTTGTCGCCCTTGCTGATAAGACCCATGGCGATGCCGGCGACAGGTTTGCGAATCTTCACGCCAGCATCCATCAGTGCCATACAGCCTGCACAGACGGTAGCCATCGAGCTTGAACCGTTACTCTCAAGGATGTCCGACACCACACGGATGGTGTAGGGGCACTCCGTCTCCGATGGCAACACTTCTTTAAGGGCGCGCCAGGCCAGATGTCCGTGACCCACCTCGCGACGACTGGTGCTGCCGGCACGCTTCACCTCGCCAGTGGCGAAACCGGGGAAGTTGTAGTGCAGTAGGAAACGGCGCATATCCTCTATGACGGCACCGTCGATCTTCTGCTCGTCGAGTTTGGTGCCCAGCGTGCAGGTCGACAGCGACTGAGTCTCGCCACGGGTGAAGATGGCACTACCGTGAGCCGAAGGCAGGTAGTCTGTCTCGCACCAAATAGGGCGAATCTCATCTAGCTGACGGCCGTCCAGACGTGTGCGCTCTGCCAGCACCATGTCGCGCATAGCCTCGCGCTCGGTGTCATGGTAGTAGCGGTCGATCATAAACTGTATCTCGTCCGTGAGGGTCTCCTCGGTATAGTTGGCATCGATAAACTCCTGCTTGATAGCCTCGAAACCCTCTTCGCGCTGATGCTTGTTGGCGATGCCCTGCTTCGAGAAGTCGTAGCACTTCTGGTAAACGGCATCGTGGATGCGCTGGCGCAGATCCTCGTCGTTCACCTCGTGGCAGTATTCGCGCTTCTCGGTCTTGCCGGTCTCGACGGTGAGCTCGTTCAGCACACGGCACTGTATCTTGATAGCCTCGTGGGCAGCCTTCAAGGCACCCAGCATCACATCCTCGCTCACCTCCTTCATCTCGCCTTCCACCATCATAATATTGTCCTCGGTGGCAGCTACGATAAGGTCAAGGTCGGCACGGTCGATGTCGGCCATGGGGGTGTTGATGACATAGTCGCCGTCGAGATACGACACGCGCACCTCGGAAACGGGTCCGTTGAAGGGGATGTCCGACACTGCCAGAGCCGATGCCGCCGCCAGGGCTGCCAGTTGGTCAGGCATAGTGTCGTGGTCGCCCGAGATGAGGGTAATCTGCACCTGCACCTCGGCATGGAAGTTGTCGGGGAAGAGCGGACGCAGAGCACGGTCCACCAGACGGGCAATCAAAATCTCATGCTCCGAGGGGCGTGCCTCGCGCTTGAAGAAACCGCCAGGGAAACGGCCCATGGCGGCATACTTCTCTTGGTAATCTACGGTGAGGGGCATGAAGTCGACATTCTCGCCCACCTCTTTCTTTGCGCATACGGTGGCAAGAATCATCGTGTTGTTCATACGTACTACGGCAGCGCCGTCGGCCTGTTTGGCCAATTTTCCTGTTTCAATTTCAATCATGCGGCCGTCGCCGAGATCAAATCTTTTTGTGATAATGTTCATTTTTACCTTTATTATTTCCTTATTTCCGCTACGTGCCGCACCGTGCGACACGCATTCTGCCAGGCATAATCATCTATATGCCAAGGCTATTCATTTATTACTTAGTCCTCTTTCAAAAAAGCCGCCCCAGAGAACCTAGGGCGGCCAACCATAACCAAATAAATTATGAAAAACTATTACTTTTCCTAATTATTTTCTCAAGTTCAACTTCTTGATGAGGGCACGGTAACGCTCGATGTCGGTGGCCTTCAGATAGTCCAGCTGGCGACGACGCTTACCGACCAAACCCACCAGCGCGCGCTCGCTGACCTGGTCCTTCTTGTTTTTCTTCATCAGCTCCGTGAGATGCTGGATTCTGTAGGTGAAGAGAGCAACCTGTGCCTCGACCGAACCAGTGTCCTGAGCGTTTTTACCGTACTCGGCAAATATTTCTTCTTTTTTCTCTTTTGTCAGATACATAATTGTTTATACTATTTTTTATCGTTCTTTATTCTTTCAAAATCGAGTGCAAAATTACAACTTTTTTTTCAATTACAAACACTTTTTCGTCAAAAATGCAGCTTTTAACTCTTATTAGGAAAGTTCGCACCCATACAAAGGCACCATCGGAGCACCCTCCCCAGCCCCCTCTCGAATCGCCGTCGCCCATGTCGCCAAGCCACTCGTCCCACACGGTTCATAACAAATGAAATCTTTTTTCTATATATATGGAAAAATGATTGTATATTTGCATGACATTTCCACATTGTAACAATTGCATGAATATTGGAGACATTCTACTGATTATCATTAAATTCGCAGGTGCCATGATGGTATTCATCTATGGCATGAAACTGATGAGCGAAGGTCTCCAAAAGGTCGCTGGTGGCAAAATGCGCAGCATTATGGGCCGCATGACGACCATTGCGACAAGCGAACGCCATGCCCTCCAAGGCCAAAGCAACGCCGCAAAATGCAACAACCTCTTCCGTGGCATCCTCACCGGCGCGACCGTCACTGCCGCCGTCCAGTCGTCCACCGCCACCACCGTCATGGTCGTCAGCTTCGTCAACTCGGGGCTGCTCACCCTCGCCGGTGCCATCGCCGTGATTATGGGCGCCAACATCGGCACCACCATCACCTCGTGGATTATCCTCCTCGGCATGGGCGGCAGTACCCCGCAGTTCCTCCTACCCCTCGTAACCTTCGCCATCGCCACCCCCTTCATGTTCATCAAAGGCGACAAAGCCAAATCCGTCAGCGAGTTCGTCATCGGATTCGGCATCCTGATGGTCGGCCTCCAATTCATGCAGTATGCCATGCCCGACCTCATCTGCCACGCCTCCATACTCCAAACCCTCCACCGCTGCTCCGCCTGGGGCATCTGGTCCATACTCATATTCATCGTCATCGGGGCCATCCTCACCATGCTCATCCAAGCCTCCTCCGCCGTCATGGCCGTCACCCTCATCATGACCGCCAACGGATGGATCGGCTTCGACATCGCCACCGCCGTCATCATCGGCCTCAACATCGGCACCACCCTCACCGCCAACATCGCCGCCCGCGAAGCCAACACCGCCGGCAAGAAAGCCGCTCGCGCCCACTTCGTATTCAACATGGTCGGCGCCATCCTCACACTCCTAGTCCTCTACCCCGAGCTCAACCTCATCGCCTACCTCGCCGAGCTCCTCACCGGCCGCCCCGCCACCTTCGACCACAGCCTCCTCCCCGTCGCCATCGTCCCCCTCGCCATCACCATCTTCCACACCCTATTCAACGTCACCGGCACCGTCATCCTCTCCTTCTTCATCCCCCAGTTCATCAAGGTGGTCGACTGGATGGTCCGTCCCTCTGCCGAAGACAACGAAGACGAATTCCGCCTCCGCTTCATCAGCGGCGGCTTCACCAGCACCGCCGAGCTCAACATCCAGGCCGCTAAAAAAGAAATCGAAAACTTCTCCACCCGCGTCCTCCACATGTTCACCTTCCTCCCCACCCTGCGCACCGCCAAGGACGACGACGAATTCAACCGAACACTCCAACGCATCCAAAAATACGAAGGCATCACCGACCGCATGGAGATGGAAATAGCCCAATTCCTCACCAAGACCGCCGCCGGCGACCTCTCCCAAGAAGGCTCACGACGCGTCTCCTCCATGCTCCGCATCGTCGACAACCTCGAGAGCATCGGCGACACCATCTTCCAAATCGCCATGACCCGCAAAAACAAGCGCGAGACCGCCGTCCACTTCGACCAAGGCCTCAACGACAACCTCAGCCACATGACCGCCCTCGTCCAGCACGCACTCGACATCATGGACCACAACCTCAACAGCGACTACGACCACATCGACCTCCACGCCGCCTATCAGGCCGAGCACGACATCAACCGCTACCGCGACACCCTCCGCTCACGACACCTCGACGCCCTCAAACTCGGCGTCTACAACTTCGCCGTCGGCAACGCCTACAGCAGCCTCTACGCCCTCTACGAAAAACTCGGCGACTACATCATCAACGTTTCCGAAGCCATCGACAACAGCGTCAAAGCCGCCGAAACCCTCGGCGACAACACCCCCAATTAATTTTCAACTTTCAATTTCCAACTATCATGGACACACTCAAATACAACCTACGTGGAGTCTCCGCCTCCAAAGAAGACGTTCACAACGCCATCAAAAACATCGACAAAGGCCTCTTCCCGAAAGCCTTCTGCAAAATCATCCCCGACATCCTCGGCGGCGACCCCGACTACTGCAACATCATGCACGCCGACGGCGCTGGCACAAAATCCTCTCTCTCCTACCTCTACTGGAAAGAAACGGGCGACCTCAGCGTCTGGAAAGGCATCGCCATCGACGCCGTCGTCATGAACCTCGACGACCTCCTCTGTGTCGGCGCCGTCGACAACATACTCCTCTCCTCCACCATCGGGCGCAACAAGCAGCTCGTCCCCGGCGAAGTCATCAGCGCCGTCATCAACGGCACCGAGGAATTCCTCCAACAAATGCGCGACCTCGGCATCGGCATCCACCTCACCGGCGGCGAAACCGCCGACGTCGGCGACCTCGTCCGCACCATCATCGTCGACTCCACCGTCACCGCACGCATGCGCCGTGCCGACGTCATCGACAATGCCCACATCCACGCCGGCAACGTCATCGTCGGCCTCGCCTCCTACGGCCAGGCCTCCTACGAGACCGCCTACAACGGCGGCATGGGCAGCAATGGACTCACCTCCGCCCGCCACGACGTATTCTCCAAATTCTATGCCCAGCACTACCCCATGTCCTTCGACCACAACTTGCCACCCGAGGTGGTCTACTGCGGCAGCCGCCGCCTCACCGACCCCACTGAAGTCCCCGGCATCGACACCGGCCGCATGGTACTCTCCCCCACCCGCACCTACGCGCCCATCATCCGACGCATCCTCGACCAATACCGTCACGCCATCAGCGGCATGATCCACTGCAGCGGCGGCGCGCAGACCAAGGTGCTACACTTCATCGACCACCTCCATATCGTCAAAGACAACCTCTTCCCCATCCCCCCACTCTTCCGCATGATCCACGACGAAAGCGGCACCGAATGGAAGGAAATGTACAAAGTCTTCAACATGGGCCACCGCATGGAAATCTACACCGACCCCGACACCGCCCAAGGCATCATCGACATCGCCCGCAGTTTCAACGTCGACGCCCAGGTCATCGGCCACGTCGAAGACCATCCCACCCCCCAAGTCACCGTCGCCACCCCCAACGGCACCTACGTCTACAACTCCTAATTTTCATTTTCAATTCTCAATATTCAATTTACACCATGGCCTCCATCTTTTCCAAAATCGTAGCTGGCGAAATCCCCTGCTACAAAGTAGCCGAAACCGACAACTGTTTCGCATTCCTCGACATCAACCCCGTAGTACGCGGCCACGTCCTCTGCATCCCAAAACAAGAAGTTGACTACATCTTCGACCTCGACGACCCGCTCTACGACGAGCTCTTCGCCTTCGCCCACCGCGTGGCACGTGCCGTCAAGCAAGTATGCCCCTGCCGCAAGGTAGGCATGGCCGTGCTGGGTCTCGAAGTGCCACACGCCCACGTCCACCTCATCCCCATGCAGAACGAAGGCGACATGAACTTCCACCACCACGTGCAGCTCACCCCCGACGAGTTCAGCACGCTCGCCGACCAACTCGCAAAAGCCTTCCAATAGCCCCGCCCCACCCACTTTAGAGGGCAGCAAACATCCAGTGAATGTTTGCCGCGAGGTTGGGGTATGTATTAAGTTGAAAATTGAAAATTGGATATCCAGCGTCACGCGCCAGCAGTCCCCCCTTTAGAGGCCGGGGTATGTATTAAGTTGAAAATTATATCCAGCGTCACGCGCCAGCCGTCCCCTCTTTAGAGGGGTGGCCGCTAGGCCGGGGTATGTTCTAGAGGGGCACTGCGAAGCGAGGGGGTATGTCTAATTTTCAATTTACTTCACCACCAGCCACTGCGTGCGGGTGCCGTCCTTTGTGGTCAGCGTCACGAAGTAGTTGCCTGTCGGGTAGTCCGCCACGCTCAACGCGTACGTCACCGTCCCGGCCGCCACGTCGCGCAACGCCAGCACCGTGCCGCCCCTCGCGGCCTCCGCCAGCGTCACCGTCACCTCGCCGTGTGCCGGATTGGGCGTGAGGGTGAAGAGCCCTTCGCCCTCCGCACGGTGTCGATGCCCTCGCCCTCCCGGACGAAGTGGGCGGTGAACGCCGTGTCCTGACCATAAAAACCAACCAGTTAGAACGGCATTTTTTTCAAAAAAAGAAGGTTACCTTCGGAGACGTTGCTTTGGCTCGGCAGAATGAGATTTTTGTTCTCCGCTTCGCTATCGAAACATCCACTGGATGTTTCTTCACCTCTGCTCTCACCCTGCCAACGTTGTATACAATTGTTTTGTCCATTTTAACTCCCACTTTAACTACCCCTTTAATTTCCCCTTTAACTCCCCCATTTAACTCCCCATTTAACTCCCCATTATTGTATGTTATTTTTTTACTTTTTGTTAGTGCAAAAATAGCACTTCTTTCCCTCCCAGTTACCGATTCCTACCGCATACTACGGATTCGTACGGCTCCCTACCGATTTGTACCGATTCTTACCGATAGGCGGACCCTTATAGGCTACTACGGCAATAAAGGAGCAATGATGTAACGGATGAAAATAGAGAGCTCGAGGGAGCCAGGAGGGGCAACGGAGGGGCACACCAGGGGTGTAGGAAGTCAGACCGCGGGAGGGAGGCCCCATCCGGCAAAATAGAAGAGGAGCGTCCAGCAGAGGAAGCGGAGGAACTTGCCCAAGAGCATGAAAAGCCCGCTGCGGAGGGGCGAGATGCGGTAGAAACCCAGCGCAATGGCAAAGACATCGCCCACGAAGGGGAGCCAGGTGAGCAGGGCGAGCCAGGCGCCCCATCGGGCGATGCGGCCGCGCTGCCGTTCGAGCGTCGGCTGCGAGACGCGGAACCACCGCTCGATCCACTCCCAACGGCCCAGCCAGCCGATGGCATAGGAGGTGAGCCCGCCCAGCCAGTTGCCGAGGGTGCCGACAAGAAGACAGGCCACCGGAGGGCATCCGGCCAGCAGGACACCGGCATAGAGGGCATCGGACGAGAAGGGGACGACGGTGGCGGCCAGGAAGGAGCCAAGGAAGAGGCCTAGGACGCCGTAGGACTGGAGAAAGGAGAGCATAGGAGGGAATGGTTGGCGGGGAATAAGAAAGCGGCGGAGTGGGGCCGTAGGGCCGTCGCTCCGCCGCATGGCTGATGCCCGCAGTGCGAGGGCGCGCTAGCGCTCGACTGCGATGATTTCGAACTGCATGGTGCCGGCAGGGACGACCACGTCGACCACGTCGCCCGCACGCTTGCCCAGGAAGGCCTGCGCAAAGGGCGAGGTGACGGAGATTTTGGCCTGCTTGAGGTTGGCCTCGCTCTCGGGGACGATGGTGTAGACCTGTCGCGCGTTGTTCTTGACGTTGCGGATGGTGATCTTGGAGAGGAGGAGGACTTTGGAGGTGTCGATTTTCGACTCGTCGAGCAGACGGGCATTGGCCACAAGCTCCTGGAGCTTGGAGATGCGAGCCTCGAGGTGGCCCTGCGCCTCCTTGGCGGCGTCGTATTCGGCATTCTCGGAGAGGTCGCCCTTGTCGCGCGCCTCGGCTATGGCGGCGGCGGCGGCGGGGCGGTCGAAGGCTATGAGGTGGTGCAGCTCGTCCTTGAGCTTCTGGAGTCCCTCTTCACTGTAATAATTTATTTCAGACATAATGGGTGTTGATAATAACGGTGTTTAAAAATTAGGAAAGGCTTTGTTGAGCCTTTCCTAATCTTAGATTATGTGTGCTGACCAACTAGAACCGGAAGGAACCTCCTATGACGTGGGTGCCACGCAGATTGTCGTTGGTGCGGTAGGCGTAGTCGATGGTGAGGCTGGTATTGCCATCGCCCTTCTTCTTGTTGAGGGGGACGTTGATGGAGGCACCTGCACAAAGACCAGTGCTGGAGGTGGTGCGGGCAGCAGCGTCGAAGATGTCGGGCTCGTAGACATAGCCGCAACGGAGGCGCAGGATGTCGAGCAGGCCGTATTCCAGACCGATGGCGTAGTTGTCCTTCAGGAACGCATTGGAGGTGAAGGCCAGGGCCAGGGTGAGGTACTGGTTGGCGGAGTTGAAGAGGAAGTCGTAGGAGAGACCAATCTTAAGGTTGGTGGGCAGCTCCATCTCGGCGGCGGGGTATTCGCCCGTCATGTTGTTGCCGGAATGGTTAGTGAAGGTGAAGGCCATGCCGTTGCCGCCATAGTAGAAGGCGGGGCCCCAGTTTTTGAGGGTGATACCGAACTTCAACTCGTCGTCGGCACCGGTGACATACTGGATGCCGGCATCGACAGCGAAACCGGAGGCATTGATGTCGGCCGTGGACTCGTTGATGATTTTGATGTTGACGCCACCATGGATGGAGGTGGTGAAGGAGTGGGCGTAGGCCACATTGAGGTTCATCAGCGTGGGCGAGTAGGTGCCGTTGATAGCCTCGGGGCTTTCGACGGTGGTGATGTCGATTTCGCCAACACTGGAAGTGACAACGCTAAGACCCAGCACACCGCGGTCGAACATGCGGACTGCCAAGCCGAAGGCGTTGACGGTGCCGCCGCTGTTGAGGCCGCTGTTGCCACCATAGAGCATGGTGTTGGAGTAGGTGGCTTCGATTTTGTTGATGAAGCTCAAGCCGGCGATGTTGGAGTAGAAGGCATCGAGACCGCGCACGTTGGCGACGTTGACACCGCCCCAACCATTGCTGCGAGCCCACGGGTTGATGAGCAACTGGGTGGCTCCGGCAGTACCTCTACGCTTATCGTTGCCAGCCCATGCGGACTCGACCGACAGCAGCATGACGAAGGCTACTACTGTGATTATTCTAAATATGTTTTTCATTTCAGTCATTTTTATAGGTTATCAAACAATGCTTAGAATTGATAGTTTTGGAGGTCGACCTTACGCATGGTGCCAAACCACTTGACGACGCGCTCGCCGATGCCGGGTACCTTGAAGTGGATCAGATAGACACCGCCGGCAATGGGGATGCCGTTGTGGTTGTGGAGATCCCAGTCGAGGGTGGTGGCAGTGCCCGAGGTGGGGCCGAGACGACGCACCAGGGTGCCGTCAAGAGTGTAGATGGAGACGGTGGATCCGGTGGGGACGTTGATGAAACGCACCTTGGTCTCGAGCTGGCTGAGGGACTCGTAAGTACTGGCACTGTAGTAGGGGTTGGGAACGACGCTGATGAGGCTGAGGATGGAATCCTGATAGCTCTTGCGCGAAGCATTCTTAGTGGCCTGGCCGGTGAGGGTGGCAATCTCGGGAGTGATTTCGAACATGTACATGGGGTAGTTGGCATTCTGTATCTCGGAATCGCCAAAGAGACGGACACTGGTGCCGTTGGGCGAGAGATAGCGGCCATAGGGGGAGGTAACGTCGATGTCGACAGTCACATCACACGGGATGTTGATGGGGTTGTCGAAGAGGAAACGCTGGTTGACGAAGGGGATGTTAACCCACGCGGTGGAGGCAAAGAAGAGTGCCGCCGAGTCGCGCTGCGGGATTAGCGAGGTGCTCTCGCCGCTCAGCAAGCCATGGTTGACACGCAGGCGGTCGACATCGGTGGAGGGAACGAACTCCATGAGACGTTCGAGCGAGCCGAGCATCTTGACTGCCCAGCGACCAGCGTCGTAGGAAGGTGTCTTGTAGGAGGTGACAACCGAGTTGCGACCATTGACGATGTCGTAGAAGATCTGGTCGGTGGCGTTCATGACATAGATGAAGTGGCGGCCGCCCATGACGTAGTTTTGCGTGCCTTCCATGAGGTCGGCCATGCTGGTGGGGTTCCAGAGCATGTCGGCACCGTTGAACTGGACGTAGCGCGAGTCTTCGCCAAAGAGGACGTTGAGACGCTCGCCGGTAACGGTGTTGATAGCATAGCCGGGGAACCAACCCATGCCGGTGGCATTGATGTAGTCGGGATTGCTGGGATCATCGACATCGGAAGCAACACCAAGCTGCTCGGCGGTGCGACCCAACTTGTCGACAGAGGCGTGGTGACGCATCTGGAAACGACGGGCATTGCCTTCGGACTGGGTGTTGTCGTCGCACATCTCGAGGACGGGGCAACGGGTCCACTTGGAGGTGTCGCTGGTGAAGACGATACGCACGCTGGGAAGCTTGGACATATCGTTAAAGTTCAACGACTTGTTCCAGTAGTTATCCATCGTCTGACGAAGGATGTTCCACTTGTTGTAGTTGCGGGCAAAGAGGGAGCTAATGGAGGTGACGCTGTCGATGATATGGTCGAGAGCAAGATAGTAGCGATAATTGAAGGCGGGGTGGAACGGAAGTGTGGAGGTGACACCGTAAGGAGCCCAACCACCTTCGAGGCCTTCAAAGGTCTGGTAGCGGTCGACACCCACATAGGAGGGGTTCTGATACGGGTCGTCCTGATAACCTCTGTATAAGTCTTCGTCGAGATAGATTTCGGAGAGGCTGACTTCGCCAGTGGTGGTGAGGAACTCGCCACGAGCACCGTCGGAGAACTGGCTGCCCGAACGAATCCAGTTGTAGGTCATGTAGCTGTCGTCGTCGGGGAGATAAGAGAGCCAGGGCTTCGAGTTGTCGGCATAGGTGACAGAGGAACGGAGCACAACCTTCTCGTTGACAAAGCCACCGTAGTAGCGCGAAACGAGGTTGTCGCTGTTCTGGGTGGTGATGATAAGAGGAGTGGCCACGGGCTGCGGGTTGCTCATGGCAACGGCAATGCCGAGGTCGAGGAAGAGCTGCTCGTTGTAGCGGCCGAGGTTGAAGTCGGAACGTGCAGTGAGGACATCATCGTAGAGATAGGGGTTGTCGGCATAGGTGGGATCTTCGGGCGACTTGGAGATGGTCCAACCGCAATCGTCGATATCCTCTTCGTGGTCGAACTTGATGATGTATTTGCCAGCCTTGACATTCAGGGGGTCGATGACTTCGACATGAATGGGGCCGTAGTTTTCCTCGTAGTGGGGATTGAGAATCTGACAGGGCTGGGGAGTGGCGAGCATACCAGTGCCGTCGGCCTTGAACTTACCGGCAGGTCTGCCCGGCACACCGGGAGCACCCATGAGTTCCTGGATGGAGGCCTCGGTGAGACGGAGGACGGAGCCACCATTGCCATAGCCTTCGATACGCGTAATGTTGGGGCACATGCCGAACTCAGCCTGCACGACGGTACCGCCGTTCTCGGTAGCGGGGTCGTGGGGGATGGCGGTGACGGCAGTGATGGTCTTGCCAAACTCGTCCTTACGACCGGCAAGGTAGGGCTCTTTCTGACCATCGAGGAACGCGGCCTCGGTCTGAGAGTATTCCTTGTAGCGGTTCTGGGCGTAGGCAATGCAGATGAAGTAGTATTCCTTGTTGTTCACCAGACCGATGTTGCGGCCTTCGGCGAAAGCATCGGTGGTGATGCGGAAGACGTGCTGGATGCCCTGGTTGGAGCCTTCGACCATGATGTTGGGCTGGAGAAGGCCAGTGGTGCTGTTCTGAGTGTAGTTGACAAGGGTTCCGATGGGCAGCTGGGGGTTGGACTCGGTAGAGTCGTAGAAGTTGCGGATGTCGCACTGGGCAACGAGCTGGGCCTTGGTTATGTCGCGGATGTCAGCGATGGAGACGCTAGCATCTTTGAGCTGATAGATCTGGTAGCCCTCGAACTTGTAGCTGCGCTGGTCGTCGGTGTAGACATATGTGGAATCGTCAAGAGTGTAGGAACGGACGATGGCGGGGTCGATTTCGGAGTAGTGCTCGCCATAGTTGTTGCTGTTGGGGTTGTCGTACTTGATGTAGAGGATGACCTCGTTGTTCATCTCCTGGACAACCAGCGAGGGAGCATCAGGACCATCGAGGACCTTGAAGCAGTTCTCGAAGAGGGCCTGGCAGACATCGTCGATTTCGCGGAGGAGGTCGACGGAGGACTCAGCCTTGCCCGAAGGAGCCTGTGCAAAAGGAATACCTACGGTGACATAGTTCAGAGCACCAGGTTTCAGGGTGAAAGGACCAGCAGACTGCATGAAACGACGGTCTTCAGGGCTGTTGCCAGCAGTGACCTCGGTCCAGACATCGACCTGGTTGCCGTCGGTACCCCAGTAGAGAGGATCGCTATCGCCAGGGAACATGAAGTCGCAGTCGAATTCGGTGGTACCGTCGTTGCTGCCGTTTCCACCATATTTCATGCGCTGACCGTTCTTCCAATAACCACGAAGGTAGTTGTAATAGTCGGTAGCCTTGGAGGGCTCGCCGATGATGGCGTCGTTACTATTGTTGTAGTAGACGAAACGGCGCATACCGAAACGCTCGTCGTCGACGATGTTGTTACCGAAGTTCACACCGTTGATGGCGCAGTTGCCAATGGCATCGCCAGGGGTGAAATACCAAGCCTGGGGATAGTATTGGTCGGCGTCGTCGGTGAGGGAGATGGTGTCGTAGGTGCCGTCAGGCAGCAGATAGCGCTGGAGCTGAGAGGGGAAGTAAGCACGCATCTTGCCAATGTCGATCTTGGGGTTGTCCTTGCCATCGGGATCCATGTAGGGGCCCTGGAAGAAGTCGATACCTACTGCAGGGGGAATGCCCGTGTAGGAACCCGAACCGGGACCGTCGGACTCGTCACCATTGTAGCAGTAGCCGAGACCACGCTTGACATCGCAACCGACAAAGTCGTCGCGGGCAAAACCCAAATCGGGGTCGACCCACTGGCTGAAGTAGGTTTCGCGAAGTTCGTAAGTGGAACGGTTGATAATCTCGTAGGAGTAGAAGGTCATGTTGTTGATTTCGTCGTTGGTGGAGAAGGCGAAAGCCTGGGCACGGATTTCCATACCGATGGGCTGGCCTTGGGACTCGAGGTGGACGTTACCCATATCGTTGAAAATCCACCAAATGGTCTGGTCGCCCTTCAGCACCTGGTCGGAAAGGAGACCGCCTGTGACGATACCCGCCTCGGTCTCAGCAGTGACGGAGACATGGGAGGTGTATTCGCGACCCCACTGGGCCTTCAGGGTACGAGGGCAGAGGTCGTTGTTGAAATCGTAGTAGGGATAGTCACCGTCTTCCCATTTGTAGACACCGTCGTGGTTGGCATCGAAGAAGGGGGCCAGGTAGGGAGACTGGTTCTCACCGCCCATGGCTGGCCAGTTCTTGATGGTTGCAGAGATGGCTTCGGGAGCAAAAGACTCGTTGGGAGTAGCACCGTTTTCATCATAGTCGAACATGGACATGAAGTCCAAGACCTCGGTCTTGGTGATGATGTAGTGCTTGTCGTACTGGTTGCAGACAGGGAGGTCGACAGCGGCGGTGGTCAGCTCAAGGGGACCGGGCCAGTAGTCGTCACCGTCCTGACCGAAACGCAATGCGGCAATACGGAGCTGCTCGTTCACATCGGTACCACCAATCCACAATGCGGCACAGTAGAGAGGGCAGGTGTTGCTGTTCTTGGGCAGGTGGTACTGGGCCACGCTACCGTCATACCACATGTTGCCATAGCCGTTAATAAGAGCTCTGACATTGTTGACATTCAATTCAGCGGTACTTTGTGCTCTTTTGCATCGGGCGGCTTGTGCCTTCACAGCCGTCTGGTTCGAACGAGAACGCTTGCAGACCTTGCAATCCTCAGCGTATGCCGTCCCTCCCAACATGGAGCATAGGCAGGCCACCAATACTAATTTGCTAATTATATTCTTCATATCTTTATTATTTTTTCTCGTTAGTGTAATTAGAAGGAGTAGACCAGACTGAGTCTGAACGTGCGCGGGGAGCTATATCTCCAATAGCCGTTGACTAGAGAGATGGCATAAAGGTCGCGGTAGGATTGGGGGTCAAGATAACTGTTGATGACGTTCTGGGTCTCAGGATCGGTGAGGTAGCCATCGTCCTCGGTGTTACCCGTGATGGGGAAGACACTCGTGGTGTTGCGGATGTTGAAGAGGTTGTTGATGGTCAGAGCCAGAGTCAAGTTGGACTGACGCTTGCCAACCTTCACGGGGAAGGACTTGTCGATAATCACGTCGAAATAGAAGCCCCAAGGCAGACGAGCGCCATAGTAGCTACCGACGATGGTAGGCTGCGTGTGGCTGAAGGCCTTAGTGTAGGGACGGCCCGACTGGGCAACGGCAACGAAGTTGACACCGAAGTTCTCGAGAAGCTTGATGGACTCGCTACGCTCTTCGCCAGTCTCCTTGTCCTTCACAACACGGTCGATGGTGGGTCCGTTGTACTTGGTGCCGCCAAGGAGACGGTAGTCGAAGTTCAACTTGAACTCGTGACGACGGTCGTCGTTGATAGGATTGAGCATCTTAAGAGTGGTGTAGCCTTCCTTGATAAGCTCCTGCATGGTGGTACTCGACAGACCAGTACCCTCGGCATACTGCAGGGTGTAGTTGGCGGAGATACGGATATTCTTCGACTGGCGCAGGTCGTAACCCACGGTGAGACCCTTGATGGTCTTGAAGTCGAGGTTGTCGTAGGAGTAGTAGTTCTGGTTGGGGTCGGCACCGGCATACTGGACCAGCTGGATCAGGTCGCGCGTCTCCTTGTAGTAGGCACTGATGCTGATAGCGGAGTTCTTATTAAGTGCCTGCTGGAAGCCGAGCTCGTAGTTGGTAACTCTTTCGGGCTTCAGGTTGGGGTTGTTGAAATAGTTCTTCTGAGACATGTAGAGGTAGCTCAGATAATCGGCACGCCAGCTGCTAGACGGGCGGCGGGCAATAATGTCGTAGTTGGCCTTGAACTGCGAATTTTCACCGACGGGGAAGGAGAATGCGATACGAGGCATCACCACAATCTGGGTCTTATAATCCTCGAAGGCCTCCTCGCCGACAGAGTTGTCGGCCAGAGCCTTCTGACCCTTTACAGTGCGGTAGGGAGTGGGTTTGCCCGACTTACCAGCCAATGAGCTTGGAGAGCTGAGCTCGACACCATTAGCATCGTACCAGACAGAACCATTACGGTAACCATAGATGGTGGGCTCGTCGGCATCGGCAGCATCAACATAGACCACCCAGTCGTCGCCAGCACCCGCATAGATGTCGCCCTGATAAGGAGCGGAACCGTCTCTCAGGTCGCGCACAGTATGGGACTCATACAGCAGATAGGGGTCTTTGAGCACATACTGGTTGCCATCGAAGAAGTCGACACGCACACCCACGTTGAAGATAAGGTCTTGGAAGTAGAACTGATCCTGGAGGTAACCAGCGTAGTAGGTAGGAGTGTAAGAAGGAATATAGCGGTACTTGGGATTCGAGGGATGATAGAAATCGCTCAAACTCCAGTTGCTGCTGTTGTACTTGTGACCGGCATGGTCATAGCCATAGTAGCTGACCAGCTGCGAACCATTGTTGAAAAGTTCGTCGGACGAGAACATGTCCAAACCACCAGCCTGAACATAGAGTTCGGGGTTGTATCTGTCGACATCAATCCACGACTGGGCATTGACATTGGGGTAGCCGTTGCCAATGAGGTAGTCGCGCAGAGCTCTGTCGAAATAGGTCTGACCAGCGGTATTCACCAATCTGTCGTAGTCGACATAGAGGGTGGTACCTTCCCAGCGGTAGTGCGGGTTGCTCAGATCCATCTGGCTGATATGGGCGTTGGCGTTCTGGCGCATGATGGTCCACAGACCAGTGGCATCGACACCATAGGAAGACTGGTCGACACGGTCATACTGGAAACCAATTTCAATTTCGTGACCCTTGATTTCAGCCTTGGCCTTAGCAGCAAGATAGATGTAGTCGCTCTGGGAGGAACTGAACGAACCGTCCTGATAGCCGACATTGTTCAATAGGCCGTAAACATTGCCAGGGGTGTCGCCATTGGCGAGACCTTTGAAGAAACGGAGATTGTCGATATTGGTCAGCAGCGGAGCCACATCTGGAAGGCTGAGGAGCTGCAAGTTGTAGTTGGCATAAATCTGATTGCCGGCAAAAGGCTGATAGGTACTCCAGTCAATCACATCACGCCAGCTGTTCTGCACCATAGCGGTGCGCGAAATACCATTGTAGTTGAACGAAGGAACAAGCTCGTAGGAACGCTCCTGATTGGTCTCGACAGAACCATTGAAACCATACTTGAAGACATCGTTGAGCGATCCGCCGAACACCTCGTTATAGGTGTGAGAGCGGGCGCGGTTGAACATGGCGGTGATATTGTACATCACATTCTTCACTGCCTTGCCCTCTTTGCTGGTACCATCGGTGTTGTCGGCCGAAGGAGCGTCATTGTCGGGGAAACGCTGGGTGAAGTCAACCGTGACGTCCCAGTTGATATACTTATAAATGCTGTTGGCACTACGGCTCATGTTGAGAGGCATCAGGGCGACCTGAGGCGCATACTGATAGTCGAAATCACCAGTGACGGTCAACGTGGCAAAGTCGGTGAAACGCACGTCGAAAGCCAACTGAGAGTTGAAGGTATAGGTACGCATGTTAGGCACACGGCTGGCATCGCCACCGAAGTCATTCTTCGTCAAGTTCTTGATTTCGACGAAAGCATCTCTATACAGACCTCTCTCAGCAGAGTAGTTGACAGAACCCGTGACAGGGTCGTAGCTGATGGGTGCCTGCTCATACTGACGCACCAAGGCATCGTTCACCACGCGGTAGCGATAGCCCTTGGGGCGGTAGAGCGAATTGTTCCGATAGCTTCCTTGCAAAGTCAAACGGAATCCAACCAAGGTCTGGTCACCAGTCTTCTCACCGTTCTCGTCCAAGATATCTTTCTTCACGGCAGGACCGGTCAGATAAATCTGCAGCTGGTTATACATGCGGTAGTCCAGCAGAGCGTCGTAACGGATAGAACCATGGAACTGGCTCGTTGGCGGTTTCAGTGTGATAATCTGGGTGCCGCCAATAGCCTCACCGATGCTGGCGGGCGTACCACCAAGGATAACCTGGATTTCGGCGATAGCCTCCTTAGGCACATTGACACCCGTACGCTTACGAACACCACCCGTCATCGTCACCATGCCTTCCTCACCACGGGCAGTACTGGTACCACCATCGTTATAACCGACACCACCCACAGCGGCGACGATGCTCTCGACCGAGGTACCTGGCATGTGGGCAATATCGTCAGCCGACATACGCTGGCCAGTCTCAGCAGAACCGATATCAATAATCGGGTTCTTGGACTCCTTAATCTCGACCACCTCCAGTGTCGTCGACGACGTGGTGAGCTCGATGTTACAGGGCGAGATACCGGAGGCTTTCACGTTAAAGCCTTCACGCGTATAGGTGTTGTAACCCACGCATGATGCCTGGATGTCATACTGACCCACAGGCAGCGGCTTAATCGTAAACCTACCCTCCATGTCTGTTTGCGTACCCTTGATTTGTTTTCCGTCTTGCTTGGCAACGACGTTGGCAAAAGGCACAGGCTCTTTTGTCTTCGGATCGGTAATGGTACCTACAATAGCACCCTGCGCCAGGACGACATTCGCCATCAGCAGCAGACCGATTGTCAGTAGTACTTTTCTAAACATACTCATTTAGGTATTATTACTATGATGAATTAATTAATTATCGTATGATTCCGTATTGGAAATATATTTGTTTGTAAGAATAGTCTGATAGATAATGGCCTGACGCAGGTCGAACCCCGTTGCGTCAGCCTCCACGTTCCGCTCGGCGACTGGCATTGCCACCCGCGCATGCGGCGTCGCGTTGGCAGCCGCACGGCTCTTTGCATTGCTGGCCGTGCTCTCGTAGCTATAATAGCCAGCCGAAGCCGCCTCGTTGGCAAACGAAGACGAGCGACCCGTTTCCTCCACCTTCGTCGCCTCGTCGAAAAGCGACTCGAAGGCATTCTTCACAGTGCCTGCCGTGGAAGCGGTTTCGCTCTCTAGTTCGGACACCTGTTTGCGATACGCCTTGCGTACCGACAGCCCGAACCAGAGAGCCACTGCCAAAAATATGACGAAACCGTTCATTATATATCTTTCTTACCTTTCAAAATACATGTTATGCGCGTCAGGCTTTCAGCGCCTTCTGCTCTTTGCGGGAGATGTCGTACACCACAGAGCAGGCAATGCAAATCGACGAGAACACACCGCAGACGATACCGATTAAGATGGCGAACACGAAACCACGAATCACCTCACCGCCGAAGATGAACATCATCAATAGCGTGAAGAAGGTCGTGCCGCTGGTATTGATAGTACGGGCCAACGTCGAATTGATTGCATCGTTCATGTGTGTCTTGATGTCGCGCTTCGGGTAGAGCTTGCGGTACTCACGCACACGGTCGAAGATAACCACCGTGGCATTGATGGAGTAACCGATGACCGTCAGCACGGCAGCAATAAACGACTGGTCGACATCCAGGTTGAACGGCAGCAGACCGTGCAACAAGGCAAACACACCGATAACCAGAATCGTATCGTGGGTCAGAGCAGTAACACTACCCACACCGAAACGCCAGCTGCGGAAACGGAGACCGATGTACACAAACATCACAATCAGACCGCCGATAACAGCCAAGAAGGCGTTGCGGACCAAGTCGTTTGCAATAGTTGCACCCACCTGCTCCGACTGGATAATACCCAGCGGGTTGGTCTCGGTGCTGCGGAACTCGTCTTCCGTAATTTCGTTAGCGAAGAAACCCTTTGTACCATTGTAGAGCATCTGGGCAATCTCGTTGTTCACAGACTCACCGTCCTCGTTCACCTTAAACTTGGTGGTAATCTTCAACTGCGAGCTGGGACCGTAGGTCTTCACCTCGGGCGACTCACCAAACTGCTCGTCTAAAGCAGAACGCACATCCACAGCATTCACAGGCTGGTCGAAACGAACCACATAGGTACGTCCACCCGTGAAGTCGATACCGCGGCTCAACCCGCGACCGATAATACCGATAAGGCAGATAGCGATGGCGCAGCAGGCGATAATGTAGAACATCTTACGCTTGCCGATGAAATCGACATGGGCATTACGCATAAAGTTCTCCGAGAAGGGGAACGAGAAGTTCATAGCCTTCTTATGGTTCAACATCCAGTCAATACAGAGACGGGTGATGAAGATAGATGTGAACAGTGAAGTGGCAATACCAATGCAGAGGGTGACTGCGAAGCCCTGGACGGGACCCGAGCCAAACATAATCAGCACCAGACCCAACAGGAAGGTGGTCACCTGACCGTCGATAATGGCGGAATAGGCATTCTTAAAACCTTCGTCGACCGAATTGACAAGACTCTTACCCGCACGCAATTCTTCTTTGATACGTTCATATATAATAACGTTACCGTCAACAGCCATTGCCAATGTCAGCACGATACCTGCGATACCCGGCATCGTCAACACCGAGCCAATCGAAGCAAGCACGCCCATTAGCAAGAAGATATTGGTGATAAGGGCAACAACCGACACCCAGCCGCCACGGTTGTAGAACACAACCATATAGACCAGCACAATGATAAAGGCAAGGATGAAGGAGATAAGACCCTTGTGGATAGACTCTTGACCTAGCGAAGGACCAACAACAGCCTCCTGCACGATAATGGCGGGAGCAGGCAGCTTACCCGACTTCAGAATGTTTGCCAAGTCCTTGGCCTCCTCCAACGTGAAGCTACCCGTGATAGACGAACGTCCACCAGCAATCTCGCCGTTGACCACAGGAGCGGAATAAACCAAGTCGTCAAGCACTATGGCGATGCACTTGCCGACATTCTCGCCAGTGATACGCTTCCACTCACGCGCGCCTTCATTATTCATTGTCATCGAAATCTCGTTGCCGCCGGCATTGCTGAAGTCCTGACGGGCATCGGTAATGACGCTACCATCCAGAAGAGCCGAACCGTCGCGAGTGTTGATACGGATAGCAAACAGTTGATAGATGTCCGAGCCGTCCTGCACAGGCTTGGCACTCCAAAGGAACTTCACCGTGCGGCTGTCGAGCACCTTCTTTTCGAAAGCCATATTGATCATGCGGCTGATAGCATCGCGGCTCTTGGCGCGGGCATATCCGACCACGGGACCCTGAAGCAGGCCGCCCTTCTCGTTAATGTTCGGCATCAACATATTCTCATTAAAGAGCGGGTGGTCCTTGGCAATCTCGCTCATGGCCGACTCCACATCGTCCTTCTCGCCCGCATTCAAGGCGTTGAGCAGAGAGTCTCCCTCGGTAGCAGCCTGAGCCTCGGCATCAGCAGCCTCGGCCACCTCCTCGGTAGCGGGAGTCTCTTCCGTCTGACCGTCGATACCGCCAACACCGGCAATATACTTGTCGGCTTTCTCTAGCATCTGGTAGGCCTCGGCGTTATCATAGGTCAGCCAGAACTCCAACTGGGCAGTACCCTGAAGGAGCTTGCGGACACGCTGTGGGTCCTTCACACCAGGCAGTTCAACCAAAATGCGCTCGGAAGCGCGGAGCTGCTGGATAGTGGGCTGGGCGACACCAAACTTGTCAATACGCTGGCGGAGGATCTCGTAAGTGCGGTCGTAGGCACCGGCAGCCTCCTCCTTTACCACTCGGATGACTGTCTCATTGTCATCGTTCAACTTGATACGATCGCGCAACTGGGTGTTGAAATACGAAGCCAGCTGCACGTCGGGATTCACCTGACGAATCGCATCGTAGAACAGCGACACAAAGTCGCGGTTAGTGGTCTTCTTCTGTGCGTCCACAGCCATGTCGATAGCGCGGTTGAACACAGAATCCTGCGTGTGTCCAGCCAATGCCCGCACCACGTCGACCGTGGAAACCTCAAGCATCACATTCATACCGCCCTTAAGGTCAAGGCCGAGGTTAATCTCGCGAGACTGGCACTGACGGTAGGTGAAGCCCAGATACACCTTCTCACTGGCCATGGAATCAAGATATTGAGCTTCGCGGTCAACCAAGAGGGAGTCCTTCAAGGTCTGGGCATACAACGCATCCCCCTTGGCCTTGGCGTTAATTAAATTTTGTGCTGTTTTACTCTCAACATAGGCATTTGCCGCCGCCGAAGCGTTCTTCTCTACCCTGCTCGTAACAAATGTAAACGACAATTGATACAAACATACCAACACAAACGACCATGTTAGAAATTTGATAAGTCCTTTATTCTGCATGTTTTACGTGTTAAAGTTATATTTAGTTATTACTCTATTTGAACATGCAAAGATAAGAAAAAATATCGACACAGCAAGGTTTTTCCAAAAAAAATATTTTTCTATATAAATGCAGCCACCCAAATGAAACAAGTTGTGGCAGTCCCAAACACACCCACAAACAGACACTTTTCATCACATTTGTAACACCTTCTACCACCTCGAAGGCCAGAGTCCGATTCTGACGCCAAAAAGAATCAAACGAAGACAAAATGACAACAAGAAAATAGATATTACAAACCCGAAAAAGACAACACGGTCTATTGTCCAAACAATGCACGCAATCATCTCATAGTATGATATCTATATGCAAATCCAAAACATTTTGACCCATATTTCTATCTTACTAAACAGTCCAAGCAATTTTTTTTGCGTACCTTTGCAAAAAAATAGCACTCCATGGACAGCGAAAACGACAGTCTCGGCCCCAAGACACTCCCCATCACCCAATGGGAGGAAGCAGACCGGCCAAGAGAAAAAATGCTTGCCCAAGGCAAGAAAAGCCTGACCGATAGCGAACTGATCGCCATTCTTTTACGCACTGGAATAAAGGGAACCACCGCCATAGACCTCGCCAAGGCGATACTGCAGCAGGCCGGTGGGAGCCTAACAGAATTAGCCCGCCTCGAAGTCAACGACCTGCAGGGAAACAACAAAGGATTGGGTATGGCAAAGGCCGTCACCGTGCTGGCGGCATTGGAGCTTGGAAACCGGATGCTGAAGGAGAATAACGAACGTAAGGAAGACATCGTGAATGACAGCGACGACCTATTCCGCCTCGTCGCCCCAAGCATCATCGACCTGCCTCACGAGGAGTTTTGGGCAATATACCTCACTCAGCGCAACAAAATATCATGGAAACAGCGTATTGGGTCGGGTGGGCTGACACAGACAACCGTCGATTTACGCATCATCTACCGTGCTGCGCTTGAGCACAACGCTGTGGCGATAGCCGTGATGCACAACCACCCTTCGGGCCGCCTGCAACCGAGCCAACCCGATAAGGAACTGACCCGACGCATAGCCGAAGCCGGACAACTGTTGCACATCAAGTTGCTCGACCACCTCATTGTGGGCATCCTGCCCAGCGGCAAACGCGACTATTTCAGCTTTGCCGACAACGGTCTTTTGTAATCTCAACAGACACGGCATCAAGCTGGCCTCCCAACGGAGGTGCCAGCTTCGAAACTCTCACCCTAACACTTTCAATGGCAGGGTATTCCTTCAGCAATGCCTCTCCGATGCGGTCACCCACATGCTCCAAAAGATGCGACGGTTGCTGCATTTCCCTTTTCACGGTCTGATAGACATTCAGATAGCTCACCGTGTCGGCTATATTGTCCGACTGCTGTGCACGCAAAGTATCGGTCTCATACGTCACGTCAAGCCGGAACCTCGTGCCTATCGTCCGCTCCTCGGAAAAGCAACCGTGGTGGGCATAGAAATACATATTCTCAAGCGTGATAGCACTCATGGAATCAACACATTGTTACAATAAAGCCTGCGGCACGCCGCAGGCTTATCCCTTTACACTATGGTGTCGAACTGCTTCAGGAAACGGAGGTCGTTCTCGAAATAGAGGCGCAGGTCGCGAATCTGGTACTTCAGCATTGCCATGCGCTCCACGCCCATTCCCAGCGCAAAACCGGAATATTCGTTGGGGTCGATATTGCAAGCCTTCAGCACATTGGGGTCTACCATGCCACAACCCAATATTTCCAACCAGCCTGTTCCCTTGCAGATGTTACAGCCCTTACCGCCACAGATGCCGCAGGAGATATCCATTTCCGCCGACGGCTCTGTGAAGGGGAAATAAGAAGGGCGCAGACGTATCTGAGTCTGCTCGCCGAACATCTCCTTGGCAAAATAAAGCAGGGTCTGCTTAAGGTCGGCGAAAGAGACGTTCTTGTCCACATAAAGGGCCTCGACCTGATGGAAGATGCAGTGGGCACGGGCGCTGATAGCCTCGTTGCGGAACACACGCCCCGGCGCTATGATGCGGATGGGGGGCTTGTTGTTCTCCATGACGCGCACCTGCACCGACGAGGTGTGGGTACGGAGAGCCACCTCCTGCTTCCCCTCCTCCTTCTCTACGAAGAAGGTGTCCTGCATGTCACGGGCAGGATGGTCAGGTGGGAAATTAAGTGCAGAAAAGAGGTGCCAGTCGTCCTCAATCTCAACCGATTCCGCAACAGTAAAACCGATACGAGAGAATATCTCGGCTATCTCATTCATCACCACAGAGAGCACATGGCGGCTTCCCATTGTCACAAAGTCGGTGGGCATGGTGAGGTCACTGGACTTGTCCTGCTCCTGATGTTCTTCAACAAAGGACTTGAATTCCTCCACCTTGTCCATTGCAGCCACCTTTAGCATATTCAGGGCCTTGCCCAACTCTTTCTTTTCCTCGTTGGGGACGGTCTTAAACTGCTCGAAGAGCTCGCTGATGATACCTTTTTTTCCCAAGTATTTGACGCGGAACATTTCAACCTCCGCCGCCCTGTCTTGGAACTTCTCAATCTGAGTGGCGCGTATATCCTCAATATACGCCTGGATTTTGTCGTTTAGCAAATTCATTGTTCTATAATAGACATCTTCATTTTTACATCTTCAATCGGTCGGTCCATCGGCCCGCATTGCACGGCGGCAATCTTGTCAATCACCTCCATGCCTTCCACCACCTCGCCAAAGACAGTGTAGTCACCGTCGAGGAAAGGCGTTCCACCTAAAGTGGCATAGACTTCGGACTGCTCTGGGGTGAAACTCTTGCCCATGCGCTGTTCGACCATCTTCAACCGGTTGGCATCCCACTTAGTACCCTGGACAATATAGAATTGGCACGACGACGAGGCCTTCTGCGGGTTCACCTCGTCGCCCTGACGGGCAGCAGCCAAAGCTCCCTTCTTGTGGAACAGGCCCGGCACAAACTCGGCAGGGATAGTGTAGCCCAGCTCCCCGTCGCCCAACATCTGCCCAGGTTTGGCATCACGCGATTTAGGGTCGCCGCCCTGTATCATAAACTGGTTGATGACTCTATGGAACAAAAGCCCGTCATAGGTGCCATCTTTTACCAACTTTATGAAATTATCGCGGTGAAGAGGGGTCTCATTGTACAATTTTACCACCATATCGCCATACGAAGTCTCAATTTTGACATGGTATTCCTTATCGGCATTTCTCTTCTGTTTATCAGTTTTTTGCGCAAAAGAAAAAACAGAAATAACTATAAAAAATAATAAAAATAAAACTTTTTTTGTCATCATACCGTGATTTTTTGTTATTTTTGCAGTTGCAAAATTAGTCAAAAAAAATCAAATACTCACAAAAATAAACAACTTTTTATGAAGAAAAAATGCCTTCCCCTCATCGGAATTCTGTTAATCAGCGCATTATCAGCCATCGCATTTTCTGCTTGCGACAAAGACACATGGTGCTATTTGGACGTCACAGTAATCGATTCCAAGTATGACAACGCCCCAGCTGGCGGTGCTTGGGTGAAAGTTCAGTACGTAAAGAAGAACGAAGCCGACCCCATGAACAACATTGTCGGCACCATTTCCGACACCGGCCAGTGCAACGAAAACGGCATCTACAAGACCCGCTTTGCCGCCCCCGCCATCTTCACCATTATCGCCCGTGTGAACGAGCCCGACACGCTCAACAATAAGTTCTACTATCGCGAAGGAGAGAAATCCGTCCGCCTCAAAGAGGGCGAAGTGGTCACTGCCACGGTTAAGATTATTGGCGACAAGATTCTGGGCCGTGCCGACTTCCAAGAAATTTAATCCTTTTCACTCCCCAAGCCTATGTCCATCCAATTTTCTGACAAAGACCGCAAACAGATTGCATCGCTCGGACTGACCGAAGCCGATGTCAGTCGGCAAATCGACAATTTCCGCAAAGGATTTCCCAAGACCCATCTAGTGGAAGCCGCCACAGTCGAAAATGGCGGCATCCTGCGACTCGACGACCAAGCCATCAACCGCTACACCAAGTTCTACCAACAGACCTCCAAGGGAAAGAAGATACTCAAATTCGTTCCTGCCTCGGGTGCCGCCACACGTATGTTCAAGGAGTTGTACTCTTTCACATCCACTTATTTCGGTGTCGACTACACCATCGAAAAGGAGCACCCCTCGGTCAAGGAGTTTCTTGAGAAGATTCGCACCTTCGCCTTCTTCAACGACCTCGTGGCCTGCATGGAAAAGGCCAATGCTGATTTCGACGACTACATGAACCGCGGCGACTACAGCACAGTCATCAACTTTCTGCTCAAAGAGCAATACATGGGCTACGGCAACCTACCCAAAGGACTGCTTAAGTTCCACAAATACGGACATCTGCAGCGCACCCCATTGGAAGAGCACATAGTCGAGGGAGCCGAATATGCCCGCATGAGCGACGGCACGGTCAACCTCCACTTCACCGTCTCACCCGAACACCGTGCCCTTTTCCGCAAGAAGATTGCCGAGGTGAAACGCTACTACGAGGAAGCCTTCCACATCAAACTGAACATCAGTTTCTCGGAGCAGAAACACTATACCGACATCATTGCCGTCGACGAGCAGAACGTACCCATCCGCGACGAAGAGGGCAAACTGGTCTTCCGCCCCGGTGGACACGGCGCACTCATCGAAAACCTCAACGAGCAACGGGCCGACCTCATCTTCGTCAAAAACATCGACAATGTGGTGCCCGACTGGATGAAGCACACTACCATCGTCTACAAGAAAGTCCTCGCTGGATTGCTCCTCAGCCTTCAGAAACAGACTTTTGAGTATCTACAGGCCCTCGACAAAAGTGTCACCGCCAAAGAGTTGAAAAAGATTGAACAGTACGCACAAGAGCAGTTGCAGATCAACCTCGACGAGGATTACCGCAAAGGCGATGAACGCCAACGCGCCCAACAGCTTCACGACCTCCTCAACCGTCCCATGCGCGTATGCGGAATGGTCAAAAATCAAGGCGAGCCTGGCGGAGGCCCATTCTTCACGCTCAACACACAAGGCGTTAAGAGCCTACAGATTGTCGAAACCGCACAAATCAACGGCAAAGACCCCGAACAGGCCGCCATCCTTGCCAACGCCACCCATTTCAACCCTGTCGACCTCGTCTGCGCCACCAAGAACTACCGTGGTCGCTACTTCGACCTGAGAAAGTACATCGACCCTGCTACCGGCTTTATCAGCAAGAAGAGCAAGGGTGCCACTATCCTCAAGTCGCAGGAACTGCCCGGTCTTTGGAACGGAGCCATGGCCAATTGGACCACCATCTTTGTAGAAGTGCCACTTGCCACGTTCAACCCCGTCAAGACTGTCAACGACCTTCTTCGCAAAGAACACCTCGAAGGCTGACCACAGCCTCATCTATTATTATCCTAAAAGGCAGAGCTACACGCCCTGCCTTTTTCCATCTAATAAACCCAATGAGCAACACAGGTATTAAAGAACTTGACATACGTCATTGCACCGAAGGAGACCTCGACAAGGTCCTTGCATTGGAGGCAGAAATAATGGCGCATCTAGAACGTCCCGACCTACTGCGACGCAACACCGAAACGATGTGGCGCACCTGTCTCCTACCTCCGCATGTATGTCTTGGGGCATGGCATGGAGATGTCTTGGTGGCATTGGCAGTGCTGTATGTGCCGCAAGAGGGCGACGATGAGGCTTTGGCACCTCTGCTGCAGACCATCAGCATAGAGGGACACCGCGCAGCGCACTTCAAGATATGCCTTGTGCATCCCAACTGGCGAGGTCACCACCTTCAAGTGCTGCTAGGTCAGCGGTTGCACGACGAAGCCCGCCAACGGGGCTACAACCTGCTGTGTGCCACCGCATCGCCACACAATGCCGCCAGCATCCGAAGCCTGCAGCGGCTAGGCTACCACGCTGACCATACATTGCAAAAATATGGCTCGGAACGCATTATTTTCTATTATTTCAATTAAAATGCGTAATTTTGCAGCGTGATACAATCTACACAAAGGTTTGCTCACTCTTACACAACAACCACATAATGAAGCATCTGGCTGCAAAGATAGCAATCACTGTGGCTTGTGCAATCATCTTGTTGCACGCCATCGTACCGCACCACCACCACGATTGTGCGGACGAAGTGGGGTTTGTTTTTGAGACCGAAATCAACTGTCATTGCAGCCACCAGCATCACACACACGATTGCGACGAGCACCATTCCGACCACCCCTTCGACATCTGCCGCCTTGCCGACATGCTTTCGCACCTAGTGCTGAACACCAAGGAAGACGAGCATCTGATGGCAACGGTGGTGAAGGCCGAAGTGCACGACCTAATGCAGGCTTTCCTACCCACACAAGGCATTGCCATCCAAGCTGTCTCGAACGGAGCTGATATCCTTGCCTACTCCGACGTGCCGTGGGTGCTGCCACTACCGCCACTCTCCGGTGGCAATCCCCTCCGAGCTCCGCCTCAATGCGTCTGACTCTCCACGTGGCACCCATGTCGTGCCACACCCCCATTCATTTTTATTTATTTTGGCGTATTTGCCACAATTATTCAATTTTTCACAATATGAAGAAGATTCTTTCTATCATGGTAGCCGTCTGTTATATCGGAGCCATGATGTCATGCCATCATAATCACGAGCATGTCCACGAACATGAGCATTCCCATGAGCATGAACACGAACACGATCATGGGCACAGCCACGACCACGGCCCCAACGTTGTGGCTTTCTCCAACGCCCAAGGACTGAAGGTTGGACTCGCACTAGAAAAGGTGTCGCCCCGTCCTTTTGGGCAGATAATCAAGACCTCGGCGCAGGTGCTGCCTTCGCAAGGCGACGAGCGTGAGACCACCGCCCCCGCTTCGGGAGTGGTCGTATTTACCAACCCCAACCTTGTGGTCGGTGCCGCCGTGAAAGCGGGTCAGCAACTCTTTGAAATAGAAAGCAGCGGCCTAGCCGACAATAATATGAGTGTGCGTCTCCAAGAAGTTACCGCCAGATACAACGCTGCCAAGGCCGTCTACGAGCGCAAACAGAAGTTGGCGGAAGACAAAATCGTGTCGCTGGCCGATTTGGAAAGTGCCCGCACCACGTATGAGAGCACCAAAGCCGAGTACGACAACCTGAAGGCCAATTTCTCAAGGAAAGGTGCCGTAGTGCGCGCACCCATAAGCGGATACGTGCAGCGTATCCATGTCAGCAACGGAGGCTTTGTGGAGGCAGGGCAGTCAGTAGTGACCGTGTCGCAGAACCGCGACCTACAGCTTCGCGCCGAAGTACAGCCCCGCTACTACGGCTGCCTCAAGAACATCAAAGGGGTCAACATCCGCATCCCTGGCGACAGTCAGACCTACACACTCGACGAACTGGGCGGCTCGCTGGTATCCTACGGCAAGGCCACCGATGCGGACTGCCCGCTGGTGCCCGTCACCTTCCGCATTCGCAATATAGGCCAACTGCTGAGCGGTAGCTTCGTAACCGCCTACATCGTCACACAGTCCGACAAAGAGGTCCTTACCGTTCCCAACGAATCGATAGTCGAGGAAATGGGCAATTACTTCCTTTTTGTCAAAGTGCACGACGGAGAGTATGAAAAACGGATGGTAACGCTCGGCACTACCGACGGCCTTCGCACCGAGGTGACATCGGGTCTCGCTACTGGCGAGGTTGTGGTGGCAAAGGGTGCTTCGATGGTACGCCTTGCCCAAAACAATGCTGCCCTAGATCCTCATGCCGGACATGTTCACTAACCCCATAGATTCCTCATACCATGAAGAATAAGCATTATATCGCCATATTTGCACTTCTCCTCCTTGCCACCACAGCTGTGGCACAGCCCCGCTACAGCCATGTGCTGAAGCACGCCGAAGAGCACAACCCTATGCTTCAGGTGGCTGCCAAACGTGCCGAAGCCGAAAAGACGGCGGCCCACGTTGGCACCCTTCTGCCCAATCCCGAGGTGGAGGCCGCTTACTTTTGGGGTGCGCCCGCGGAGATAGGCATTCGCTGGGACCTCAGCATTTCGCAGTCGTTTGAAATGCCCTCAGTGCTGGTACGCAAAGCCCGCCTGCGCAACCTACAGGAACATGCCGCCGAAATCAACTACAGCGTGATACGCAAGGCTCTGCTCCTAGAGGTGCAGCAAGAGTGCGCCGACTGGGTATACTACCACGGCGTGTCGCAAATCTACGCCCGCCACTGTGCGGCAGCAAATCGGCTGGCACAGCTATTTGAAAGACGCTACACCACAGGCGACTGCTCAATATTGGAATACAACCGTGCACAAATGCACCATGCCAGCATGCAGAGCAAATCATCCCAAGTCTTTATGCAGGAAGACCATGCCGCCCACGACCTTCATATCTTAGTAGGCGACGAGTCTTTCTCATTCTCACAACAAGAATACGAACCCGTCATTGTCGAACCCAGTTTCGAGGACTGGTACGAACGATTTGAAATGCGCAACCCCGACCTTCAGATGCTTTCCAACCAAGTGGATGCCAGCCAACAACGACTTCAACTAAGTCGCGCCGAATGGCTACCCACAATGAGTGTGGGCTATGCTTCCGAGAATCTTGTCGGCGAAAACTTCCGAGGTGTCAAGGTCGGACTGACCCTGCCTCTCTGGAGCCAGCATCGTGCCGTGCGCGCCGCCCAACTTGAGGCCGAAGCCGCCCAGCAGGCTCTGACTACCGAACGCGAAAAGCTTTTCGACCACCTCCGCTGCATGTTCCACCGCCACGCCGCGCTGATGCACAACGTAGAGAACCTCAAGGCATCGTTAAGCCAATACGACAGCCAGGAATACCTCGAACGGGCGTTGGAAGCTGGCGAAATCACGCTGGAGCAATACTTGCAGCAGGCCGAATTCTATATGGAAATTGAGCTCCAAATCTGGGAAGTGGCGCACGAATTGGAACTGCTCCACCTCACCCTCTATGCCGTGGAGCTGTAACCCATCCTTATCACCTTAAAAGACTACTACTATGTTCAACAAGATAATCCGTTTCAGTCTAGAGCACAAGCTCTTTATCATAGTGGCGGGAATACTGCTGATGGTGGCAGGGCTTTGGTCGGCCAACCGCACCGACATCGACGTCTTTCCCGACCTCACCGCGCCGCAAGTGGTGGTGATGACCGATGCCCACGGCATGGCCCCCGAGGAGGTGGAACGCCTCGTCACCTTCCCCATCGAAACCGCCGTCAACGGTGCCACCAACGTGCGCCGCGTACGCTCCACCTCGTTACAGGGCAGCAGCTTTGTCTTCGTGGAATTTGACTGGGGCATGGACGTGTTCCGCGCCCGTCAGATTGTCAGCGAGAAGATGGCAACCATCGCCGAGCAACTGCCCGAAGGCATCACACCCGTCATGGCTCCGCAGAGCAGCGTCATGGGCGAGATACTGTTTGTCTCGCTCCAAGTAGACACCTCATGCCAAACCTCCTCCCCCACCAATCAGCAGGAACTGCGCACCCTCGCCGAATGGGTGGTCAAGCCCGCCATATTGGGCACGGGAGGCGTGTCCCAGGTCACCATTATCGGTGGCGACTACAAACAGTACCAAATCATTGCCGATCCCATCCGCATGCAGGCCTACGGGGTGACGATGTCCGACCTCGAAGAGGTGGGCAGCACACTCAGCGACAACTCCGTTGGCGGTGTCATCCGCGACTACGGCAACGAATATGCCCTGCGCGGCATGGCCCGCACCCACGACATCGACGAACTGGGCGGCACCTTCGTGACCATGCACAACGGGCATCCCGTGCGCCTCAGCGATGTGGCCGAAGTGCGCGTCGGCTCTGCACCCAAACTGGGCTACGCCTCATGCAACGCCCAGCCCGCCGTCATCCTCTCCATCTCCAAGCAGCCAAACATCAACACTCTGCGCGTCACCGAGAATATCGAGGCCAATCTGGCAAACATTGCCAAGACCCTTCCGCCCGACGTGAAGATGAATACCAAGATATTCCGTCAGGCCGACTTCATCGAGTCGTCCGTAGGCAATGTCGGCAAGGCACTGCTCGAAGGGGCCGTCTTCGTCATCATCGTCCTCTTCCTCTTCCTTGGCAGCTTCCGCACCACCCTCATCTCCATCATCGCCATCCCCCTCTCGCTGTTGGGCACGGTACTCTGCCTCTACCTGTTAGGCTATGAGATTAACACCATGACCCTCGGCGGCATGTGCATCGCCATCGGCTCGCTGGTCGACGATGCCATCATCGATGTCGAGAACGTCTACAAACGTCTGCGACAAAATCACCAGCTCCCGCCCGACCAACGTCGGCCCGCCATGGAGGTGGTCTTCCAAGGGTCGTCCGAGATTCGCAGCTCCATCATCCACGCCACCTTTATCATTATGATAACCTTCGTACCCCTCTTCTTCGTGAGCGGACTCGAAGGCCGTATGCTCAAGCCGCTGGGCGTTGCCTACCTCATCGCGCTAGCCATGTCGCTGCTGGTCGCCATGACGCTGACACCCCTGCTGTGCAAACTCATTCTTTCCGACGACACGTACCTCGACCGCCAACAGAAGGACAGCCGCGTCGCCTCATGGCTTGCCAAAGGCTACCGCCGCGCCCTCCAGTGGGCGTTCCGCCACAAACGGCCCGTCGTCGGCACCACCCTGCTGCTCATGGTGGCAGCCATAGGCCTGCTTTTCACCATGGGCCGAGATTTCTTACCCACCTTCAACGAAGGCTCCCTCACCATTGCCGCCGTTGCCAAGCCCGGCATCTCGCTCGACGAGAGCAACGCGCTGGGCAACCTCCTCGAGAAGGAACTCCTCTCCATTCCCGAAGTCACTTCCACCTCGCGCCGCACCGGCCGTGGCGAACTCGACGAACATTCGCAAGCCACCAACGGTGCCGAAATCGATGTCAACTTCACCCTCTCCAACCGCAGCAAGGAGGAGTTCATGGCCGATGTCCGCGCCCACCTCGCAGCGGTTCCCGGCGTTGTCACCAGCGTGGGACAGCCCCTCGGACACCGCATCGACCACATGGTCAGCGGCACTACCGCCACCATCGCCATCAAGGTATTCGGCACCGACCTCAGCCAACTCTATCTTATTGGCAACAAGATTAAAAATGCCGTCTCCGACATCGAAGGTCTGGTCGACGTGAATGTCGAGCAGCAGACCGAGACACCCCAGCTGCAAGTCCGCGCCAACCGCGACATGCTGGCCCAATACGGCATCACCACGGCGCAGTTCAACCGCTTTGTCGAAACCGCCTTCAACGGCCTGACCGTAGGCAGCATCTACGAAGGTCAGCGTAGTTTCGACCTTGTGCTCAAACAGCAGCCCTCCACCACCGCCCTCAGCCACACCGGCACCCCCACCATCGACGATGTCCGCGATGCCCTCATCGACACCTACAACGGTGGCAAAGTGCCGCTAGGCATTGTGGCCGAGGTGGTCTCCGTCGGCGGACCCAACACCATCTCGCGCGAGAACGTGCAGCGCAAGCTGGTCGTCTCAGCCAATGTCAGCGGACGCGATGCCATCGGTGTGGTGGACGACATCAAGTCCACCCTCGACAGCCAGCTGCAGCTCCCCGAAGGCTACCGCATCGAGTATGGCGGACAGTTCGAGAGTGCCAAAGCCGCCACCCGCACCCTCATCCTCGTATTCCTCATGGCACTGGTTATCATCTACCTGCTGCTCTTCACCGAGTTCAAAAACCTCTCCCTCTCGCTCATCGTGCTGCTCAACCTGCCGCTGGCCCTCATCGGCGGCGTACTTGCCATCAAGCTCGGCTCCAACATCCTCAGCATCCCCGCCATCATCGGCTTCATCACCCTCTTCGGCATCGCCACCCGCAACGGCATCCTCCTCATTGCCAAATACCAAAACCTCCAGACCCACTCCGACAACTCCTCTACGAAACTCCGCGACCTCATCATGCAAGGCTCTGCCGACCGCTTCAACCCCATCATCATGACCGCCCTCACCACTGCCCTCTCGCTGGTGCCCATGGTGCTTGCCGCCGACCACCCCGGCAACGAAATCCAAGCCCCCATGGCTGTAGTGGTCCTCGGCGGGCTCATCACCTCCACCCTGCTCAACATCTTCGTCATACCCATAGTCTACGAATGGTATGCCACCAAACAAACCAATCGAAACAAATGAAACAGACCACACTCTGCTATCTGGAGCGCGACGGCCAGTACCTGATGCTCCACCGCGTCAAGAAAGAAAACGATGCCAGCCACGACAAATGGATTGGCGTAGGAGGCAAATGCGAGGCCGACGAAAGCCCCGACGAATGTATGGTTCGCGAAGTCCGTGAGGAAACCGGACTCACCGTCCTCTCTTGGCGCTATCGTGGCATCGTCACCTTCATCAGCGACATCTGGCCTTGCGAATACATGCACCTCTTCACCGCTTCGCATTGGAGCGGTGAAGAGTCAGCATGCGACGAAGGCGACCTAGCCTGGATCGACAAGCAACGGCTCTTCGACCTCACCCTATGGGAAGGCGACAAGATATTCCTGCGCCTGCTCGCCGACCCCGACCAGCCCTTCTTCTCACTCAAACTCGAATACCGCGGCGACGACCTCGTCGCCGCCAAGCTCGACGGTCACCCTATTAATGTGTGAACGTATGAATTCTAAAAGTGTGAATTCCTGAATGTGTGAACCCCGACGCGCCAGCCTCTCCCCCCTTGAGAGGGGAGAGAAACATCCTGTGAACGTTTCTCCGAAGCGGGGGGGGTATGTCTTACTCCACCTTTACTCTTTCCTCCAGCGTGACGTGTATCGTGTCGCCAAAGCTCTTGCCAATCTTTTGGCGGATATCCTTGCGCACGCCTATGATATGACAAGGCGTGCCCATACGCACCACCTGCCCGTCGTAAGGCTCGCCGTCGAAAGTGGCATGCACCGACAACCGGCCCTTGCCAAACAACGCCTTGATGTCGAAAGGCACCTCCACATATCCGGCATCCATCGTGCCGTTCTGAATAATCACAGCATCAAACTCCAACATTTCCATTTTATAACGAATTGAAACCCTTGACGCGTCAGCCCTCCCCTTCCCCTCTTGAGAGGGGTGCCACGAAGTGGCGGGGTATGTCAATTAGAATCTTCCGTGCGCACCGCCGCCGCCGAAGCTGCCGCCGCCGAAACCGCCGAAGCCACCTGACGAGCCGCCGCCGAAACCACCAAAGCCGCCACCGCTACGCGGTATGCCGCCCCAGTAGGTCCAGCCGCCGTTGTTCCGACGATTGGACGAGCTGTCCCCGTCGGTGAAATTATCGTGGTCGTGCGGATGCTTCTTATTATATTGGCCGGCCAATACAAAGCAGACAACCGCCAACAACATCATCACACCCAACGCCACAAACAACGCACGACGGTCCTCGCGCTTGTACTGCTCATAGCTGTACTCCCCTCGGCACACAGGCTCTATCACCTCCAAGGCGTTGCAGATAGCTTGGTAGTAATCGCCCTCCGACAGCGGCGAAATCATCTCGTCGTCAATGATATGCTTGCAGAATGCGTCGGGCAGCGCCCCCTCCAGGCCGTAGCCCGGCAGCAGTGCCACATCGCCATAGTCGTCAGCCTGCTCGCGGTTGCGCGACTTGATCAGTATCACCAGCCCGTTCTTCAAATCCTTCTGCCCCACGCCCCACTGGGTGCCGATGCGCGTGCCCAGCTCCATTATCTCGCAGTCGTGCAGCGAGGGAAGGATGATGACCAGAATCTGGTTCGACGTGCTGTCGTCGAAAGCCACCAAGCGTTGCTCCAACTCGATGCGTTCCTGCGACGACAGCACACCCGAATAGTCGTTCACCAACCTATTGGTCGGTTCCGGACACCATAGTTCCTGAGCCGACAACCAAAGCGGCAGCAGGAACAAAAATATGATTACCCGTTTCATCAGAAATCAAACTTCACCTCCACAGGCTCTTCGCTGCCTTCGGGGGCGGTGAAATAACCCTTCTTCTCGAAGCCGCAGATGCTGGCAACGATGTTGTTGGGGAACACACGAAGCTTCCGGTTGTAGGCGTTCACCGCCTCGTTGAAGCGGCCGCGCTCCGTGGCGATGCGGTTCTCCGTGCCCTCAAGCTGCACCTGCAGGTCCTGGAAACCCTTGGTGGCGGTCAGCTCGGGATAACGCTCCACAATCACGTTTATCGAACGCGACAAAGCACTCGACAAGGCATCCTGTGCCTGCTGGAAACGGGCCACGTTGGCCTCGCTCAAGTCGTTGGCATCCACCTGCACCGACGTAGCCTTGGCGCGAGCCTCTACCACCTCGGTCAGCGTGCCCTTCTCGTAATTGGCAGCACCCTGCACGGTGTTCACCAGCTGCGGAATCAGGTCGGCACGACGCTTGTAGGCATTCTCCACCTGGGCCCATGCCTGCGACACGTTCTCCTCGCCGTTGATAAGTTTGTTGTTGATGCCTATGCCCCACAAAAAGGCCACGGCAACAATACCGATAATAGCAATCCAAACAATGCTCTTTTTCTTCATAACGATTATAAAATTACCATGTTATTAATACTATCGGGGCATACCGCGCCCCACTTTCAAAATGCAAAGATAATCTTTTTTTATCACATAACAGTTTTTTTCATCACACAAAAATGCAAAAAACATTTGCAAAAGTACGACAAAAATCTGACCCCCTTACCGATTCGTGCGGATTCCTACCGATTCGTACCGATTTCTACCGATTGACAGACACATCTTTGCCTCTAGAGCGATAATCGATACAATGAGTATGCCCAACAAATCCTCCTTTGTCGGGAGCCACGTGGGTGGCGGGAGGTATTCTGGCGGGATATGTGAAAGAAAATAAAAAAATGAACAAAAAGTTGTGTATATCGGAATAAATGTGTAATTTTGCAGAACCTTTTTCGAGAGGTATATTCAAATTACGAACAATAAATCAAGAGGTTAAACATAAAAAAATATTGTGTCATGGGTATCAATGCTAACAAAAAAGTCAAAAGACGCAAGGTAAGAATCAACGGCAACAAGAACTCCACCAACAACTGGGGCATCACCGCCGCTGGCTGGAACGCCGTCCACAAGGCCGTCATTAATGCTGAATAAGCATTAATAGCGCCGCAGGCGTGGCCGTCATTAATGCTGAGTAAGCATTAATAGCGCCGCAGGCGTGGCCGTCATTAATGAGAGTCGCGCCCCACTCGTAGGCGGACCTGCCCGATGGCCATACGAGTTGGAAAGATTTATTCATAATGAATGTTTTTAAAGGGTTAAGACGAGGGTGCCCCCACAAAGGGGGCATTCTCAATTTATGCACCCACCTCCCCCATCGGGAACTAGGTAAGCAGCGAAGCATAGTTTAGCACTTCGATGTACGCATCACGGCGTTCTTGAGTGCCACAATAGACTACAGCCCGGCGGGAGAGTCGGGCATCCAACCGATCCGTAACGTTGCGGGAATTAATTCAAGATTCTAATCTTCTGTTTATCATAACAAACAAGTTATTTTATGCAATTTTGCAATACGACTGCAAAATTACATAAAATGTTTGGATTGACAAAAAAATGATTGGCCATACTTAGGCAAATGAGGTTTTTTCTTTTCAATTCAAAAAAAAATCGTACTTTTGCACAACGAAATAGAACAATATTAACGAAAGAAAAAAGAATCGAAGAAAGTAAATAGAAATACATAATTAACATAGCGTTTGCTGTTTGTTCCGACCTAACTGAAACGTCGAAAACTTCAAACATGAGGGAAGACAAAGGCAAATGCTCGCAGATGTGCGAGCGTTTTGTCTATCCCTCAAAGGTAAATTTCGACGACCTCAGTTAGGAGACGAGATGCTCGCCTCCTTTTTTGTTTGGGGTCGTTGGAAATAGAGGGATAGGTGGCAAACTGCTAAAAAACAGCAGACCTATGCCCATAAAGAGTCTTATTGGCGAGTTGCCGGAGATTGTGCGTGACGGCAACCGCGAGGCGGCGGCGATTCTCGACCGCCTCAGTTCAGCTAACCGTATCACCCTCCAGACCAACGAGGTGGTGCTGCCTGCCAAGGCGAGCAGTGCCATGAGGTTTCAGAGTGGTCTGAATAATCTGAATGGTCTGAATAATCTGAGTAATCAGAAAGACCTTAATCGCCTAATCTATGGCGACAACCTGCTAGCGATGCAGGCACTGCTGGCAGGCGACCCGCAAACGGGGTTGCCCTCGCTGCGCGGCAAAGTAGACTTGATCTATATTGACCCGCCTTTCGACAGCAAGGCAGACTACCGCACCAAGCTGACCCTCCCCGGCGGCGACATCAACCAAAAGCCTACCACCATCGAGCAGTTTGCCTACGCCGACACCTGGAAGGACGGCACTGTCAGCTACCTGCGGATGCTCTACCCCCGCCTTGTGTTGATGCGCGAGTTGCTGAGCGACCACGGTAGTATCTATGTTCATATTGACTGGCACGTCGGGCACTATGTCAAAGTGCTGATGGATGAGATATTTGGAAAAGATAATTTTAGAAATGAAATTATATGGTGTTATAGTGGTCCGACCCCAACAAATACTACATTTGCACGAAAACATGATACATTATTGTTTTATGCTTTGGGAGAAGATTATACATTTAATATGCAATATCTCGAACATAAAAGCGGGCTACACAATACTGGACAAGTATTTGGCAGTACAGATGGGGATAGTGATGCAGTAAACGCAATGGAAGAAAGGGGGAAAAAGTGCGAGGACTGGTGGATTGACATTTATACAGGAGATCGATACCGTTCAGAACAAGTTGGTTATGCCACCCAAAAACCCACTAAATTGTTAGAGCGAATCATCAGAGCCAGTAGCAATGAAGGTGACTTGGTGTGCGACTTCTTTGGAGGCAGCGGGACTACGGCGGCGGTGGCGGAGCGGTTGGGTCGTAGATGGATTACTACGGATATCGGCAAGCCTGCCACGCTGGTGATGCGTAAGCGGTTGATTGACCAAGAGGTGAAGCCGTTCCTTTATCAGGCCATTGGAGACTACCAGAAGGAGATGTTGCATGGTACACGGCTGTTCCGCTCAATCGGTGATTTGAGCCAAGTGGTGATGCAGCTGTATGGTGCACTGCCTTTCACTCCCGACCAGGTGAGCGACCGCAACTATGGTTTCATCAAAGACGAGCGCACGCTGGTGTATGTGGACAGTCCCAACAAACTGACAGGACGTGCCACCCTGCGGCGTGCCAGCGAAGCGACACAGAGCCTCCTTGGCGGAGGGTGGAAGAAGGTGGTGGTGCTGGCTTGGAATTTCAGCTACGACATCAGCCAAGCCATTGAAGAGTACAAGAACACGGTGGAGGTACTAGTCATCCCACCCGACTTGATGGACAAGCTGAAGAAGCAGGGTTTTGCCAAGCTGGTGCAGAGCGGCACGGTGCGCTTCAGCGGATTGCAGTACCTCACATTGCACCCCATTGAGAAAAAAGTGCTTGACGGCAAAGATGTGCTGACCATACGACTGCGGGACTATGTGCAGCTGTCGCCCGAGAACATACCCCTTGACGAGAAAGACCGCGAAGCGGTGCGCAAGGTGATGGACGAAGACCCATTGGCACTGATAGAATACTGGAGCATCGACCCCGACTACGACGGGCAGACCTTCCGCAGCCTGTGGCAGGACTACCGCGAGAACACCGCCATGGACCACGACCCGCTGCACTGCATCTACCGCGCCGACCTCACCGTCCCCCACAAGGATAGCCGCGCCATCTGTGTCAAGGCGGTGGATGTGTTCGGATTTGAAAGTGTAGTTGTAGAACGGATATAGATGAATACGTATATTACATTTGAGAGCGCGTGCCATCGGCACGCTTTACAAGGAGCAGCGTGTTACCCCACACTGGCGTGCGGGGTTATCGATAGTGATGCTCTCCGAGCCTTTGTCAACCATATTGGAAGATAATAGGCTCCCCGAGGGAGCCATTCTCAATAACCCCACATGGAATGTGGGGATGGCGACAAGGATGGTGGTCAGCGTGCCGGAGGCACGCGCTCTCAAATAATAAAATAGCAAAAAAAATGAGTAATATCATGTCGTACAATCAAGATAATATATCGCTGTTGCTGGCGCAACGGCTAAGCGACACAGTGAATGAGGCATGGGAGAGTGGGGAGATGATGGAGGCGGTGACTCCTGTGACACGCGAACTGTTGCAACACTGGTTTTGTGAGCCGTTCACACAGGAACGGACTGTTAATTTCCATACGGGACAACGACAGGCAATATTGAATGCCATTTACCTGCATGAAGTGGCAGGCGTGAGGACGGTGGAGGATAGTTATGATACCGTGATGCCCGACGAGATGGGGCCTGTGGACATGGCAATGCTGACACAGGAGAAGTACCAGCTGCCCAAGTATGCCATAAAGATGGCAACAGGTACGGGCAAGACATGGGTGATGCATGCGTTAGTATTGTGGCAGATGCTGAATGCGCGGCATACGGGTGGAGAGCGCTATACACAGCGGTTTCTGTTGATAGCCCCAGGCATCATTGTGTATGAGCGGCTGCTGGATGCCTACCTCGGAAAGGTAGAAGATGGTGTACGGAGGGTGGAGAGTTCGGACTTGCACAAGTATGAGGACTTGTTTCTGCCACCACAGTACCACGAGGAGGTGTTCAACTTTGTGCAAACCAACACCGTGAGCAAAGATCAAGGCATCGGGCGCAAGGCCACGGGAGAGGGCTTGATAGCCATTACCAACTGGCACCTGTTCCTACAGAAAGACGATGAGGAGAAGAAAGGCATTGTGGATGAATTGTTGCCATTGCGTCCCGGCATTGCATCGGGCAACGCACTGGAAGCATTAGACCGACGATACCTGCGTGGAACGGAGGCTGAATATTTGCATGACCTAGACAGCCTAATGGTCATCAACGACGAGGCGCACCACGTGCATGAGAACGGAGGCGACGAGGAGGATGTGCAGTGGCAGCAAGCACTGGACTATATATTGCAAGACAAGCGATGCCGTGTGCAGGTGGATTTCAGTGCCACGCCCTACGAGCAACGCGGCAGCGGCAAGCGGACACGCAAGATATATTTCCCCCACATAGTGGTGGACTTCGACCTGAAGGATGCCATGTCGCACGGGTTGGTGAAAACACTGTCGCTCGACCAGCGGCAGAGCCTTACGGAGCTGGCAGACTTGGACTATAGTGCAATACGCGAAGGGCGGTCGGTAATTGCCCTCAGCGACGGACAGAAACTGATGCTGCGCGCAGGATTAGAAAGACTGAACAGGTTGCAGGCCGACTTCGCAGGGCTGAAGTACCCAAAGATGATGGTGGTGTGCGAAGACACCAAGGTGACACCACTGGTGGAGCAATACCTCATAGCAGAAGGATTGAAGCCCGAAGAGGTACTGAGAGTGGACAGCGACGCGAAAGGCAACATGAAAGAGGAGGAATGGAAGCGTGTGAGCGAGCGGCTGAGCCATGTGGACCAACATGCAGAGCCTCGGGTGGTGGTGAGTGTGATGATGTTGCGTGAGGGATTTGACGTGAACAACATCTGCGTTATCGTGCCATTGCGCAGCAGCGAGTCGTCGATACTACTGGAACAGGTAGTAGGACGCGGCTTGCGGCTGATGTGGCGCGAACCAGAATACAGCGAGGCAAAGAGAGAAAACAGACACCGTCTGCTAGTGGAGAAACGTGAGCCGCTGAACTACATGGACATCCTCTTCATCGTGGAGCATCCACGATTCAAGGAGTTTTACGACGAACTAATCAATGGCGGACTGGCTGTGATAGACACCGGCAATTCGTCCGCCAGCGGCATGGGCGACATGGTGATGGTAGAACTGAAGGAAGGTTACGAAAGGTATGACCTAGCATGGCTTAACATTTTGCACGACAGCGAGGAGATACTAGAGCTACCCATGCCTGACGTGAATAAGATGGAGGTGTTTACAGTCTACACACTTGACAAACTGCGCAAGTATTTAGCAACTGACGGAGAGACTTTTGTGTCGCAGGCAGTGGCAATGAAAACCACATTTGGAAAGTTCACGGTCAAGGCAGACTTGTTCACTGCGGAGAGCTACCATGAGTACCTGCAAAAACTACTGCGGACAGTGACCCGTCTACACAACATGCCATTAATACAAGTGGGCGAGGCAATGCTGATGCAAACGCTGGACAAATATATCCGCACACGGCTGTTCGGACAAGCATTTGACCCATTCAATGGAAACGACTGGAAGATATTGCTGGCGCAAAACGGTGTGGTGACACAGCATATCGTGAAAGTGATGGCTGCAGCACTCTATGACCTCCAAAACCAGGTACAAACAACAGATGCAGTGGTGGAAGAGACATGGTTTTCGAGTGTGGAGAAGATACCAATGCGCGAACCGTACTCAATGGAATTGCAGAAGACCATTTACACTCGCACAGCGTTTCCGTCACACGGAGGTGGATTGGAAAAGGCATTTATGGAATTTATTGATGTTGACGGAGAGGTAGAGCAATGGATAAAAATCAGCGAGACACGGCACCGTTTCGCATCAATCACATATATGCGCACCGACGGCCTGTTGGCAACCTATCATCCTGATTTTCTAGTCGGGTCATCAGAGAAACTGTATATGGTGGAAACAAAGGGGGCTGACAAGGTGAAAGACCCTAACGTACAACAAAAAAGGCGTGCTGCAGTGGAATGGTGTGAGAAGATAAACCAACTGCCACAGAAGCAACGTGGCGATAGGCAGTGGGAGTATGTGCTGATAGGAGAAGACGATTTCTATGGATTGTCTGCGAATGGTGCAACCTTTGAGGACATTTGCCGACATTGCCGTGTGAGCTCGGCAATAGTGCAAGGAGTGCTGAACTTCGACTGATGTTGAGAGGACCAGTCTTTCTAATTGTGTTTGAGAACAGGCTTTGGAGAAGGCTGTCGTTAATGAGGTTCGCCCCACTTTAGTTGCAGGACACAGCCGGTCGTCAAGGCATTGATTTCGGACAGATGTTGCTGACACAGAGCTTGGAAAACATAGCCTTTCGTTGCAAACCAGTAATCATCTGGCAGTTGTATGAAATGCACTCTCACCGTGACGATCCTCTTTCCACCGTAGCATCTTGTCATACAATTTTCGTCTAAATATCATGTCATATTAGATTTGAATCCGAGTGCAAAAATACAACCTTTTGTGCAATTCTCAAAATTTTTTTTGGCAAAAAGTGCAGTTTTCTCATTTTCTTACACCAGATTGTGCACTTTTTGGCAATTATAACATCTGTAGAGTGGCATAATTCAGCACTTCGACGTATGCATCACGGCGTTCTTGGATGCCAAGTAAATTACTTAGTCCTCCACTTAGAGGTATCCCTGCTAACTGAGATCGGCGAGGCTGGACGGCCTCGCCGCTTTTATGTAAAAAAATAATTATTTCTACATTAAAGTTGATTGAATTGAAGAATTTCGTACTTTTGTGGTTTGATTTACATCATTGAGGTTCATACGGACAAGGCATCGGAGGGCATGGGGATGATAGGCGATTTGTTCGTGCGGAAAAAGGACGGCTCAGCCTCGCTGGTGCCGACAAGGAGACGGAGGTCCTGTATGTGAAATCAATACCCATTAACGACATGGGCCTCAGGGCAATTTCGAGGTACGACTGGATTATTGCCAGCAGGGGAGGAAATCCGAGAATGTACGCCCGTCCACATGCCTCGGATGTTGTAGGGGCTTTCGAAGCATCGGCCTATAAGCGGTCAACTTCCGACGGCGCGTTGAAAATCATCACCCGCTATATCGACGGCAACGAGAAGTTCAAGATCGGCGACCAGACTATCTCAGTCGACGCTGCTCGAATCACAGAGGAGAACATCTACCATTATTACAACCTGCTGACAGAGAACCAAGACTGGTCGCAGTTTGAGATTGAAGTAAGATGAGGCAACCTCTAAAAATTCTACTTCGAGATGCTCTTCGAGCAGAAATTAAACAAAATCAAAATTCAAAATTATATAAGATTATTATTTTCAATTTTGTACGACTTCTCGCCATAGGCGATATCCTAAGCACGAATTGCCAAAGGCGATAATTAGAGGTTGCCATGAATGAAACGAAGGCTGACGCATCGCAATGACGCGTCAGCCTTCACTTTTTACTCTAAGTTTTAGAACAGGCCTTCGAGGACAGAGTCGTCGACGAGGTTGGGCATGGTGACCTTGAGCTCAGGACAAATGTCCATAGCGCGACGAATTGCGAACATGGCACCTTCGTTGCGGGCCCAGGAGCGGCGGGAGATGCCGTTGTTGACATCCCAGTGGAGCATCATGCGGAGACGACGGTCGCAGGCTTCGCTGCCGTCGAGCACCATACCGAAGCCACCATTCATCACTTCGCCCCAGCCTACACCACCACCGTTGTGGATGCTGACCCACGTGGCACCGCGGAAACTGTCGCCAATGACGTTCTGCACGGCCATGTCGGCGCAACGGTTGGATCCGTCGTAGATGTTGGATGTCTCGCGGAAGGGGCTGTCGGTGCCGCTGACATCGTGGTGGTCGCGACCGAGGACGATAGGAGCAGAAATCTCACCTTTCTTGATGGCCTCGTTGAAACGGGCAGCAATCTTGGTGCGGCCTTCGCAGTCGGCATAGAGGATGCGGGCCTGAGAGCCGACGACGAGGTGGTTCTCCTTGGCACCCTTAATCCATTGGATGTTGTCGTGCATCTGCTGCTGAATCTCGGCGGGAGCGGTGGCAGCAATCTCTGCGAGCACCTCCATGGCGATGTGGTCGCTCTTATCGAGGTCCTCGGGCTTGCCGCTGGTACAGACCCAACGGAAGGGACCGAAACCGTAGTCGAAGCACATCGGACCCATGATGTCCTGCACGTATGAGGGGTAGCGGAAAGCGGAGTGGTCGGCATTCCAGATGTCGGCACCAGCGCGACTGCTCTCGAGCAGGAAAGCGTTGCCATAGTCAAAGAAATACATGCCACGGGCTGTGAGCTTATTGACTGCGGCCACATGACGACGAAGGCTCTCCTGCACCTTCTCCTTGAAGAGTTCGGGCTTTTCGGCCATCATCACCTTGGCATCCTCGAAGCTGACCCCAACAGGGTAGTAACCACCTGCCCAGGGGTTATGCAGCGAGGTCTGGTCGGAACCGAGGTCAACTTGGATGCCCTTTTCGGCACAATATTCCCAAAGGTCAACCACATTGCCTTGATAGGCAAAACTGCGGGCAATCTTGGCTTCGCGAGCCCTGTTGACGGCCACGAAGAGCTCGTCGAGGTCGGCATGCACTTCGTCCACCCAGCCTTGATCGTAGCGTTTCTGCGTGGCAGCGGGGTTGATTTCGGCAGTGATACTGACCACACCTGCGATGTCGCCAGCCTTGGGCTGTGCGCCGCTCATGCCACCGAGACCTGCGGTGATGAAGAGTTTGCCAGCGGTGCCGCCACCGAGTTTACGAGCGGCGTTGAGCACGGTGATGGTGGTACCGTGCACGATGCCCTGCGGGCCGATGTACATATAGCTGCCAGCGGTCATCTGTCCGTACTGCGTCACGCCGAGTGCGTTGTAACGCTCCCAATCGTCGGGTTTGCTGTAGTTGGGAATCATCATGCCATTGGTGACCACTACGCGCGGAGCATCCTTGTGCGAAGGATAGAGTCCCATGGGATGGCCACTATACATGACGAGGGTCTGCTCGTCGGTCATCTCGCTGAGGTACTTCATCACGAGACGGTACTGTGCCCAGTTCTGGAAGACGGCACCGTTGCCACCGTAGGTAATCAGCTCGTGCGGATGCTGCGCCACGGCGGGGTCGAGGTTGTTCTGAATCATCAGCATGATGGCCGCGGCCTGACGGCATTTGGCAGGATACTCGTCGATAGGACGGGCATACATCTTGTAGGTGGGACGCAGACGGTACATATAGATGCGACCGTACTTCTTCAGTTCCTCGGCAAACTCAGGAGCCAGCATGGCGTGGTCCTTGGGGTCGAAATAGCGGAGAGCGTTGCGGATGGCAAGTTTCTTCTCGGCCGGGGTGAGGATGTCTTTGCGCTTGGGCGCATGATTTACAGTAGGATCATAAGGTTGGGGTGCAGGCAGCGGGTTGGGGATGCCGGCACGCAATTCGTTTTGAAATTCTTCGAGTGTCATATAATGAACGTATTAATTTGTCAATGTGTTAATAGATGTTACAATGCCTTGATAGCCTCCTGGGCCGATACCTGATGGATGGTGCCGTCGGTGTGGCATACCACAATGTCCTGTCCTCGGAGAGCCTTTTCTTCGAGCATACGACGCTCGGCGATATTGAGTCCGTATTGCAGTCTCTCGGCAAATTCTTCTATCTCTTTATCCGACATATTCTTTCATTTTATCAAACAGCTCCTCGTTGAGCACCGTAGTCGGCACAGCCTTGCCGCCGTGAGCCACCTCGATGCGCGGTGTGTCGCTGTTGTCGTAGACAAACCAGCCATCCACCTCGGGAGCGTATAGGTTAAACAAATTTCTGATTCCTGCGACGTAACGCCTGCGTGTGGTGGGGGTGGGAATATTGTGTCCACCATTGCTTACACGCTCTGCCACACGACGCAGTGCCAATTCGGGCGTTCGCAACCAGAAGAACATCAGCGTGACCACATACCCTTTGGCCTGTGCCTGACGTACCAAGTTGACGTATGACTTTGTAGCCAATGTAGTCTCTACAGCGAAAGTGGCATCCCGCCCCAGCAGTTCATTAATGCGTTGCAGCATCAACCGACCTGCTTCTAGACCAACGCTATCCGGGTTGAAAGGAGACAATCCATGGGCAATCTCGTCAGCGTTGACAAACTCGCGACAATGCAGTATATCTGGCAATACAGTATACGAAGCCGTGGTTTTCCCAGCTCCATTACAGCCTCCAATGATATACAACCTTTTGTCCATTTCAAAATGCAAAAATACGAAGAATAATTGGAACAAACAAAAAATTCTTTATTCTTCCTAATAAAGGGAAGGGTACTCCAACAATCGAAGTACCCTGATACATTCTACGACTAGAGGAATTGTCCCTAATATATCATCTTTTCAGAATGAGAGTTGCACGCCCAGTTCGAACATGGGGATGGTGGCAGTGCAATCGCACTTGCTATAACGGGTCGGCAAAGAGAAACGTCCGTAGATGCCGAAGATATCGTATACTATACGGGTGGTGACACCAAACACAAATCTGTAGTCTTCTACCGGGACTGTCAAACGATAGTTAGCAGTCTTTTTACTATATCCACTGCCACCGTTGGGGTATTTTAGGAAGTAGTTGTTCGAGAAGTTCCATCCCACAAAGGCTCCTAAATCCCAATAGATGCCGTTGCTAAACATGCCACCCGGCACAAAGCGCACACGCTGGAAGACCTCAAAAGCGAGTTGGTTTTGTTCTAGACGTTTGACATCAACATCAAACTTCTCAGCATCACTAAGACCAAGCACCCGATCAATCACCGTAGTTTCGTCGGTTGGATAATTGATATCCGAAACATTCCATTCCAAGCCTATGCCCAAACTGTATGCCTTACCAAAATTCCGCATCATGCGGTAGCCCATGTGGAAACTGGGCGACCAGAATTTGAGTCCATTAACCCCAATCGGCACGCGGTCGCCAAATTGGACATAGAAACTGCCACTCTTCTTGGCGTTGCTGCCCCAATTGGAGGGAACCAAGTCGGAAGCATCGCGGTCATATTGAGTTGTCATCGTGTAATTATTGTCGGGTGTAAAACCGACTGTGGATGGATCCGGATGGGTTTTGGCAACAAATTCGGCTCTTTCAAGGCGCATCCGCTGCCAGTCCTTGTCGGAGAGGCTGTACGACAAAGTGAAGCCATTGTAGCAGACATTGAGTCGGCAGCTGTCGAGCGAGCCTTTGTAGAATTGCAGGCAGTCTTTGGGGTGTACATTCTTCAACTCTATGCTGGAATATTTCACCAAGGTGCCGTCGGGACGCTGCTTGTTGTAGAAGATGGTAGCAAACTCTGTCGGCTCCAGCAGGTGCACCTCCACTGAGTCCTTGGTCTCGCGAAGCACAAAGGTGGGGGCTATCTTCCTTGGCTCATTAACAAAGAAGGAGGCTTGTGGCACACCGTAGCCCAACGCATAGTCGTAATAGGGGTATAGGTCGGCGGACTTCTGTATCAAGTCGAACATCTCCATAGCAGTCTTGCCAGGCATGGTCTGCCAAGCACAGGCTGCGAAGCCGGCCGTCAGTGGGCATGAGAAGGATGTGCCATAGACGGTGTTGACAGCCTTGTTGCTGCTGTTGGCAGCGGCATAGACGTGGCCGAAAGCCGATACATTGGGCTTCAGCCTCCCGTCGGCTGAGGGACCGTATGAGCTGAAGCTAATGTGACGATAACGGTCGAGACTCATCTCGATACCACCCACGCAGAGCACGCTATCTGCATCCGACGGGGTGACGATAGTCTTCCATTCTTTCGTGTCGGCCTCATTGCCTGCCGAGCAACATACCAGTATGCCCTTCTTGGCTGCCAAGTTGCCAGCCTTAGCAACATAGGATTTACCGTCCATGTCTTTTGTCCAATAACGCTCTTTGCCATAGCCGAGCGAGCTACTGATAATATTGGCACCGTGTTTGTCGGCACGTTCCACTGCCTGCATCCACCATACCTCTTCTTTGAAAGGCTCCAACTCAACCTCGGTGCGATAGAGCAGAAACTCAGCACCCGTTGCCATGCCCAACTGCATCTTGCCGACAATACCGGTGATGCAAGAGAGGGTGGAAAGACCGTGGCTGTTCCAACCATACACGTCCGCTTTCTTGTTGGGGAAGTTCCAAGTGTCGAGGATGCGGTGGTTGTCGCGCAGATGCTTGAAAGCAGAATGCGTGTTGACACGGGGGAACCCGCCGTCGAACACAGCGATACGCATCCCCTTGCCATCAATACCTTTGTCGCGGAAAAGGTTGCCCTGCATACGCACCACTTGGTCGGTGAGTTTGGGAAGGTCTGAGGGTTCGGATGGCTCTGAATAAGATGAGGCACTGGTGCTAGAATAGGCTGCCAGCTGCATGTCGCCACCGATGCGCTGGACGCGGCTGACAAAGGGCAGTTGCTCAATGCGAACAACCTGGTCGGGCGTGGCCACCACGGCCACGGCGTTGAGCCAGCGGCTGCAACCCACCTCCTCAGTGGCAAGGGCATCCACCTGACCAACATAGTCGCTGTTGAGTGGGTAGTTACTGATGTCGTAGAGGTCTGCCCCGTTCTGCTGGTAGCGTTCGATAGCCTGTGTATCAAAATAGCTGTACGGGTCAAATGTTGTGCCTTGTTTGTCGGCGAGAAACACCCAGTAGCACTCCTGCCCAAAGGCTGGCACAAGTGCCATTGCAAAAATGAATGATAGAACTAATTTCTTCATAATGGTTTATTGTAGTATTGTGTGTATTATTTCGTGTGATTTGAAATTGCGAAACTCCGTCAGATGCATCTGGTAGTATTCCAACAGCCGGTTGATTAGTGTGGTACGTTGCGCCAGTGTTGCCAGTGGGCACGGTGTGCCTTTATGCACTGCCTGCAGGTAGTAGTGTAGCAACTGCGAGGTTGAGGCATCCAGTGTGTGTTCGCCTGCATACTGGTATCTGCCTGCCAGCATATCGAACAGCGGCTCTCGAGTGCTATAGTTGTCCCGTGGCTCTATACCCAGGTGCCTCGACACCTTCAGTAAAAACTGTATGGGATGCTGCGATAGTGCCACACTTTTGTTGTCAAACGCACAGCTGTCCGCCACATAGTCAAACAGCTCCGGCATGGGCTCTTCTTCACGGAGTGTCTTGTACAGCACTTCGGTCATAAAGAATCTCAACGCGTTGTGCACTGCCATATCCGACGGTTGCAGTCGCCGTTCGGGTTGATTGCCGATGTGTCGTCCCATTTCCTTTATATAGTTTATCTGTGCCTTGGGGTTGTTATAGACCACCAAGTCCAGATGGCTCAACGGCTGCAGCATGTTCTGCTTGGTTTTGCTGCCTCCCTTGCGCACCCCTTTGATGATATAGGAACGCACCCCTAGCTGCCGGGTGAATATCTTGGCAATCACCGACGTTTCAGAATACTCTGTAGTATGTAGCACCAATGCCGGGGTGGAGAGTGTGGGAGTCATGCTATCTAATGATTAATATCTTGGCAACTGAACGCATCTTGCCCATCTGGTCGGAGGCAAAGACAAAGTAGGTGCCACTGGCAACACGCTGGCCTTGCAGCGTCTTGCCATTCCAAACGGCCTGCCCACCGTGTGCCGTAGTCGAAAACACCACATGCCCACGGGCATCGGTGACATGCACCAACGCATCTCGCACAAAGCCCTTGATGGCTATGGGGCCGTCATATTCTGGCCTGACAGGGTTGGGGAAGGCATGGATGTCGAATGCCGGGTAGTCATCGGCAACCGTTGCCGTAGAGCGGTAGGACTGCAAACCCATATTGGTGCCAACAAAGACCACCCCCGTTTCGGGATGCACCGCCAAAGCAACAATCTTGTCCGAATTGAGCGGACTGTTGGCTGTGGTGAAATGGTGCAGTTGTTCCAACCCGTTGGCGGAGATAAGGTACAGACCATTGTTCGAAGTCCCCACCCACTTGCGGTTGGCACCGTCGACTGCCATACAGGTGATACTCTCGTATGCCATCAAATACTCGTTGATGCCGTCTTCATTATATAATATGTTGCTGCATGTCACCGGCGACTGCTCACCACGACCGCCATTGGTGAAGGCCCTATAGCCGTCGTAGATTACCTTCAGACCTTTGTCGGTGCCAAACCAGATGTCTCCCGACCTATCCTGCACCAAACACGTCACCGTATGGGTTTCCAACTTGCTACCGTTATTGGGGCTCACGTATGCCATCTTTCCTTCCCCATCGTGAATGTAAATACGGTTGGCACGTCCGACAAACCATTTATAGCCTCGCACACTGTCCCATATCACCTTGTCAATCTCACGTTTCTCTCCCGTGATGCCTTGCATCATTGCGCTAATATCAAAAGACTTCCACTCCCCGTCGCGATAGCGCACCGCCAGGCCTTTGTCCACCAACGAATTGGTCACCCATAGGTTTCCCTGGTCGTCATAAGCCAGTCCCGCCACCCTCAAATGTGTGAAATCCCCTCTCCTATAAGGAGTCAGGGCATTGTTAGTATTGTTGCCATCGTAAAGCACATTCACCTTACCGTCCTGTATATCCACCACCCCATTACCCCATGCAGTTGCACTGAGGTGGTTCTTGTCCTTGGGGTCTATCGCCACATTCAATATGTCTTGGTACGCCTCCCCCAGACCTCCGTCGCCTATGTTGGACCAACTATTATTGTCAAAGATGGAAAGACTGCCCCGCAATAACATATTCTCGTAGGTGGGCTTCTTGCCTCCAGGACAGAGGTACAGCCCGTCGTCAGTGGCTGTCAGCGAATAGACATAGTCATCGTTGTATGGACCCACCGGCATAAAGCTGCTCGCCTCCATGCGACTGGCTGACGCACTCACCAATCCCGCCCAACCGTGTCCCAACCACAGTGTACCGTCGGCATCCATATCCACATCCCATGCGAACACGCCATAGTCAGGCAGATTCTCCACCACCTCGTCAAGCATAAAGTCCTCGTCATACACCTCCACCCGCGAGAGCCGGTCAAGCAAAATGTGTCCGTGGCGGCACTTCATTGCGGTCAGCCTACCTGCCGCCCACGTGCCCCAATTGGTCCAACTGTCGGGCTCCATCTGATAGAATGGCGTCAGGCTGTCGGGATTGTCCACACATGCCGCTGCCAACAGCCTGCCACGACAGACATCCAACATCCGCACCGACATGCCCCGTAGTGGCGACACTGTGTCCGCGGTCCATTCATCAAAGATATGCAGCCTGTTGCTATTCTTCGGAGCATACTTTATCCCATTGTCGGTACCCGCCACGATGTAATTGTCCGTAAATGCCACGTCATACACCACACACCTGTCCCCATTCTCTCCAATGTAGTACGTCTCCCCTATCTCATGACGACCCCTATCCACCACCACGATGCCGAATCCGGTGGCCAGATATACCTTATCACCATCGAAACGAATACTGTAGACATGCTTGTCGCCGCTGATATTGCTATATTTTATGTCCGCAATATGGTACACCTCACCGCCGTAGTTGAGGTCTATGCCCGAGTTGCCGTACGCCACCACCAGCCCGTCATGCCTTTCATCGTATGCAAACGTGCTAATACCCACATCCGTCAACCCTTTCACCTTCGTCATCGCCACAGGCATCGATTTCTGCCTGTCCAAATAGAACATCGCCATGCGGGTGGAAGCATACACCCAGTCGGGTGCCACACTCACCTTCTCAACCCTCACAAACGAGTTATGGTCCTGCCACTCTCCTATCGCGGGCTGCGCCCCAACTGAAAGGTACAAACAAACAAGTAAAATAAACAATACTTTTTTCATCAGTCGAAGCGTTAAGCGTTTCAGTTTTTGTTCTTTGGACTAATCAGCAGTTGGCACAACATCACCAATATCCATGCCACAGCGGTATTCACCACCATCGATATGGCAGTCATGCCGAAATTACCCAGACTGAACGTCTCTAACAATCCGTAGGTAACACTGTATACCAACGCCAGCAGCAACACATACACCGCAAACACCTCAAAAGGCACGCTCCGCACACTCGGCACGTCCACCACCTCCGTCGGGTCGTCGCGCGTAAGCATCTTGTTGCCAAACAGAATGCGGAAGAACGCCATCATCGTGCAACTAAACGTATGGAAGCCCGGTATGTTGCAAAACAGGTCTATCAGCCCGCCCGACACAAAGGCAATCAGCAGCAGCGGGATATTACCCAGCCGCGTGGGCAGCATCATAATGGCCAGTATGTAGATAAACGGCACTACATAGCCTCCCAGATAGACATAGTTGAGCATCAGCACCTGCAGCACCATCAGTGCCACAAACCGGAAGATATTCATTAAAACAAGTCTCGTCATACTTTCAATTTTCTAAAGTCCTTGCCATCAGCGAATCCTGCTCCGCCTTAAAGCGATTGTCGATAATATACACGTGGTCCAACTTGGTAAACTCCGTCGCCAGCCGCACCTGAATAGTGTAGAAGCCACTGCCGCGCTCGGTAAAAGCCCTATGCACATAGCCCACCATAATTCCTTCGGGGAAATCGTTAGCCATGCCGCTCGTAACGATAGTGTCGTTCCTGCGCAGCCTATAAGTTGTCGGTATGTCAATCAGCGTGGCATAGCGGAAGTCGCCACCCCTCCACACCAACGACCCGTTGGTATTGATGCGCGGAATCTTCACACTGTTCCTGCTATTCGAATGCAGCACCGGCATCACCGTGCAGAAATTGTCCGTCGTGTTTACCACCACGCCCACAATGCCCTGCGGCGATATCACTGCCTGGTCCAGCTTCACACCCTGCCGACGGCCCTTGTTCAGCATAATATAGTTGTTACGCTGATTCCACGAATTCTTTATCACCTGCGCCTCCGTGTAGCTGTAACGCTGGTTATACACCGTGTCCTCATGTTGGAAAGTGCGCAAATTGTAGCTGATATACGACGACTCAAGCTGTGCCCGCAATTCTGCGTTCTCGGCAGCCAGCATTTCGTTCTCGCGCCGCAAACCGAAATAGTCGAACACCGATGTCACCACACCATAGCAGCGTCCCGCCACACCGTTGCTCGCCTGCACTATCTTCGACGACTGGTAATTACTATTCTTCGTTATAAACACTATCGCCAGTATCTCCAACAGCAGAAACACGAACACATAATTATACCGTTTAAAAAAAGCCAGCAGCGATTCCATGTTTGAATTTTGGTATTATTGTTTGAATTGAAAGGTGAAAATATAATCATTGAGGTACAAACGACCGCCCGCAAGGTTTCAATTTTCAACTTTCAATTTTCAATTTAATAGGTAGTTATTAATAATTCTCTGTGTTTCGTCCACGGCATTGTCCAGCAGGTCGTTCACCACCGTCACGTCGAACCTGTCCGACATCTTCAACTCCTCGGCACTGCGTGCAAGCCGCTTGGCTATAGCCTCCTCGCTCTCCGTACCCCGACTGCGCAGCCGTTGGCTCAGCACCTCCACACTGGGCGGCATCACAAATATCGCCAACGCATCCGACCCGAAATACTTCTTGATATTCATGCCTCCGTTCACATCCACATCGAAAATAATCACATGCCCGTTATCCCAGATACGGTCAATCTCCGACTTCAGCGTGCCGTAGCAGGTGCCGGCATACACCTCCTCCCACTCCAGAAACTCGCCCGCTTCCACACGCTGGGCAAAAGTCTCAGGACTCAGGAAATAGTAGTCCACGCCGTCCTTCTCGCCCTCACGCGGAGCGCGGCTGGTTGCCGAAATCGAAAACTCGAAACAGTCGAACCGCTTCAATATCTCGCGGATGATAGTGGTCTTGCCACTCCCCGACGGAGCCGAAAACAATATAGCCTTACGATGATTCATTTAAATTGAAAGGTGAAAATTGAAAATTGGAATTAATTTATGGTGATAATTGAATTAGATTGAAAGATGAAACTGAAACTATTGAGACATTCAATGTCGCCCCGCGAGGTTTCATTTTTCACCTTTCAATTTTCAATTTATTAAAATTTTCTCTCAAATATCCGATAGAAACCTTTTACTACCACCGAGTTGCTGTCCCATTTATACTGCTGGGCCACCTCCTCCACGTATGCCAAAGCCTCCTCGCGCGAGGTGATGGCGTTCAGCTGGAGGATAAAGTCATTATACGCCTTCATGTTGTTGTGGAACAGTTCGCTCATAAAGCTGAACTTGTCGTTGATGTTGATAATCGTGCGCAGGTCGTCCACCTTCTTGGCATTCACGCGGGTCTCCAATTGTTCCTCCACGTTGCGCTGATGCTTCGTGAGCGTGTCAGCCAAAGTGCGCACCTCCTTTTTCGCCACCGGCGAAACGCCACCGGCAGCATTGCGCGACACTGACGACCCACTAGTTTCATTTCCAAAAAAGTCCAACAGCGACTCCTGTCGTTCGCCCGCAGGCTGGTCGCTGAAAAGTTCGTCGTTGGGGTTGCCTTCCAACTTATCTATTTGCGGATCCATGATAGGCTCGCTCGGGACCTCGGGCGTGGCGGGCGCAAAAGTTGGGCGGAACTCTTCTTCCACAATCTTGCGCGCCTTCTCCTCAGCCAATCGCTTCTCCTCGGCGGCCTTCTTCGCGGCAGCCTCCTCGGCCAAACGCTTTTCCTCGGCGGCCTTCTTCGCGGCAGCCTCCTCAGCCAAACGCTTCTCCTCGGCGGCCTTCTTCGCGGCAGCCTCCTCGGCAAGGCGTTTCTCCTCGGCGGCCTTCTTCGCGGCAGCCTCCTCAGCCAATCGCTTCTCCTCTGCGGCCTTCTTCGCGGCAGCCTCCTCGGCCAATCGCTTCTCCTCTGCGGCCTTCTTCGCGGCAGCCTCCTCGGCAAGGCGTTTCTCCTCGGCGGCCTTCTTCGCGGCAGCCTCCTCAGCCAATCGCTTCTCCTCTGCGGCCTTCTTCGCGGCAGCCTCCTCGGCAAGGCGTTTTTCCTCAGCGGCCTTGTCTGCGTCAGCATTGATTGTCACCTGCGACACGCCAGTCTCAATTTGCAACGCCACCATATAGAGATTACGCAACTCTTCCAATATGATGTCAACCTCTATTTGGGGAGTCTTACCCTCATTTTTACGAATACGCGAGGCTATCAAACCCAGCCTTTCCATGCCCTCCACGAGCGAGTTTACGATGTTGTTCATATATTAAATATTATTTATATCATTGACTAAAAAAACTTTGCGCGCCCACGCCGCACGCAAAACAATTTGTAAAAATACGAAAATAATTTGAATTGAAAGATGAAAAACGAAAAATCATTCACACCCATCCCAACTTCCTACATACCCCTACGTACACCCAGCCTGACTCCCTCCAATCGTCGATCTGTTATTGCTTCATCATCAGTTGTTCTTTGCTATTACAGCCTATAACAGCCCTCTGCTGGGGTGTCGAAATTTGACTTTTGGCGGGAGGCAGAGGGGATTTTTTTTAGTATTATTTCCATTTTATGACTTTTTTTTTGTATTTTTGAAGTTTGGTTAATAACGGCCAACAGAAACAAATTTATTAATTAACAATTATTTATATGAAAAAAATCCGTTTCATTTTCTGCTTTGTCATGGTGGCAGTGCTGAGTTGCGGCACCCTCATGGCACAAAAGACGTACCACTACAAGACCTATCCCAACGACCCGTTGCAGGTGCGCGAGTACACGTTGGACAACGGTCTGAAGGTGTTTATGAGCGTGTATAAGGACGCTCCGAAGATTCAGACCTACATCGCCGTGCGTGCAGGCTCGCGCAACGACCCGCACGAGACCACCGGCCTCGCCCACTATCTGGAACACATGATGTTCAAGGGCACGCAGCGTCTGGGCACCACCGACTGGGAGCGTGAGAAGGTGCTCATCCAGAAAATCGAGGACCTGTTTGAGGCTTACCGCATGTTCGACGACCCGACCACCCGCGCCGCCATCTACCACAAGATTGACAGCCTGAGCTACGAGGCATCGAAGATTGCCGTCGCCAACGAGTACGACAAGGCTATGACCGCCATCGGCTCGACCGGCACCAACGCCTTCACTAGCAACGACTACACGATGTATGTGGAGAACATCCCCAACAACCAGCTGGAGACTTGGTGCGAGATTGAGGCCGACCGTTTCCAAAACCTGGTGCTGCGCCTGTTCCACACCGAGCTGGAGACCATCTACGAAGAAAAGAACATGAGCCTGACCAAGGACAACCGCAAGGCCAACGAGGCCATGTTTGCGGCCCTCTTCCCCCACCACCCCTACGGCAACCAGACCACACTGGGCAGCCAGGAGCACTTGAAGAACCCCTCGATGCGCAACATCCGCAACTTTGTGGCCACCTACTACGTGCCTAACAACATCTGCATCAGCCTGGCCGGCGATTTCGACCCCGACGAGGCTATCCGCATCATCGACAAGTACTGGGGCAACATGAAGCCTGGCAACGTGCCCGAGCTGAAGTTTGAGCGCGAAAAGCCCATCACCAGCGTCATCACCAAGACGGTCACGGGCTTGGAGGCCGAGAACACCATCCGCGCCTACCGCATCGACAGCGGCAACGGCAGCCGCGACGCCATGCTGGCCGAACTGCTGGAGAGCGTGCTGAACAACGGCAAATGCGGTCTCATCGACCTGAATGTGAACCAGCAGCAGCGTTGCATGGGTGCCTACGCTGGCGTGTACCAGCTGAACGACTACGGTGCCTTCATGTTCGGCGGCCAGCCCATGGAGGGGCAGACCCTGGAGCAGGTGCAGGCATTGTTCGACGAGCAGATTGCACTGGTGAAGCAGGGCAAGTTTGACGACTGGATGCTCGAAGCAGCCATCAACAACATGAAGCTCGCCATCATGAAACGCGCCGAGAGCAACAACAGCCGCGCCAGCCAGATGGCCTACGCCTACGTGGAGCACCGCAACTGGGGCGACGTTTGCAACGAGGTGAACGAGCTGACCAAAATCACCAAGACCGACCTCGTGGCTTTCGCGCACCGCCTGTTCCAAGAGAAGAACTACGTCATCATCAACAAACTGAAAGGCGAACCCGAGCCCATACTGAAAGTGAGCAAGCCTCCTATCACCCCCATCGAGGTGGGTCGCGACAAGGAGAGCAACTTCCTGCGCGAGATTAAGGCTCGCACCGTGAAGCCCATCGAGCCCGTCTATGTCGATTTCAGCAAAGACCTCAAGAAGTCGAAACTGAAGAACGGCGCAGAGGTGCTCTATGTGCAGAACGTGGAAAACAAGACCTTCAACCTGGTGTACCGCTTCGACTTCGGCTACCGTGCCGGACAGCTGGGCAAGACCATGGACCTCGCAGCCGACATGCTCGAATATCTCGGCACCTCCAAGTACACTCCCGAACAGATTCAGCAGGAGTTCTACAAACTGGCTTGCAACTACAGCGTCAGCGTGGGACAGGAAAACATCAACGTCAGCATCAGCGGCCTGAGCGAGAACATGACCAAGGCTATGGCTCTGGTTGACGAAATCATCACTGGCGTACAGCCCAACGACCAGGCATTGCAGATGTATGTGGCGCGTATCCTCAAGAGCCGCGAGAACGCCAAGCACAACCAGCAGCGCTGCTTCTCGGCCCTGGCCAACTACGGCATCTACGGTGAGGACAGCCCCACCAAGGACCTCCTGAGCGAAGCCCAGTTGAAGGCCATCTCCTGCAAGGAACTGACCGACGCCATGCACGGCCTGATGAACTACAAGCACCGCGTGCTCTACTACGGTGCCGAGAGCCTCGAGAGCTTCAAGGCCCTTGCCAACGCCCGCACCTACAAGATGGACAAGAAGGCTCCCGCCAACAAGAAGGTCACTCCCAAGGCCGTCAGCGAGAACACCGTCTACTTTGTTGACTACAACGCCAACCAGACCTATATGCGCGAGCACTTCCGTGGCGAGAAGTTCAACACCAAGAACACTCCCGTGCTGAACATCTTCAACGAGTACTTCGGCGGCTCGATGAACGCCATCGTATTCCAAGAGATGCGCGAGAAGCGCAGCCTCGCCTACAGCGCACAGAGCTACTACGCCACCCCGGGCGACAAGGACGGCTACTTCACCAACGCCGCCATCATCGCCACGCAGAACGACAAGCTCATCGACGCCTTGAACGCCTTCAACGAGCTATTTGACCAGATGCCCGAGTCGGAAGCCAACTTCCTGATGGCCAAAGACGCCATGATCAGCGGCATCCGCACCGCCCGCACCACCAAGATGGGCATCATCAACAGCTACCTGCAGTATGAGAAGATGGGCTACGACATGAAGAAGAGCCGCGCCCAGATACTCTTCGAGGCCTACCCGAACGTAACCATGAAGGACATCGTGAACTTCAACCACAAGTACATCCGTGGTCAGAAGAAGGTCTACATGTGCCTCGGTAAAGAAGCCGACATGGACTTCAACGCTCTCGCCAAATTCGGCAAGGTGAAGAAGCTGAAACTCGAAGACATCTTCGGATACTAAACTAATTGAGATTTGAGAATTGAGAATTGAGAATTATCCGGTTGCAGCAACTTTTTCTCAATTCTCAATTCTCAAATCTTGATTCTCTACTATGAATATCAAGCGTCATATCCACCGTTTCCGTGCTTGGCAGCGCAAACCCATCCAGTTCTCCGACCAAGGACTGGAAGAGCATTGTTGTGCCAACTGCGGGCACACCTATATGGGCAATTACTGCCCCGTGTGCGGACAGGAGGCAGGCGACAAACGTACCACATGGCGGTTGATAGGGCAGAACCTATTAAAGGCATGGGGCATCGATTCACGCTCGTTGCCGAGTACGTTGCTGCAACTGATACTGCGCCCCGGATACCTTATCGGAGACTACCTCGACGGACACCGCCGAGTAAGCTACCCGCCCGTGAACACGCTCTTTGTGGTTACGGTAGTCTACCTTATCATCACGCAAATGTTCGGCATCACCCGTTTGGAATACTTTTCCTATTCCGACGTGCGTGCGAAATACGCCTTCTTTGTCGATGCCATCAACTGGATGATTGACAATCCCGCATGGGGCATGATGTGCGTCACACTGATGTTTGTCATACCCACATGGTTCCTTTTCCGTTTTGCCCCACAGCATCCATACCATACCTTCGCCGAAGGCATCATCATCCAGATATACATGGCTACGGTAGTCCTTATTGCCACCTTTATCTCATATATAACCGACCCATACATACTTCCAGCACTAATCATTGTGTACTACTATTTCACCTACCGGCAGTTGTTTGGCTATCGTTTTTGGGGTACCCTGTGGCGTTTATTGATAAGCATTGTGGTTGCCTTTTGGGAGATTGTATTATCTATAATTATTGTAGGGTTTACCTCATCGACAGGAATAATAACAGGCCTATTCCGTACACTGATAATAATAGTCGCCCTTTTGGCGGTGGGCTATTATATTAGCCGACGGACTGCCAAGAACCGGCTAGCCACCGATGATAATTAAATAGGGTGAAGCGAGTAATACTGGTCATAACATTGTTGCTGTCGTCTGTGTGCCACGCACAGACGGACACAGTATTCTGGTTTGCCGCACCCGATTTGTCCATCAACCACCAACAAACTCCCATCCGTTTTTGCTTTACTACATACAGCCAACCTGCAACAATTACGGTCAGCCAACCTGCCAACAATGGCTACACCCCTTTTACTATCACCCTCCCTGCCGACAGCTTCTATGTATATGATGTTTCGGCTTGGGTTGACTCCATCGAAACCAAGCCCGTTAATACCGTACTAAACCGAGGCTTCCTCATTACATCCACTACTCCCATTTCCTGCTACTACGAAAGCGTTGGTAACAACAGCGAGATATACACCCTGAAAGGAAATAATGCATTAGGAACCGACTTTGTCGTACCGATGCAGTTTATACATCCGAGCCACTCCGGTTCACGTTCTCCCAGTAGCATTGAAATCATTGCTACTGAGGACAGCACTCTAATACAAATTACCGCTCCCGTGGCAATTCATGGAGGACTTGCCGCCAACACCACCTTCACCATTCTACTGAATCGAGGACAAAGCTATGCAATTCGGTCCAACGGCTATGCTGCTACCGACCATTTAGGTGGTACCGTCATCCATTCCAACAAGCCCATTTCTGTCAATTCTACCGACGACAGCATGAACTCCGAAGAAGGTTGTATAGACCTTCTCGGTGACCAGGTAGTTCCCACCCGACTTTTGGGACAACGCTATGTTGCACTTCGCAACGACTCGCAATTCGAATACGTCTTTATCTACCCGTTAAACACTGACTCCATCGAAGTCTACCTCAACGGTGTTGGAGGATTGTACACAGGTGTGCCTGCTGTGCCGTACATGTCGTTTCCTCTCATAGATTCCGCCACACTCATCACCTTTGACCGCCCGTCTGCCGTCTTCCAGATGACCGCTATAGGCTGCGAAGTGGGCGGCACTATGCTCCCCTACCTGGACTGCACCGGCTCTAACAAGGTGTCTCACCTTCGTCCAGAAGGGTCAAACATGATAGTGACAATAGTGGCCAAAAAAGACCACACATCACATTTCCTTATCAACGGAGACTCAACCATCCTCACTGCCGCCGATTTCACCCCATTGGCTGCTGATACCACTTATGCCTGGTGCATCAAA
>JAEEIS010000061.1 GCA_016281475.1 Bacteroidales bacterium
TAAAATTGAAAATTAGGGACCAGTGACCAGTGATCAGTGTCACGAAATTAAGTGATTAGTGATTAGTGAATAGTGACGAGACAAGACAAGTCAACAGATCAACGTATCCACATATCCACATATCAACAGGTCACAGGTCACAAAAATGCACTCATATCACTGGTCACTAAAAAATCATTGAGGTAAGAACTATGAACTAAGAAGAGGCACTCCCTAAATGGGGTGCCTCTCCATAATTAACTAAAATGAGAATGACTGGTCAGTTGCTGAAGACGGTACGGTAGCGCATGTCGCCAGTGATAGTGGCGGTGACGGGAATGCCGAGTATTGTGGTGGAGGCAGTGCCTTCGGCCACGCTAGTCCATTCCATCTTGCCGTCGACAGGGGGCAGGATGACGGGGTGCGTCATGCTGACGCTGACGGAGAATTTGACGGGGAAGTTGCTGTATGTGGTGTCGACGTTGAGGGTGATGGTGTCGTTCTGCAGGTGCAGGCCGGCAGTGTCGACTACACCGCGAAGATACAGGCCGTCGTTGCTGGTCATGATGATACCGTGTTCGACCTGGGGGTCGGTTTTGATGGTGACAGTCTCAACATCGAGGTCGCGGTCGAGGGGGAAGGTGAACATGTTCATGGCGGTGATGGTGAGGTCGGTGTGGCGGGTCATCAGGTATTTGCCCAGATAGGGGGTAATGTCGATGACGGGTTCGTCGGGAGTGTTGTTACCGTTGCCAGAGGGGTCGTTGGGATCCTTCTCACAGCCGCACATCACGAGGGCGGCAAGGGCGATGAAGGTGAAAATGATCTTTTTCATAGGTCGTTATTTTTATGAGTTACTTGTTTGTCTTTTGATGAATTCACAACGAGTTATTCATAACATTTTTTGGATAACGTCGGTTGTGTGGAAAAAATTGTGTACTTTTGCAACGTTTTTAAGAATATTAACAATGGAGCATCTGGAATATCAAGAGGGGAGAACCGAGTTGGAGACCCTTGGAGAATTTGCTTTGATAGAGCGCCTGACCGATGGGTTTGGGAGTGTGAATAAGAGTACTATAAAAGGTGTGGGAGACGACTGCGCGGTGTTGGGTACAGGCAAAAAGAAAACAGTGGTGACGACCGATATGATGGTTGAGGGTATCGATTTCGATATGAGCTATACGCCCCTTCGTCATCTGGGTTATAAGGCTGTGGCCATCAGCCTGAGCAATGTGTGTGCCATGAATGCCACCCCTCGCCAAGTGTTGGTGAGCGTGGCGGTGAGCAACCGCTTCTCGGTGGAGGCGTTGGAAGAGCTGTATGCCGGCATACGCCTTTGCTGCGACCGATATGATGTGGATCTTGTCGGGGGCGACACCTCGTCAAGCCGTGTGGGTATGGTGCTCACGGTCACAGGTATCGGCGAGGTGGATGGCGACCGCATCACCTACCGCAATGGCGCCAAGATGCACGACCTTATCTGCGTGAGTGGCGACCTAGGCAGTGCCTATAGCGGTCTGCTGGTGCTGGAGAGGGAGAAGGTGACCTTCCAGGCCAATCCCAACTTCCAGCCCGATTTGGACAGCTACGACTATGTGCTGGAGCGTTATCTCAAACCCGAGCCCCGCACCGATATCGTGAAGTGGCTGGCCGAGAAGGAGGTGGTTCCGACCTCGATGATTGATGTGAGCGACGGGCTGGCAAGCGAGCTGCTGCATATCTGTAAGCAGAGCAAGTGCGGATGCGAGGTGTATGAGGAACGGCTGCCCATTGATTATCAGACCACCCGTGTCTGCTCCGAGATGAGCCAGAATATGCTGCCTGTCAGCAATGCCTTGAATGGGGGCGAGGACTATGAGTTGCTCTTCACCATCGCTCAGAAGGATTATGAGAAGATAAAGGATAGCAAGGAGGTGCACATCATAGGCCACATCACTGAGGAAGGCTCGCCAGCCGTGATGGTGACTCCCCAGAACAGCACCATCCAGTTGCGTGCCCAGGGATGGAAGTAAATATGTAGTGTATCAAGATTAGTTCTATTATAGGATGATTCATTTGTCTCCCGACTTACCTAAATATCAAGCGTGGCGTAGGCGCATGGTGGAGCAGCTGCGCGAACGCGGCATTCGCGACGAGGCGGTGCTGAAAGCCATGGGTAAACTGCCTCGCAATTGGTTCTGTAGCGACACCTTGCTCGACAGTTTTCTTTACGATATCGACATGGCGATAGCTATTGATTGTGAGCAGACTATCTCCAAGCCTTACACGGTGGCATGGCAGAGCCAGCTGCTATCGCTCGGCCCGATGATGTCGGTGTTGGAAGTGGGTACGGGCAGTGGCTACCAGACGGCCATCCTGTGTGAGATGGGCGGAAGGGTCTACACTGTGGAGCGTCAGCACGCCCTCTTTCGCAAGACCAAAGAGTTGCTGGCAAGTCTCAATTATCATGCCAAGTGTTTCTTGGGCGATAGTTTCAACGGTGTGCCCGAGATGGCGGACTTTACTTACGACCGCATCCTCGTGACGTGTGGGGCCCCAGAGATTCCCTCCGGCTTGATGCAGGTGCTCAAGATAGGCGGCATTATGGTCATACCTGTGGGGTTGGAGGAACAGAGGATGCTGCGTATATACAAGGAGGGTGAGAAAGTGAGCCAATGGCGTGTGGAAGACCATGGCGACGCCAAATTCGTGCCTATGTTGCAAGGAAAAAACTTTTAGGGGTCTTGTATTAATCGCCCCTATTTTCCACAATCACTCTTGCCGAGCCGTTGACCAAATATTTGCGTTGGTCGTCCAGCCCGAGGCACACCCATCGTGTGCGGCGTTTCTCAAGACTGCGAAAGGGCTTCTGAGGCTTGGCGGCTATGCGGAAGGCGGTGCCTGGGGGCAGTTGGTCGAGCGTCAGTTCGGTCGAGGGGTCGTAGTCGGCATCGTAGTGATGCAGCTGGGCATCGATCTGCTTTTCGATGGTGCGGCTGAGAGGGATGCGAGAGGTGTATTGGGCTATCAATGAGGCAATGTCGTTGGGGAAATAACCTAGATATTGGCGTAGCAGCATGCGGTATTCTTCCTGCCACTCATGCCCGTGGGGCTGTACCTCGTTGCCATGGCGCTGATGGGTGTTGAGGTGGGCCATTTCGTGCAGCAGCACCATGAGAAATTGGTAGCGGTTCATGTCGCCATTAACACTTATCTCTTGGTAGTTGTGACCTCTTTGGGGCCAGCGGTAGTCGCCTAGTTTTGAAGACCGCTTGCGTGTGATGTGTAGGTGTACGCTAAAGCGGTTCAGATAGTCGTAGATGGAGTCGACTACTTCAATGGGTAAATACTTGGCTAAAATGGATTTGTATTCCTCAGGCGACATAGAGGGTGGCAGATGGCTGGCTATAGTGTTCGGCAAAGGTGGGACAGTCGCAGTGGCGGCGTTTGCGATGCTTGGGCATATGTACGCCTTTGCTGCTGCATCCCGCCGCAAAGGCGAGCAGCAGGATGGCGAGCAGGGTGAGGGATAGGTTGCGTCGTGTGTATTTCATTGCCGATAATAACGGCGATGAAGGTTTTTTATTGTGCGGACCTAGAATGCCCAGCCCATTTTGATGCCGAGGGTGGCGTAGCCGTAGTAGACGGCACTGCTGCCTGGATTGTCGGTGGTGTGGAACGGGCCTTTGAGTAGGAGGGGTATGTTGTAGCCCAAATAGGGGGTGAAGACGAAGCCGTGGCGCGACATGAATTGTCGACCGAGGACGATGCCTAGGGAGAGGTAGTTTTCGTGGAGGGTGGTGCGCTGGGTGACGATGTCCCAGCCGTTGTTGCCCACGTAGACATCGTAGCTGCTCCATTGGTGCACATAGGTGAGGCGTGGCTTGACAAAGTAGCCGACGCGTGGCAGGCTGCCAGCACGTGCCATCGCTTTGCTGCGTTTGCCTGCAGGGAAGTAGAATTTGTAGCCGACGGTGGTGGCGATGCCGGGACGGGTGGTGGCTCCGACAGATTGTAACTGTCGCCAGTGGAATCCTTGGGCTCCCAGCTCCACCTCGAGCGAGGCGCGATGGGGGAGGGCATATTCGTAGGTGAGGAGGCAGGCATCGGCAAAGTAGGTGAAGGGGTCGATGGTGACGGTGTGGTGGCGCAGGGGCTGGTCGATAAGCAGGGAGTCTGGTTCTTGCGCCTGCGTGTTGCCGAGCAGCAGCAGGGGCATAAGTATGAGTAGGAATGTCTTTTTCATAAGAGGGGTTCTATTAATTCAAAATTAGGAAGTAAAAGTGGGATTAATAAGGGGAGTTAAAGAGGAAGTTAAAAGGGACGATACATTTGCCGACAAAGTTGTAGACATCACATTTGTCCACTTTAACTCCTTATTTAACTCCCTATTTAACTTCATATTATCTAATTTGTCAATGAGGTGTTACATGGTGATTCTCCAACGGCGGCCGGGGAATAGGATTAGTTTCTTGTATTCATCGTGATATCGGCCTCGAAACAGGGTGTCTTGTCCATAGAGGGCAAAGAAGGTATAGTAAAAGTTCTTTCGCCTCTCATATTCGGTTTTGGTGACATCGAAGTTCCAGAACGAGAATCCGAAGCGGCCAAGGCTGTCGGTCGTAGCGTGGCCGAGGTATTCCTTGTCGATGTTGCAGAACCATACGGTGTCGTTTGCGACAGGGGTGGTGAGGGTGCTGTCGGTGTAGAGGGTGCCTGAGACGAGGGTGGGGTATTCGGGCGGTTCGCAGGCAGTGAATAACAGCAGGGAGAGGATGAGGAATAGGGGTGTTTGTTTCATGGGGGGGATGGAATTAATGGGGTTAATGGGTCTTTTGAGGGAGGGTTTTGTGGTAGTGGCAGTTGATTACTTCTTGGCAGTCTCCGTGCCAGTTGTGCATGCCATTGCCGAGGCAGTTGAGGAAGGCTTTGCAGTCCTTGCACATTCCACGGCGGGCCCAGCTGCGGTCGCGGAAGGGTTGGAAGCCGTTCTGCCACACCTGCCACAGGTTGTCGTGGTAGATGTTGCCTTGGGCGAAGACTGTGCGGTCGATGTTGGGGCAGGCGCAGATGGTGCCGTCGATAAGGACGGAGGCGATGTTGATGCCGGCATGGCAGAAGTAGGGATTCTGACGCACCTTGCGCTCGTAGCGGCCTAGATAGCCTTCGCAGCTGAAGGTGACGTTCATGAACGTGTTAGTGTGTGAGCGTGTTAATGTGTTAGTGTTTTCGCGTTTGGCCTTGATGAACTCCATGAGTTGGACAAACTGGGAGTCGGTGAGGTGCAGCTCGGGGTGGCCCAGGGCGCGGCCGATGGGGATGATGGTGAAGATGCGCCATTGTGGCACGCCGAGCGAGGCAAGGAGGTCGTGGATGGCCTGTAGCTGGGGGAGGTTGCGCTGGTTGACGCAGGTGACCACGTCGAAGTTGATGCGCCTCTCCTGTGCCGCGATGGCGATAGCGTTGAGGGTGCGTTGGTAGCTGCCTTGATGACCACGCATCCAATCATGCTCCTCTTCCAACCCGTCGAGGCTGATGGTGAGGGCACCCAGTCCTGCTTCCATCAGTCGGCTGTGCATGGCGCGGTCGTAGAGATAGCCGTTGGTGACCATGCTCCAGCCCACACCACGGCGGCGCAGGGCATAACCAATCTCGCTCAGGTCGGGACGCAGAAGGGGTTCGCCACCAGTCAATACCACAGTGAAGTTGCGTGGTATCTCCTTCTTAGGGATGGTGTCGAAGGCACGTAGGAAATCCTCTAGCGGCATGTCCTTGTCGCCCGAGGCGGCAGCGCAGTCGCTCCCACAATGAAGACAGTGGAGATTGCAGCGAGTGGTGCACTCCCAGAAGAGGTAGTTCAGCTCGTGGACTCTTGTTTCGTTGGCGCGAAACAGTCGGAACATCATATTGCTGACGCTATTGTGCATGGTCGACTTTGCTGAGGACTATTTTGATGTCGTGGTGATAGTAGTTGTCGAGCAGGGTGTCTTTGACAGCATAATCGGGGTCGTCGGCAACGAAACGGAAGAGGGTTTGATAGTTGTCGCTAAAATTATGATCAACCCATACCGATGCAATGCCTTCATCGTTGGTGTAGCCGAGCAGGTACCACTCTTGGTTGGTGTCGCCAACCTGCAGTTGCGAGCGTATCTTCACATGGGGCATGGGGCTGCCATCCTCGGCGGAGACTACATGGAAGGTCATGTTGTTTTCGCCGTACCAATCTCTTTCAGTGCCATAGCAGGCTTGGAACACGAACATGGCAGCGGTCAAAGAGATGCCTTTGAGCAGGTTTCTAATTATTTTCATTGTATGGTGTGTTTAAGGGTTTTAATATTCTCTTCAAGTTTGAGGAATGAACGATATGCTACCACGAAGTTGACCGCCATTGCCACAGCGGTAATGCCCATCCACAGCCAGAAGACCCATCTCACCCCGAATGGGTCGAGTCCTAATAGCGGCAGCAGCAGGGCGACGACGCAGATGGTTAGCGGCACTTTGATGTAGAGGGTGTAGCGGCGGTCCCATTGATGGATGAGCTCCAGCCGGTCTACGTATGCCGCCACCTCATCCACCCCTCTTGAAGGGTCGATGTGTCGCAAGGGGATGTTCATCTGTATGGCAATGAGCACACGCACCACGGTGATGAGCTGCACCACGATGTAGCACACAAGATAGCCGATGTGATGCAGGTACAAGGGCATGAGGCAGGCGACAGCCAGCATGAGCACGATGCTGCCCACCAGTCCTGCCCGTAGGCGGGTGTGCAGGCGGGTGTATTCGCTGCGTCGGCTCTTGGGTGGTATGGTGCACCGTATGGTGCCACCGGCAAGGGGTGCCGCCTGCTGTATACGTCGGTCGCGTAGTTGTTCTATAAGGTCTTCCATTTCTTCAGTTTTTGTTTGATGCGGTGGATGCGGACACCTACGGCTGAGGTGGTTATGCCCAGTGTTTCCGCCATTTCTACCTCGGTGGCACCGTCGATGTACATGTATATAAGTGCTTGGTCGGCTTTGGGCAGTAGGTCGATGAGGCGGTAGAGTTCGTCGCGCAGTGGGTCGGCAGGCTCGTCGCGCAGCCATTGCTCCATCTCTTCGGGCAGGGGCACCACTCGGGGCTGCTTCACCTCTTTGCGCCAGAGCGATATGGCGGTGTTCAATGCCACGCGGTACATCCAGTTCTTGGGTGAGCAGTCGCCGCGGTACTTGTCGCGACTGCACCACAGGTTGCACACCATCTCCTGATAGAGGTCGCGCAGGGCTTCTTCATCGCCTTTGGCGAAAGTGTAGCCGATGTGGTACAGCAGCCATTCGTTTTGCGACAGCAGCGCGTTGAACTCCTCGTCGCTCATTCGCTCAGGTTATAGTCGTCGACGGTGATATTGAGGGTATAGCGGCAGTAGCCGGCGTGACCCTTGAAAGTCGTTGTGTTCATGCGTGGCTTATAAACGTAGCGTGAGCCGGTATGGTTGGTGTCGGCAAAGGAATAAAGACCACCGTTAGTGTCGCTGAGGGCATAGAACTTGAGGCTGCGGCCGTCGTCGAAAAGTAGTTGCACGCTGTCGCCGTAGATGTCGTTGCGTATATCCGTCGACACATCAGGGATCCCGGCATAACCTAATCCGCCATTGCCATACACAACCGTGTCCGTCAGTGCTGGAGCAGAGACTGTTTTGTGGCGGTACACCGTGTCTAACGAGGCGATGGTGACGGCATGCTCAGTTTGGTTGTTGATAGCAAAGTCGAAATTGTAGCCTGGGTCGCAAGCTGCAAAAAGTAGGGCAGCCATGATGAGGATTGTTTTTTTCTTTTTCATAAGACAGGTTGTTTAACTTTGCTATATATAGACGCAGAAAAGGTCAAAATCTTACATCGGAAAAGAAAAAAACAATCCGCAACCACAACGCACTAGTTCTGCGAGAACTCTTTGATACGCTGTTCCTCGCTGCGACGGCAGACGAGTATCTGTCCGCCTTTCTCGGAGACGATATACCCGTCCAGCCCCTGGAGCACCACCTTCTTAGCATCCTCGGCATGCACCACGCAATTGCTGCACTCATACAGATGTATGTTGCCCACGGCGCCGTTGCCATCCTTATCGAGCGTCAGTTTCTCATGCAGCGAAGCCCAGTTGCCCAGGTCGCTCCAGCCGAAGTCGGCAGGGTGGGTATACACCTTGCCCTCGGCGGCGGCAGGCTCCATGACGGCATAGTCGATGGATATCTTCTCGCATTGGGGGAAGATGGTCTGCACATCGGCAGGGGTTTTCATGCGTTCCATATCGTCGGCCAGATTGGGCTTGTAGGTGCGGATGGCATCGGTAATAGTGGCAACGTTCCACACAAATATGCCTGCGTTCCACAAGTAGCTGCCCTCGGCAAGGTACTTTTTGGCAGTCTCTAGGTCGGGTTTTTCCTTGAATGCCTCGACCGACATGATTTCACCTTGCGGAGATGTTTTGCCGCACTTGATATAGCCGTAGCCCGTTTCGGGACGGTTGGGCTTGATGCCGACGGTGACAATGGCGTTGTTTCCTTCGGTGAACGCGAGGGCGCCCGCAATCACGCGGCGGAACTCTTCGGGGTTCATCACTACTGCGTCGGCAGGTGTGACCACCACGTTGGCA
>JAEEIS010000062.1 GCA_016281475.1 Bacteroidales bacterium
AGTAGGTGGTGTCGGCGCCAAGGCCTGTCAGTATCACCTTGGGGGCTGTTGTGGTGAGGGCGATGGGTGTCGCGGTGCTGTCGTCGGCAGGACGGTAGCTGACAATATATCCTGTGGGGGTGCCGAAGTGGTAGTCATATCCCCAAGTCATACGAGCCGCCGAAGCGGTAGTCTCGACGTGCATCGCCGTGATAGGCACACAGGGGGGACGCTCGGCAATGGTGATGTCGTCGATATAAAGGTAGGGATTGCGGGACCAAACGTTTGGCGGCAATGGCCTGAAGGCTATGTGGCCGTGCGGACCTGTGTAGGAGGCAAAACCCGCCCCGGAGTGCGAATAAATGCCAGTGACTTGGCAGGTGTCGACAGGCACAAAGGTGTTGGTGTCGGCGGGGTTGCTCATCACGCCCACCACGATAGGGGCGTATTGTTCGTGTGACCGCATCCAGAACGACACATGCAGGCCAGAGACAGGGAAGAGGACGCTGTCGGTGAGGGGCATGACAGCTATCTGACACAAGTTACTGGAAATGAGGCTTAGCGAGTTGTTGCCGCTGTGGGCAAACAACGGGTCGCCATACACAATGGGATAGCCGAGATATCTCCAATCATTGCCACGGTAGTAGTGCCTCCAGCAGGATGGCAGATTGTTGTCGGGCGCTGAGGGGTAAATGTAACCGTTCGCTGAGGGGTAAATGTAACCTGTAACGTCTTCAAAACTCTCCACAAATGGCAGGCTGGTGATGGGGGTACACAGCGTGCGGAAGGAGGCGGGGTAAGAGCCGTAGCCCACGCTGCCGCCACAGCTGGCAGCCACCACCAGCTCGTATTCGGTGTTGGGAATCAGGTTGCCGATGGCACAGGTGTTGCCAATCACCAATTGGGGGGTAACGTCTTCGATGCGGAAACCGGGTGTGCCCACATAAACCCACATCGTGTCGGCACCCGCTACGGGGTTCCACGTGGCAAACACGCTGTCGGCAGTGGTGCGTGTTACCCTGACACGCTGCGGTGTGGGGCATCCGGCAGCCAACTGCAGCATCACGTTGTCGAGCAGGAGGGAGTTATGGGTGGGAGTCGGCGCGTTAGGCGGTGGAGCCAGAGCCTGAAAGACGATGTATTTGCCGTTCCCCGTGTAGTTCTCAAACGTCACCGAGAAGGCATGAATGGAGGTGATAGGTTCGTCGCTGACATCGATGGTATCGATGGGCACAAAGGTGGAGTCAAAATGATACTCGCCAGGTATGGCGGGGTCAGAGGCGACGCCCACCACCAACTGGCTGAGGTACTCTGCTGTATTGGGACGCTTTATTAGGAAGGAGACCTCCAGATCGGCAACATCCACCGAGTCGTCCACCCGCGGCATTGCGGCCCAGCAGTAGTACCTTGACGAAAGAGAAAGAGAGCCAAATAGACTCAGTCCGACGGTGTCGTCGCCCATATCAGCCCGTGCGGTTATGACGTTGGAGGTGACTGGGGAACCCTCTAAGGTGGTTATGCCGGTGTGCCAGCAGGCGATATCGGAGGTGCTATACCCGTAGCGCTCAAAATCCTCGAAGTAGGGGAACCTGTCGAGGTAGGTGCACGGTGTGCGGAACCCAATCCTGCGCCAGGCACTGATGTTGTCTGCGTCACAGACATTGGCCACATGGAAGAGATAGTTCCAGTCGGGGATTAGTCCCGTGAATGTGACGGAAGTGTCAAGCACATCGAGCGATGTGTATATGGCATCGTTGGTGTCCAGCCGAACCATCCAAGAGGCAGCGTGGGTTGTGTCAACCCAGCTGATGGTGGCACTGGTGGGCTCCAGGCTCTCCACCGAGGCACTGACCGGCTTGGCACAAGGGATGGGCATGCGGGTGAACGAATAGTAACGGCTTGCTCCGTGCCAAGTGTAGTAGGTGGTGCTGTAGGGCACAGTGCTGTGGATGGCGGTATGGGTGGTGGGGTCGATAACCATGATGTCGTCGAAGTCGGCAGCCAGACCTGTCTGAAAGTTGGTGGGGGTCGTGACAGGGGGGTTGGAGCCGTACACGATGACCACCCTAGACGAATCTTCGTGCAGCTGCACCTGCCACATCATGTCGGCCGTGCGTCCACTGCCGCTGAAGGGCGACAGGCAGAACTCGCACACGAAGATACGGTTGGGTGCCGACCCCGTCAGCTGGTACTTCACATAGCCGTTCTCTCCCGTGCCCATAGAGCGGGAAACGCCGCATATCTTGGGGAGCGACAGGTTGTGGCTGCTTGCCGTAAACTGGCCTGCCGCACCATCTCGGTCGGCGGCGTCAGGCCCAAGCCTAAAGATGCCGTTGGAACTGACCGAAAACTGGCTGTAGGTCTCCTCCACCAATGGGAAAGTGAAGCCCAGATTATAAACGCTGGAAGCGGCAGCGTCGCGATATGTGTTCCAGATGATGGTGGCATTGCTGTCCAAGGTTATCCACTTTGAACTATCCACACCTGTTTCAAACCGATAGTCAGCCAATGATTGAGCCTGCGCTGCCCACGAAGCTATAAGTGCCGTGAAGAGAAATAATAATTGCTTGTGTTTCATATATAATGGTGCTTTTTAGTGACGTTCTTCGTAAACTCAACACAGCAGCCCCCATACCCACATTGTCTCCACTTTGATGGTGCAAAAGTACACATTTTTTCTGATATAACAAGTATTGTGTCGTTATTTTGTGGAGAAATTTTGTAGGGGGGGGTAAATAGTTGATTTTGTATGCGTTAGTATGTTATTTTATTTTTTAATTTCAAAGCAATCAATAGTGTGCATTTCTTTGCAGCACGAAAAAGAGTTTTTTTTTTGGAAAAGAAGGCTGGCCACCCCGCAAGGGCAGCCAGCCTGAAAAATCGTTATTATGTTATAACGTTATAGCAGATTATCGTACTATCAGCTTGCGGACCATGCTGACGTTCTCGCCGGTGATGCGGACGAAGTAGGCACCTTGAGCGAGGCGGTCTACGTCGAAACTCTTAGTGCAGTCGCCAGTGCAGTCGAGGGTTGTGGTGGCGAGTTCGCTGCCATGCAGATCAATCACGGCAATCTTCACCTTGCCGCTAACACCCGCCACGGTAATAGTGGTGGTGCTGCTGGTCGGGTTCGGGTATATGGTGCAGGCGGGCTCGGCCACGCCGTCGATGCCGACAGTGAGTGTGGAGAAGCTGGTGCTTGCGAAGGTGCTGTACACGCCGTCACCGCAGACGGTGCGCACCTTGGCCACATAGCCCGTACCGGGTGTGAGGCCGCTGAGTGCGTACTGGTGCTCGGTGGTGCTGGCCTCGCTGACGGTGGTGCCGGCGGCGGTGGTGACTACGACCTCCCACTCGTCACCCGTTGCGCCGGGTGTCCAAGTGAGGAGGGCACTCTTCTCGGTGACGTTGTTGGCGGTCAGGTTGGTGACGGGGTCGCACTCCTCGGAGCCCTGGGCCTCGGTGGTGAAGCTGCAGACGGTGCTCCATGCGCTGAGGGTGTTCTGGTCGCAGACGCCCTGGACGTAGACATCGTAGTCGGTGTCGTAGTCGAGGTTGGACAGCGTG
>JAEEIS010000063.1 GCA_016281475.1 Bacteroidales bacterium
AGAATGGGGGATATTGCGGTATGGTGACAAACCGGGCATCTTCACCTAAAAAGGTGTACTCCTTGATTTGCGTATCAACAAAGGCGATTGCCTTTTGTGTCATCTCCAAGATACGGCCCTCGAACGATACATCTTTCACCACATTCATCTCGCGGCCAAAGCGTTCTTCGTCACCCAAATAGCGCACTATACGGATACGTGCCCGTTGGAAGAACTTCTGCGGGTCTTTGCCAAATAGCAATATAGCTGCACCCGACACTTTGTCCACTCCATTTACTGTCGTAATATACCCTTTGTTAGTACGTAGATAGGTCTCTGCATCTTTAGCATAGCCAATCTTCCTGCAATGCTGGGCAACATAGTCGAGGTCGATGTCATCAATGGTCGCACCATACACGGGTTCATCTTCATAATAGCGACCACCCTTGGCATAGAATAACTGCATACGCATCTCAAAATTCAATTTCTTCGACTTGTCACCCACACGATAGAAAGCATCATCGGCTTGATTGGCATGCACTCGCATACTGGGCTCCACATGCATCACCAGCACCCTATTGGAACTACCTTTCTCATCAACACAGTCCACAAAATGCACCTCTACAGGCACAGATGGCAAACAGAAATCGAAGGGCACACGCAGCAACTCGTTAAGGTGGTCTTCATCCCCATTGATGCCAGTGATTCTGCCATCATCTTCAATGCCTATCACCACATCGCCACCATCTGCATTGGCAAAAGCCACTACTAACACTGCCAAAGTCTTGGCATCAATGCGGAAGCTCTTTCGGTCAAACTGCTGACCTTCTTGCTGTAGCTGCAGTATCTTTATATCATGTGTATTAATCATTTCTTTTTTTGGAAACCTATACTTTTGTCATTCTTTCTCTCTGCAAAAATACGAAATTATTTTCATATCAGTCATAATTGTCTCAGTTATGTATACCTTTTTTGAAAACGGCAGCGTACTCGTTGTGCATCTCTGTAATCCTTTGCTGCACTTGCTCTACTATGTTCTGCGGTGAGAGGACTATCAAGTCTTTGCCGAATGATGTCAGCTCGCGAATCAACTCGTAGTTCTCAATGCAGTCAATAGAGAAGAAACGTCCCTCGCATAGCGTGGGGTACTTCTCGCGAAGTTCTGCTTCCCGTTCCCCACGGATGTTGCGCTGCGACTCGTGGATAGGTTTGGTCGCCACATAGTCCTTTGAGCGGTTGCTAACCCAGAACACGATAGTCTGCAAATCCTTGTCCTCATTCAGCGTCACGCCTACTATGTCCTCGAACCGCTCGTTCAGGTCGCCATCATACGGCACATATACATGCGACGGCAACGGCACCACTTTATCAATGCGGTCGAGGGCAAAGTTCAACAACTTCCCGCCCTCCTCCGCTGCTGCAATAAGATACCAACGGCGGTTGTATTCCTTGAGCAGATAAGGATGTAACGTCACTGTCCGTTCCTCATCGGGAGTGTCGAAGCGGTGGTAATGCAGTTCCACCACCTGCCGTTGAGATATGGCCGTGAAGAGCTCGCCAAGCAACGTGGAGTTCCCCAACGGATTCTTTGTGAAGGAGACTATCTGCCGGTCGGTCTTCACGTTCAAACTCTTTCTCAATGCTTCCAGGCCCTCCAGATTGGGCAAACCGTCGAACTGACCCAGCAGCGACAATGCCTCAGCAAGCAGATACTTCTCATCCTCCGTCATCTCCTTCTTGAAGATGGAGAAAGAGGGGTCGGCATAGCGGTGGCAGGTCTTCTTGACGGTCTTACGGGGGTTCGTCTGACTTGGAACATCAATCTGGTAATGCTCAATCTCGGCAAGGAAAGGCCCCTCATATTCCAAATAATGCAGGTCGTCCTGGATGGTGCGAAGGCTCACAGGCTCCTGCCCCAGTTCCTCCAACTCCTCGTTGACATGCTGGCGCAACTCCTCAGTAGAGTAGTTGTGATAGTGGTTGGCCAACAACCTGTCCAGTATGTAGTATCGTGTTACAGCGTTCTTATTTGCGGGCATAATATTCTGTTTTTTCGACTGCAAAGGTACACACCTCCCGCGCAATCTATTTGCGTAGCGGTGGCTGTTTATCCTTTTTATTTCATTTTCACACACTTGACTGCCATTCAATTTAATGTCCATTGAGTTAAAGGCGATTGCAAAGATAGAAATATTTTTTTAATCAGACATAATTTATTTCGCTCCAGTACAAAGAATGACTGATTTTTGCAAACCTTTCTCATTGTCGCGTCTCTCCGAGACGCTGAGTAGTAGGGTTATCCTTGACCCCACACTGCGCTCCCTTTAGTCGCTTGTATGGGGTTTCTTCGAGACGTTGCTGCATCTCGGCATAGCTCGAACAAGTTCGGCTCTGCTCTCGACTTCCGCAACGTTATTGAGATTCAACCTCTCCGAGGCTGTAGGAAATCTGTCATATACCAAACTAGAGCCATTTATTTGACACAACAGCGTGCCCGCCTCATCCAATCCACACGGAAAACGCCAACCGGCACGTTGGCCAGAAGAACCGAAAGCACCCGCAGCATGCAGGTGCGTTTTACATTTATCCTATATTTATACTTCAGTTATACTTTAGTTATACTATTATATATAGTATAACTAAAGTATAACTATAGAATAACTAAAGTATAAATGGCAAAGAAAAGAGGGAGGGAATGGGAGGGAGCGGGAGGTCGTAAGGGGGTCAGGGAGGGGGTGGAGAAAGGATAGGGGTGTGGGAGTGGAGGGGGTGGAAGCAGAGAGAAAGCCGACACTACTGGATTGGTTCCCAGGGGTGTCGGCTTTCTGCTATAGGTGAGGTTGGGTTATTCCTTCTTGGTGAGGACTTCGTCGATCATGCCGTAGGCGAGGGCCTCTTCGGCGGTGAACCAGTGGTCGCGGTCGCTGTCTTTCTCCACCTGCTCGAAGGGCTGTCCGCTGTGCTTGGCGATGATTTCGTAGAGTTCCTTTTTGAGCTTGAGTATCTCGCGGACGGTGATTTCCATGTCGGTGGCCTGACCGTCGGCACCGCCCATGGGCTGGTGAATCATCACGCGGCTGTGGGGCAGGGCGGTACGCATGCCCTTCTCGCCAGCGCAGAGCAGCACGCTAGCCATGGAGGCGGCGAGGCCGGTGCAGATGGTGGCAATACGGGGCTGGATGTACTGCATGGTGTCGTAGATGCCGAGGCCGGCGTAGACGGAGCCTCCGGGGGAGTTGAGGTAGATTTGGATGTCGCGGGTGCTGTCGACGCTCTCGAGGAAGAGGAGCTGCGCCTGGATGACGTTGGCGGTGTAGTCGTCGATGGCGGTGCCGAGGAAGATGATGCGGTCCATCATCAGACGGCTGAAGACGTCCATCTGGGCAACGTTGAGCTGGCGTTCCTCGACGATATAGGGGGTCAAGGAGTTATTGATTGCGGAAGTGTACTTGGCGTAGGTGGTGCTGCTGATGCCGCAATGTTTGGTAGCATATTTTTCGAATTCTGTCATGGGGTGATGGGGTTTTATGGGGTTAATGGTGTGGTGGGTTAATATACCATAACTTTTCGGGTGGTGTTGCCGACTCGAACGAGGTAGAGGCCGCTTTGCTGCAGGTTGATAGTAACTTCGCTGTTGCAGGGGATGGTGTTGAGATGACGACCGCTGATGTCGTATAGCATTACTTCGTTTCCGTCGGTCACGACGTGCAGACGGTTGTTTCCGAGGGCGTAGGCATGGAGAGCGGGTGTTTCGACATGGGTGATGGCGACAGCCGCGCCGGTGGTGACGGGTGCGTTGGGTGTGGCGTTGTAGGCACAGGCCACCCAGTCGAGATTGATGTCGCTTGACGATGTGGTGACGGTAGCTTCGGCCCAGCCGTAGTGCACGCCGTCGGCCAGCAGGATACGGAAGCCTACGAAGATTCGCTCAGGTGCAGTGGTGAGGTCTTGGAAAGTGGCATCGCCGTATCCGGCAAAGTTGCTGTTGGCATCGATGACCTCGCCGGAGGCTAACACGGCGGCATAGTCCCATATCTCGGGGTCGGCAACGACATTGTTGCCCCCTTCGGTCCAATCGTACGAGATATAGGCGTTGACCTGATTGCCAGAAACGCCACTGAAGTCGCTTAGGCGGAACTCCAGTATGCCGTCGTTGTTGAAGTCGATACCGTAGACGTTGGTCCATTCGGTACCGGCAATGGTGATGTTTCCAGTGCCGATACGGCCAGTGGTGATTTGTGCATTTGCGATGCCGAGTGTCAGCAGCGCGATTGTTAACAGGCTAATTTTCTTCATAATTCTTTGAGTTTGGATGTTTTTGTTGGTTTTATATTACTAATAATACAGGTATTATTTTTCGGATATTGCCTTGAGGAGGTCGGGACGGCGTTCTTGGGTGCGCTGGAGGGCCTGCTCGTAGCGCCACTGCTCTATCTTGGCGTGGTTGCCGCTGAGGAGGATGTCGGGCACACGCCAGCCACGGAACTCGGGCGGGCGGGTGTATTCGGGCGGAGCGAGGAGGCCGTCTTGGAACGAGTCGCCGAGGGCTGACTGCTCGTCGCCGATGACGCCGGGGATGAGGCGCACGACGGTGTCGCAAATGACGGCAGCGGCCAGTTCGCCACCGGTGAGGACGTAGTCGCCGATGGAGATTTCCTTGGTGATGAAGTGCTCGCGGATGCGCTCGTCGACACCCTTGTAGTGGCCGCAGAGTATCATCAGGTTCTGCTGTAGGGAGAGGGTGTTGGCCATGGGCTGGGAGAGCATCTCGCCATCGGGAGCGGTGTAGATGACCTCGTCGTAGGTGCGCTGAGCCTTCAATTCCTCAATGCAGTTGGCGAGGGGTTCGACCGCCATGACCATGCCTGCGCCACCGCCGTAGGGGTAGTCGTCGACGCTGCCGTAGCGGGTGAGGGAGTAGTCGTGGAGGTCGTGGAAATGGATTTCGACAATGCCCTTGTTCTGTGCCCTTTTGAGGATGGATTCCTCAAAGAACATAGACATCATGTTGGGGAAGAGGGTGAGGATGTCGAGACGCATGTCGAATTAAAAATAAAAAATCAAGATGCTAACGGATTCTTAACTTCTGTCCCGGACGTAAAACGGAGGACTCCTTCAGCCCGTTGAGCTTGCAGAGTTTGCTGATGGTGGTGCCGTTGCGCTTGGCAATGCGGCTGAGGGTGTCGCCGGTGCGCACTTTATAGTACTTGCCGTCGCTGCTGTAGTTGCCGGCGCGGGAACGCGAGGTGTTGGAGAGGCCGGGTTTCGCCACCTTGCGGAAGGAGTTGCGCGTGAGCGTCAGCGTGGGGGCGATGAGGGCGCGGGTTTCGCAACTAATAACGTTCTCGGGGTTGAGGGCGTTGCCGTTGTAGCGGATTTCGAAATGGAGATGGCTGCCGCGCGAACGGCCGGTGTTGCCACAAAGGCCTATCTCCTCGCCCGCCTTGACGCGCGTGCCGGGGGTGACATGGCGCTTGGAGAGGTGGGCGTAGTAGGTCTCCAGGCCGTTGTCGTGGCGGATGACGATAAGGTGGCCGTAGGAGCGATTGTATTTAGAGAAGCGTACCACGCCGTCGAAGGCGGCATAGATGGGCTCGCCGGTGTGCATGGCAAGGTCCAAGCCATAGTGGAAACGGCGGCGGCGGGGACCGAAATGGGAGGTGGGAATAGCGTAGTCGGGAGTGGGAAAGACGAAATACTGCCCATGTTCCGGGTCGGTCAACTTGAGTTCCACCGGCTGCATCTCGGAGATGTCCATCTTAAGGGTGTGCACCAACGACGAGTCGACCTCCATAAGAATATCGTCCTCGCTCTCGGTACCAGGGTCATCCTGACGTGGGTTGGCATAGCCAGGGAGTTTATAAACAGGCTCGTCTTCATACTCGTCTTCAGGCATACCCGGACGTTCCAAAGCCCGATTTGGGGGTTCTACGTATTCGACCTCCTTGTCCTGCGGATTCTCATCGAAAGTATAGGGCTCGGGAGCTGGAGACTTCTTCTTGGCATCGTCGGCCTCGTCGACGACACCCACGTCCTGCTTCTTGGCATCCTTCTTGACATCTTTCTTAGGACCCTTCTTGGCCTGCTGGTCATAGGTTTCGGTATTCACGCCCGCGTACTCATCGTGAGGGTTGGTCGTGTGAGGGTTTGTGGTGGTCGACTTGCCTTGCTTAATAACCCGGATGTTTTTTCCATTTGGCGAGATTTTGGGTCTCTCCTTGCTTTGCATTGAATTGGGTCGGTCTTGAGCCGACATTGTCAGCGGAAGAGCGACCAATAGGACGAGTATGATAAAGTAGATATATTTCTTCATAATGAGGGTGCAAAAGTACGCAAAAAAATCAAACTGACCAAATCGAACATTCAACTGCAACACCACCAATTTTTTGCAACCACGCCGTTGCGTGGCGGAAGGGGTTGCGAGGGAGGGGTGCGGAACGTTTTTTAGAGGTCGCGCATCTCCTGTTTCAGGTATTCCAGAGCGGCGGCGGTGGGCAGCTGTCCCTCGGCCACGGTGGCGAAGATGGCACTGGCCAGACGGGTGGGGTCGGCATCCTCGGGGATGGTGATGGCGGCCGAGTTGATGACCCCCATCATCTCGTCCTTGGCCTGACGGATGCGACGCCACGCCTCGCTGGAGATGTAGACCTGCTGGCTGAGGTTGTGCTCCCACTCGTCGCGGATGGTCTTGGTCATGACGCCCTGCAGCAGCTTAGTGTCCATGCCGGGCTGGTAGCAGCGCAGCACGAGGCTGTCGGGGCTGATGCGCTCGAGATAGAGGGCCATGCGCTCGTAGGCCTGCAGGCGGATGGGGGTGACGAGTTTCACCGCCTCGCGGTGCTCGTCGATGCGCATCTGCAGCATCTGGGACTTCTGCTGGTTGTCGAAATAGCGTTTGGTGATGCGATAGAAGATATAGCCTATAAGTGCGATACCAACCATTACCGCCACAAGGGCACTAAGGAATACTAAAAGGTATATTTTCATATGTTAACTATATTATCTGATTGTTAGACACTTTACTGGTCTTGGAATATTAATTTTTCTCCATTGTTTAGAATTCATATCAACCTTTCCTAAATCAATTCTCCCTGTTGCCACCCAGTACTTCATTGGGAAAGGGGCAAGTTTGTTTATATACGGAGCATCGTCTCTCAACCACGACTGAAGCCAATTCATTTTTTGCTTTATGTCATTAATTTTTCCTTCTCCGTATGCGGGATGAACCTCAATATAATGAAGATTTCCTCCGTACTCTATAACATAATCCCAGCGATTACTACGAGAATGTTTTTCTATTTTCCTTGTCGCAAGGTCAATATTTACACTTCCATACAACTTTCCATTATCTTCTACCGATATTTGGCTCTTGCCCTCCGTAATCGCACCTTTGCCTTCACAGAAATGTCCGCATACATCTGGAGTTAAGGCTACGGCCTCTCTCAAACATTTTACCTTAGTGGTATTATTCTGCTGTTTCATTAAAAAGCTGTATTTAATGAGTATTTTGCCAAGATATCAGTTGCTTTTGAAGCAAATGATGTCATCCCCCCCCACTCACTCATTACAGAATCATCACTCCAAACATCCAATTCTGAGATATCTGTTGCTGTAGAGCCTTCTTTTCCTTCCTCTTTTCCAAGGTAGTATGTCTTGATCTTTTTATCAAAAACTCCCTCTAACATTCTCATCATCGAACTATCATCCCCAACACCTAACAATTCATACAAAGCAGCATATTTAATAGCGCTATCTGGACATTTCTTGATGATATCAAATGCCCACACAAAATCAAGGAATAACGAGGAATGAGTAGACACAATAACTTGATATCCCCTCCGTGGACCATTCACACCTTTCTCTCCTTGCATTAATTCCAAAATCTGCATTAATACATCAATAATTGCCATAGGATGTAATCCCATTTCAGGTTCCTCTATTATCACTGTTTTGTACAGGTCATTTCTGAGAACATTCTGAGGAGCACCTGTCAGGCAATAAAAGCCCAATAACAAGGGGGTAAACTCTCTCTGCCCCGCGCTCCATACCGTCACCGGTAATTTTGAGCCCCCTACGTTTAACACCATTTGTTTTGTCAATTCCTCCTCATCAAGAACAACTTTTGCTCCATGGTAAATGCTGCTATTGAATCTTCTGCGCATCTGGGATTTAAGCCTCGTTTTCATAGGAAACAATACAGTCTGCTGTCCTATGCCATTTTGAATGAAACGTTGTACAGTATCACCAAACTGTCTATTTACATAGGGTGTTCCAAATCCAAAAGATCCAAAACTTTTTCCTGCTCCTTCCGTTACACTAGTTACCCTTTGCGCCGGAATATAAAAGATTGACTCCTGAGAATTTTCTCTTCCTACAATTGGAGACAGGTGGTTTGTTGTAAAATCCACATCATCAACTTTTATGTGAGTATTATCCCGCCACATTGCAGCTGATCCTTTTCCATAATATAGGTTCAACACGTTATTAACCCTACTTGTAATATAATTGTTTTTATTTAACTTGTCAATAATTGAACCATTATCCATAACTAGTTTAAGTGTCTCCAACGCAATAGTTTTGCCGCTTGCCTGTGGCCCCACAAGAATGGTGAAATCCCCCAACTCAATATCGAGTTTACCTATTGGTCCAAAGTTTTCTATATAGAGTTTTCTCATACAATGGATTGCTTCTTTTTCCTTGTGTGTTAAACATTTAGTCGAGTTTCAATACCGCGAGGAAGGCACTTTGGGGCACTTCGACGTTGCCCACTTGGCGCATACGCTTCTTGCCTTCTTTCTGCTTCTCGAGCAGTTTGCGCTTACGCGTGATGTCGCCACCATAGCACTTGGCGGTAACGTCCTTGCGCACTTGGCGCACCGTCTCGCGGGCGATAATCTTGCTGCCGATGGCGGCCTGTATGGCCACGTCGAACTGCTGACGGGGGATGAGGTCCTTCAGCTTCTCACACATGCGGCGGCCGATGGGGTAGGCGTTGTCGACGTAGGTGAGGGTGGAGAGCGCGTCGACGGGGTCGCCGTTAAGCAGAATCTCCAGCTTGACCAACTTGGAGGGCTGGAAGCCGTTGATGTAGTAGTCGAACGAGGCGTAGCCCTTGGAGATGCTCTTCAACTTGTCGTAGAAGTCGAACACCACCTCGCCCAGCGGGAGGTCGAAGGTAATCTCGATACGGTCGGTGGTGAGATAGTTCTGATTCTTGAGGATGCCGCGCTTGTCCATGCAGAGCTTGATGACAGGGCCGATGAAGTCGGCCTTGGTGATAATCTGCGCGTGGATGTAAGGCTCGTAGACCTCGGCGATGTTGTTGGGCTCGGGCATGCCGGAGGGGTTGTAGACATCCCTCTCCTCACCGTTGGTCAACTTCACCTTGTACTGCACGTTTGGCACCGTGGTGATGACATCCATGTTGAACTCGCGCTCAAGGCGTTCCTGCACAATCTCCATGTGCAACAGACCCAAGAAACCGCAGCGGAAACCGAAGCCTAACGCCAGCGAGCTCTCGGGCTCGAAGGTGAGCGAGGCATCGTTGAGTTGCAGTTTCTCGAGGCTGGCGCGAAGCTCCTCGTAGTCGTCGGTGTCGACGGGATAGACACCGGCGAAGACCATCGGCTTCACGGCCTCGAAGCCTTCGATAGCCTTGTCGCAGGGATGGGAGACATGGGTGATGGTGTCGCCCACACGTACCTCCTTGCTGGTCTTGATGCCGCTGATGATATAGCCCACGTTGCCTGCCGACAGTTCCTTGCGCGGTTCCATGTTCAGGCGCAGCACGCCGACCTCGTCGGCGTGGTAGTCCTTTTCAGTGCTGACAAACTTGACGTGGTCGCCTGTGCGCAGGGTGCCGTTCATGATGCGAAAATAGCTGATAATGCCGCGGAAGGGGTTAAACACCGAATCGAACACCAGTGCCTGCAACGGAGCCGACGGGTCGCCCTCGGGGGCAGGGATGCGGTCGACAATGGCCTGCAATATCTCGGGCACGCCCACACCGGTCTTGGCACTGCATGAGAGTATCTCCTCGCGCTTGCAGCCCAGCAGGTCAACAATCTCGTCAGCCACCTCCTCGGGCATGGCACTGTCGAGGTCAATTTTGTTCATCACGGGGATAATCTCCAAGTCGTTTTCCAACGCTAGATAGAGGTTGGAGATGGTCTGCGCCTGAATGCCCTGGGTGGCATCTACCACCAGCAGCGCACCCTCGCAGGCGGCTATCGAGCGCGACACTTCGTAACTGAAGTCCACATGGCCGGGAGTGTCAATAAGGTTGAGCGTATACTCGCCATAGTTCATCTGGATGGCATGGCTCTTGATGGTGATGCCACGCTCCTTTTCCAAATCCATGTCGTCCAGCACCTGGTCCTGCATCTCACGCTGCGAGACGGTATTGGTGTATTCTAAAAGACGGTCGGCCAAGGTGCTCTTACCATGGTCGATATGGGCTATAATGCAAAAGTTGCGGATGTTCTTCATTGCTTGAAATAAAATGCAAAGATACGAAAAAATTAAAAATTAAAAATTAAAAAAGCACAATTCCACAAAAAATGTGTAATTTTGCAGCGCAATTCTCAATTTTCAACTTTCAATTCTCAATTGTAAAAAGTGAAACATATCTTCGTCGTAAACCCTTGCGCAGGAAAACAAGACTCCACCACCCTTGTGACCCAGAAAGTGGAAGCCTATGCCTCCGCCCATCCCGATTTTGACTACCAAATCTACGTCACTCGCGCCTCGGGCGATGCCACCGTATGGACCCGCCAGTGGTGTGCCGACCATCCCGGCAAGGCTGTGCGTTTCTACGCCTGCGGTGGCGACGGCACCCTCAACGAGGTGGTCACAGGCATCATCGGATTCCCCGACGTGCAAGTCACCGTCCATGCCAACGGCAGCGGCAACGACTATATCAAATATTACGCCACCCACGACGATTTCAACGACCTTGACCGCCTGGTAGAGGGCGTCCCCCACCCTGTCGATGTGATGAAGGTCAACGACCGCTACAGCATCAACGTCTGTAACTTCGGTTTCGATGCCATGGTCTGCAAGATTGGCAACGACGTGCGTCGCAAGCCCATCATCGGCGGCAAGCACTCATACACCACCGGCATCATCCGCAGCATCTTCACTTCGCGCAGCAACTATGTCCGTATGACTGTTGACGGCGAGCCTTTCTACGACGGCTACATGCTCCTCTGCACCCTCGGCAACGGACGCTACAACGGTGGCAACTATATGTGTGCACCGCTCTCCAAGAACGACGACGGACTAATTGAAATCAACCTCTTCAAGCGGATGTCGCTCTTCAAGTTCGCCAGCCTCATCAACGAATACAGCCAAGGCACCCACATCAACCGCCCCGATGTCCAGAAACTTATGCAATACCGCCAATGCACCGTGGTCGAAATGGCAAGTCCCGACCCCTTCTGGCTGGTCATCGATGGCGAGATGCTCCACAGCAACCGCTATCGCGTCCAAAACCTCAAACACGCCGTCACCTTCGTCAGCCCCGCCACACGTTAATTCTATATACAAAACCTCAATTTGTTCTACGCCACAGAACAAATTTCGCCAATTTTATTCTGTAGTATAGAATAAAATTCGTATATTTGCATCACAAAACACTGGTCAAAATGATAGACAAAGAACTATTAAACAACATTATATCAGAGGGGTACGACTATATTCCTCAGATAAACATCGTCCCAAGAACCATAAATCTAGAACAGGCGGGAAACTATGTATTTGTCGGAGTACGGCAGGCCGGCAAATCCTATACCCTATACCAACAGATACAAAAAAAACTGGCTGAAGGTATTCCTATTGAGAATATGATATATATCAACTTCGACGACGAAAGGTTGCATGGTATGCAAGCCGACCAACTCGACTTAATCCTCCAAGCCAACTATAGCGTGCGAAGCAGCAAGCCTATCTTTTTCTTTGACGAAATACAGAATGTCAATGGTTGGGAAAGTTTTGCCCGAAGGCTTGCCAACCAAAAGTATCAAGTGTATATCACCGGCAGCAACGCCAAAATGCTGAGTCGCGACATTCAGACTGTGCTTGGTGGAAGATTCATCGACGTGCCAGTGTACCCCTATAGCTTTTCCGAGTTCTTGAACGCAAGCAATGTTGCATTAGGTTCACGATGGATGTATGGACAAAAGCGCAACGAAATCAACCGTGCATTTAACACCTACTTTCAATGGGGAGGATTCCCAGAACTAACACGGTTCAAAGAAAAGAGAGTATGGCTTAACGGACTATATAACAGAATATTTTTCAACGACTTGATTGTACGAAACAAGGTTAAGAACGAAGAAGCATTACGGCTTGTGCTGAAGAAACTGGCAGAAAGCATTCAGCAGCCATTGTCCTACACAAGGCTATGCAATATGATTAAGGCTGTTGGCGTATCGTGCGGCACTGCTACCATTATTGAGTATATCAACCACTTAATGGACGCATGCCTCGTGTTCCCTCTCCAAAACTATGCATCACGCTTTGTGGAACGGGAAACAACAAAGAAGTTCTACTTTGTAGACAACGGCCTTCTGAACCTTTTCCTACTAGAAAACCACTCTGCTCTACTCGAAAACATCTGTGCCATAGCCATGCGCAAAAGGTATGGAACGGGGGTGTACTACTACTTGCACAACATTGAGGTTGATTTCTATGTGCCAGAAGAAGGTCTGGCTGTGCAGGCATCCTATCGGCTCTCTGACGTGAACACCATAAAAAGGGAAGTGGATTCCTTGGCAAAACTCAACAAGGTTCACCTCCTAAAAAAAGCCGTCATTGTGACTCGGGACGAAGAGTCCACCATAAACGAAGGAGGTCTTACCATAGACCTTGTTCCCGTATGGAAATGGCTCCTACTGCAAAATGTCTAATATACGGATTTTATTCTACGCCACAGAACAAATTTTGCCAATTTTATTCTGTACCGCAGAACAAATCACCCTACCAAACAAGGGGAGATTGACTTAATAAAGCATACTTCACGTACTATTCAAGGGTAGAAATTATAATCTTGCGGGAACAGTCGCTCCCGCAAGATTTCAATTTTCAATTTTCGGATTTCCTTACCTCACCACGACGCGCTGTGCCGTACCGTCGCCCACCTGCACCAGGTAAACTCCCGTCGACATCATGCGGAAACTCTGCGTCTCAGCCACACTCATCTCGGTGCTGAGCAGTCGTCCCACCACGTCGAAGATGCGCACGCGCTCTCCTGCGGCACCCTGCACGGTGATAATGTTCCCCTGCACGGTGATAGTGGCACCCGACATCTGCACATCAGTAATGCCCACCTCGTCGGCGGCAAAGGAGGCGTACAGACTCATATCCTCACGCACCAATACATGGCGCGGATTCTCCGTGCTTCCGTCGCTCCACTGTACAAAATGGTTGCCACTTATCGCCACAGCGGCAATCTCAATCGTAGTGCTGTCGCTGTAGGTGCCAGACCCCACCACAAAGCCTAACGTCGGCTGTTCCGAAGCGAGCGTGAGCGTGTAGTAATCTATCGGCATCGGCACCATCACTGTGTCGTAGATGTAGTTATCTATGTAGGTGGTGTCGTGGATATAATTGTTCACTATCGTCGTGTCGTGCACATACGCCGTGTCGTGAATGTAGTTACTCACAATGGTAGTGTCGTGGATGTAGTTGTTGATGTATACAGTGTCATAGATGTAGTTGTTCACTATCGTCGTGTCGTGCACATACGCCGTGTCGTGAATGTAGTTGTTCACAATGGTGGTGTCGTGGATGTAGTTGTTGATGTATACCGTGTCATGGACGTAGTTGTTCACAATAACGGTGTCGCGGACTACCGTGGTGTCGTGAACATACACCTGGACATAGGTAGTATCATGCACAATCGTCGTGTCGTGGATATAATTGTTCACGATGGTGGTGTCATGCACAATGGTGGTGTCGTGAATCAGAATGGTGTCGTGGACAATCGTTGTGTCGTGGTGGACAATTGTGTCGGGACTCAAAGCGAAATAAGCCACCAGCATCGTATCCCTGTATATAGTCAGGCTGCGGGGATTCTGTGTGTTGCCGTCGTTCCAGTAGGCAAAGGCATAGCCCGCGTTGGGCGTGGCGGCAATAGTGGCGGTGGTAGAGTCACAGGTGGGCTGCGTGACCACTGCTGCCGTGCCCATCACAGTGTCTGCCGACGACACACTTACTGTGGCAAACATCTCCCCAACGAAGTTGGTAAAGTAGCTCCAGCGTACAGAGTATGAGGCTGTGCTTCCGCAGGGGATATATACTGGGATGGAGTCTAGGATGCCGGTAAAGGCATTCAAACCTGTCTTGGGGGCTATCGCACGCTTTGAAGTGATGCTTGTCAACCCAGAGCAATCATGAAAAGCACCGACACCTATCGAGTCCACAGCATTACCTATAACCAATGATTCTAAGCTGTCACAATAACCGAACGCACCAGAACCAATATATTCTACCGAATCTGGAATTATTAGGTTTCTTATTCTACGGTTAAGAAACGTATAATCTGGTATCACTTTTACATTATTCCCGAAATAAATAGCATTAAGTCCACCACAACCTTGAAAAGGCGGGTAAATGGCATACGAATTAGTATCATACCATCCCATATGGGTACAACTATCGGCATTATAGTTTACCGTTGATAGGTTACTACAATTCTTGAACGCCCATCTACCAATAGACCTAACCCTCCGAGGAATCGTAATCGAAGTAAGGCTCGTGCAACTACCGAACGACTCATTGCCTATTCTTTCAACAGAATCCGGAATCACAACCGAAGTAAGCCCTGTGCATCCATAAAACGCATCACTGCCTATTGATTTCACAGAATTCGGAATCGTGACAGATTGAAGATTCGTACAAGCACAGAAAGCGGCAGCTGGAATCATCTTTACATTGCTGCCGATATTTACAGTACTAACATTACAATTCTTAAACGGAGCGTATGAAGTCATTGTTTCGTTACGATATCCCATATTAGCGCAACTGTCGGCATTAAGGTTCACCGTTGTAAGGTTGCTACAACCATAAAAAGCATAATATCCAACACTTTTCACATTCCTTGGAATTGTAACCGATGTGAGGCTGGTGCAATTCATAAAAGATGAGTTGCCTATTGATTCTAACGAATCCGGGAATGTGATTGACTGTAGGTTAGTACAATTACTGAATACACCATTGGGAATCATCTTGACATTGTTGCCGATGTTTATTGTGGTGACACTACTTCCAAATAAATAGTATGTCCAATCGCTACTATACCCCAAATAGGTGCAGCTGTCGGGATTGAAATTTACCGTAGTAAGGTTACTACAGGCCCAAAAAGCACTGGCGCCAATGTTTCTGACGTTCCTTGGAATCGTAACCGAGGTGAGGCCGGTACAGCCCCGAAATGACAAGTTGCCTATTGATTCTAAAGAATCCGGGAATGTGATAGACTGTAAGTTTGTACAACCACTGAACCCGCCATTAGGAATCATCTTGACATTGCTGCCTATGTTTACAGTGCTGACATTACAATTTCCAAATACATAGAATACCCAATTGCTATCGCTATGATACCCCATATTGGTGCAGCTGTCGGCATTAAAGTTTACCGTCGTAAGGTTACTACAATATGAGAACGCATTGTCGCCAATGCTTTTGACATTTCTTGGAATCGTAATCGAAGTGAGTCCTGAACAAGCATAAAAAGCATGAGCAGGAATCATTTTCACATTCTGACCTATATTAACGGTAGTAAGATTTCCCGCATATAATGCGTAGTCCATGTACGTGCAACTATCGGCATTAAAATTCACCGTATATAAACTATCTAAGCCGCTTAAAGCGTAATCTTCAATTGTGGTGATGGGGTTTGGAATGGTAACAGAAGTGAGTCCGCGACATTCATAAAATGCAAAAGAATCGATTTCTGTGACAGTATATATAGTCCCTCCGTATGAGACAGACGAAGGGATTGTCAAACTGCCTGTTGGCTTTGTATATCCCCTCCAAGGTGACAACCCATAAACATCGGAGAATGCACTGTCATTAGGATATGTTACACCAACTGTAGATGATGTCAGAATTTCATAGTACAAAGTCTGCCCCGATGGTGCTACAGCACTGAAGTCGTAACCTTGGGCGTGGGCGAAGCCTGCAAGGAACAGAAAGATGAGAGATGATAATTTCTTTCTCATGTTATTTTTGTTTTTTCAGTGGCGCGGCTCGACGGCACGGAGACAATACAAGAAAGTGGAGCCATCCATTTATTACCCTATTTTCATTGGTAGGGCTTCGACTCCCTTGAAAGTAAAATATGGTTCAGTGAATCGCTCCACTGCGGGATGTATCGTGATGGTTTGATACAATCCAACAGGAGCATTCATCTTCCCAGTATTCCATAACTTTCAATTTGTGAAGTGTCGAAGTTCACCAATATAGGAATAGAGCGAAAATGCGCTTTCTTAACTATTTACAGACACAATGACTCGCTGTCTGTAGATGCAAATATACAACTTTTTCCCGGCATGTCAAGAAAAAAAATGCTGCACACAGCAACGCAGACCTTCTCCACCCCCCTATAGGGATGCCATAATAGGTCACATACCCCAGCCTTACGGTAAACATTCAGAGGATGTTTGCTCCCACTCTCAAGAGGGGATGGCTGTCGCATCCAGTAGTATAAAATCCGTTAGATTGGTGAGATTCGTGGTCAGAATCTATTATAGGAGGTTACCTTAATGTGAACCCGACCGACTCAACGGCCTTGCGCAACGCTTCCTCGGAGGCGGTGCCTTCGACGAAGGCTTCTTTAGTTTCTAACACCACGCGGGCGGAGGTGACACCCTCGACATCTTGCAACGCCTTCTCGGCGGCAGTGCGGCAGTGGTTGCAGTTCATGCCCTCAATGTGATAAACTCTTGTGTTCATATTTTCAACGGTTTTTGTTGCGACATGTTTCTTGTTGCGACGCAGGCGTGGTAGCAGCAGTGCATTGACGACCAATAGCAACAGCGCGACGGTGCAAGTCCAGCCAAACCATGAGCCTCCCCCCTCGCAGCCATGCCCGCAGGCATCTGCCACCTGCAGGCTGCCGAGGAAGTTGACGTAGTTGCCGAAATGCAGGAAGTCGATAAGGTATCCGAAGCCCACCGCCCCAATCACGATAGATGCCAGATAGATAATCAGCGAGCGAGTGCCCAACACCTTTTTCACCACCAGCATACTGGCAAAGTTGCACGCCGGTCCCGCCATCAGCAGTACCAGCCCCGCACCAGGGGTGAGCCCCTTGAGCATCAATGCCACCGCAATCGGGATAGAACCCGTGGCACACAGGTACATCGGCACAGCAATACAGAGCACCAGCAGCATCGATGCCAGCGTGTTGCCTTGAAAGATGGTAAAGGCACTATCGGGTATCAACACCGTAATCAGCCCTGCCACAAACAGTCCGATGAGCAGCCACTTGCCGATGTCGGCAATCATGTCAACGTAGGCGTAGCGCAACGCCTCGACCAACTTGTTGTGATGATGGGAATGACTGTCACAACCGCAGTCGCAATGGTCGTGAGCATGACCATGCTCGTGAGCACAATCCGACACCTCCGATACTTCCGACCCTTCCGACTTGCCGAATATATTCGCCGCCGCACCGCCAAAGAGAGCCGTGCACAACGCCGCCACCGGGCGTACGATGGCAAAGGGCAATCCCATCATGCCGTAAGTAGCTAATATCGAGTCGACACCCGTCTGCGGAGTGGCGATAAGAAACGAGGTCGTCGCCCCCTTCGAGGCACCCTCCCTGCGCAGCGACATGGCGGTGGGAATGACCCCGCACGAGCACAACGGCAGCGGTATGCCCAGCAGGGCCGCGTTGACTACCGACCCGAAGGTGGGCTTGGACAGATAACGGTGGTACAGTTTCGACGGCACGAACGAGTGCAGCAGCCCCGCAAACAGGAATCCCAACAGCAGGTAGGGCGACATCTCGTTGATTAAGTGGATTATCTCTTGCATATCAATCTGTTTTTACAGATGCAAAAATACTTCAATTCCATGAAATACAAATTACAAACTTGTGGCTATTATGAAAGTGGCGATACCTAATGATAGTGAAAAAGGTGCTCCGAAGAACTCA
>JAEEIS010000064.1 GCA_016281475.1 Bacteroidales bacterium
AGGCTTAGATGGTCTGTGGCTCTCCAATTGAGGCGTGCGGTGCTGAGGTTGCGAAGGTAGGTCTGGCTGTTTGTGCCGTCGGTGACGTTGAGCAGTTTGGCACCAGTGCCAATGGAGTAGCCAATCTTACTGCCGAGGGAGCCTTGCACTTCGGCGTAGAGGTAGGCGTTGTCCTTGGTCATGGCGGAGGTAGTGTTGTAGAGGGTGTATTCGTTCTCGGCGAAGTTGTGCTGGTATTGTAGCCCTGTGCGGAGGGTCGTTGAGCCGAACTGACGGCTGTAGACCCCTTCGCCGCTGAGAGCGTAGCCGTGTCCGTTGACGGTAGTAGCGTAGTCGACAGGTGCGCCATTTTCGCCAAGAATGTAGGTTATGGTGTTGTCGTACTTGTCGATGGCATACTCGCCCACCACGTTCAGCTCCACCTTTTGGCCGTGGGGCATCTTATGGGTATAGAAGAGGTCGAGTTTGGGTAGGTTATCCTTCTGGTAGCTGTGCTGCGTCATGCTCTGCTCGGTGGTTACGCCGCGGTCGGTCTCGGTCATCGTGCCAGTGGCATCGAGCGTCTTGGTGAAGAAGTTGTCCTGCAGCGAAGCGACAAACATGGTGCTGTCGTCGTGCTGGTAGGTGTATTCGGCGTTGAGGGTGTGGCTGATGTACCAGAAGGGCATATTGGTGCGTTGGCTTCGGATGACGGTGCGGGCTGAGTCGTAATAGCTGTCCTCCAACTCGTAGGGCACGCGGTCGTAATTGCGATATCCTAGGGTGTACTCCAGTGCGAACTCACTCCTGCCTTTGTGGTAACTACCCTGAAGGTAGCCGTTGACAAAGCCGGTGCTGAGTGCCGACTGTACCTGCGCCGTGATACTGCCACCGTCTTCGCGCTCTTTCAGTATGATATTGATGATTCCCGACGCACCTCGATCGAGGTAGCGGGTGCCGGGATTGTTGGAGTATTCGACGCGCTTGATTTGGTCGGCCTTGAGGTTGGCGAGTCGTGCCAAAGGGACTTCCTTGCCGTTGATTTGCAGGATGGCTATGCCGCCGTCGACGGTGATGGACTGCAACGCCACATCGACCCGCAGGCCTGGCAGGTTCAGCATGTCGAGCAGCACCAATGTGCGTCCTGCAGCTTCCACTTCTTCCTTCTTAGGCAGCACCACAAAGCGGTCGACCTCCTCGGTGGTACGGCTGGCGGTGATGGTGACGGCGTCGAGTTGCTTGGCACTCATGGTCAGCTCTCCGAGGTCGCCCATACCGCAGCGCACCTCCACCCGCTCATAGCCTGCCGAAGAAGCAATCAGCCTATACGTAGGGGCTGACCCCCGTGTCTGCCCGTTTACAGACTCCTGTGTCTGCCCGTTTACAGACTCCTGTGTCTGCCCGTTTACAGCCCCCCGTGTCTGCCCGCTTAAGTTGAGCACAAACGCACCGTTCTCGTCGCTGGTGGTGCCGACAAGGATGCTGTCGCTATCGATGTGTTTCAGTACCACGTTGGCGAAAGCCACGGGTTGGTGGTTGTCGTCTACCAGGCGGCCCCTCACCTGCCCCGTCTGGGCATGTAGCGTAGTGGCCATGCCCAGTACAGAAAGCAGAAGAAATGTAAGTCTTTTCATGTTATCTCTTATTGATAATTAATCATCATCGCCCAAGGAGATGGCAATACCCAGCTTGATGGGGTAGACATCCCTGTCCATGCCCATATTCATGGGGACGGTGGGCAGCTGGAGGTAGGCGTAGAGGTTGGGCATACCAATGCTCAGGCGGGCATCGAGGCGGAAGGGGTTCATCACTCTGGAAGTGGGTTCCCTGCGCTTGTCTGTGCCTTCGAGGTAGACTACCTTATGCTTCAATCCAGTATGGAAATTGTTGAAGTTCAAGCCAGGGATGGCAGCCAATCCGATGAAGAAGTCGCTGCTGCGCGAAGGCTCCCAGCGCACCATGAGGGGCAGTGTGACATAGCGTGCCACGAGGCGTGTGGTGGCGTCGCCCTCTGCAGGGATGGAGGAAACAAAGGTGGCCTTCCCTGTCGGGTCGGTGCCCAGGCTCACCCAAGGGTCGACGAACTTAAACACGTCGGACGCATACCCCAAGCCGATACCCAGATGCCAATGGTTGTTGACGAAGGGATAGTAGACCGCCTCCAGCTGGTAAGAGGAGAAGGTGGTATTCAGCGCATAGCTGCCGTCCATCCTCGAGAGGCCGTTGTAGGGCTTGTCGCCCCAGTTGAGGAAACCCCAGAGGAAATCGAAGCGGAAGTCGTCGCTATGCCATTGGGCACGTTCCTTGCGGTCTTCGGCAAGCTGACGAACGACTGATGGCGATTCCACTTCTTCATCTTCTATCAAGGCTGAAAATTCGGTATTGGTAACATGGAACGATTCCACATCTACCTTGCCCCTGTCCTGTTCATACGACTTCAGATTCTCACCACGGCAGTAAATGACGTTCACCTTGGCGTAATCCTGCGCCTTCAATGCGATGTCATCCATAGCACAGGGCACTCCCATCGAAACAGAGGCGTAGTCCTCAGCCGCCAACTTGATGCGACGCGCACGAAGTGTATCAACACCTCTTTCGGTATTAATGGTCACCTTGCTGTAGTCCTCGGCAGAGACAGAGAGTTTGACGATGTTTGATGGACACAGTACATCCACTTGGGCATAGTCCTCGGTGTGGATGTCGGTAGAAGCATCTAGCACCAAATGTAGGCGCAGACGGTCGACACCTGGGATGGTCTCAATCCTCAACTGTCTGCCGTACTTGCCACCAATGCCGTATTCGAGACCTTTGGGAGTACCTGATTTGTTGGGATTGCTGTATTCGAGATACTCGACCGAGTCATTGACAATCTCCACTTTGCAGTAGCCGGACAATTTGACGCTTTCCACCTTTTGATAGAAGTTGATGCGAAACACTTTCAGTGTGTCGTCGATGTCGCCAGCCTTGGCGTTGAACACCATGAGCATAAGGGCGACCAGTGAAATGATTCTTGTTTTCATGTTTATCGTTATTTATTGTTATACTTTAGAAATCAATACGGGTAAGCAGTTCTCC
>JAEEIS010000065.1 GCA_016281475.1 Bacteroidales bacterium
GCAGAAGGCTGCCGAACTCATCGACATGCGCAACCATCACGGTGCCCATCCCCGTCAGGGTGCGACGGATGTTTGTCCCCTTATCCCCGTGAGCAATATCACGATGGAAGAGGTGGTGGAGTATGCCCACAAGCTGGGCAAACGCCTGGGTGAGGAGCTGAATATCCCCATCTACTGCTACGAGAACGCCGCCTTCCAACCCAAACGCCGCAACCTGGCCTACTGCCGCACGGGCGAGTATGAGAGCCTCAGCAGCCGTCTGGGCAGCGAGGAGTGGAAGCCCGACTTCGGCCCCAACGAGTGGAACGACCATGTGGCGCAAACCGGTGCCACGCAGGTGGGTGCCCGCGACTTCTTGGTGGCTATCAACTACAACCTAAATACCACCAGCACCCGCCGTGCCAACGCCGTGGCTTTCGACGTGCGCGAGAAAGGCCGTCCCCAGCGCGAGGGTGGCAAGCCCAGCGGCAAGATTATGAAGGACGAGAAGGGCAACACCATTATGATACCAGGTACCTTGAAGGGCACCAAGGCCATCGGCTGGTATATCGAGGACTACGGCATCGCACAGGTGTCGATGAACATCACCAGCATCAAAGTGGCTCCCGTGCACCTCTGCTTCGACGAGGTGTGCCGCTGTGCCGCCAACCGCGGATTGCGGGTGACGGGGTGCGAGATAGTGGGTCTGATACCCAAGAGCGTGCTGATAGATGCGGGCAAGTACTATCTAGCCAAACAGCAGCGCAGCCTCGGCGTGAGTGAGGACGAGATAATGAAGGTGGCCATCAAGAGCATGGGCTTGGACGACCTGAAGCCCTTCGACCCGAAGGAGAAGGTCATCGAGTTCCTTATCGAAGACCACAGCCAGAAGAAGCTGGTCGACCTCACCTGCACGGGCTTCTGCGACGAGACGGCTAGCGAAAGCCCTGCTCCTGGTGGTGGCAGCGTGAGTGCCTATATGGGCGCGTTGGCGGCATCTCTTGGCACTATGGTCGCCAACCTGACGGGTGGCAAGGCCGCCTACGACGATGAGTGGGAGAAGTTCAGCGATGTGGCTGTGAAGGGCCAGGCTCTGAAGACCGAACTGCTGCACTTGGTGGATGAGGATACCAATGCCTTTAACAAGATAATGAATGCCTTTGGCCTGCCTAAGAAGACCGACGAGGAGAAGGCTGCCCGCACGGCTGCTATCCAAGAGGCTACGAAATTTGCCACTGAGGTTCCGTTCCACACGATGCAGAAGAGCTTCGAGGCCTTCGAGGTGTGCCGTGCCATGGTGGAGTGGGGCAATCCCGCCAGCGTGACCGACGGCGGCGTGGGTGCATTGGCCGCACGCAGCGCCGTGATGGGTGCCCATCTGAATGTGAAAATCAACGCCAGCTCGCTGAAGGACGAGGCATTTAAGAACGACATTCTTGCCAAGGCTGCCGACCTTGAGGCCCGCGCCATCGAGCAAGAGGCCGAGATTATCAAGCTTGTCAACGAGAAGATTGGGCTCTAGAAATTAAAAATTAATAATTAAGAATTAAGAAGTGGTGTTTGTAACTGCTTCTTAATTCTTATTTTATAGAGACATTATGACCAGGGAAGAGATATTGAAAGAAATTGAGCGGCAGAAGAAACTGCTGCTCAATTATGAGGAACTAGAGGTTGATATGGATGACGACCCGTCCTATGTGGCTCGTGGCAACGGCTTCTGCGATGCCAAGTACAGCGAGGACTTTCTAGAGGGTCAGGCTGAAAAAATCCGCAGCCGCATTGCCGAGTTGGAACAAATGCTATAAGAAACTGTTTTGTTTTTGTTCAATGATAATATGACAGCCTTTTGCCGGTGCTTTTTCTTTACAATGGAACCCCATTGCGCAATCGAAACTGTGGAAAAATTCCTCGACAACAGTCAATAATCTTCTTCATCAATAAAATCAAAATAGTTTCTAAAAAAGGTTCCATCGCTTTTTGAGGCAATGGAACCTTTTTCTTTTCACCTATTAGATTATAGCTGCTCGCATATGTAGCTGCAGGCATCGGTGTAGCTGTTGTCGCGGACGCTGTCGAACAGGAGCAGGTAGCCCATGATGATGAGCGCAATCTGCTCAGTGAGGCGGCGTGCGTGGTGCTCGAAACGTGGTGCCGACGTGCCTTCGGTGGCTGCGTTGTCGTACATGGCGTTGTAGCGTTTCACGCCCTCGCGCAGCGCGGTGAGGCACTCGTTCTGCTCGGGAGTGAGTGTCAGCGTGGAGGCCTTAGTGTCGTAGTCGGCAACAATTTTCAGATAGCCGCCACTGACAATGCCCTTGAGCGCGGCAACGACCTGTAGCTGGCTGGTGCCCTCGTAGATGGTGAGGATACGGGCATCGCGATAGAGGCGTTCGCATGCATATTCTTTCATGAATCCGCTACCGCCATGAATCTGGATGCAGTCGTATGCGCAACGGTTGGCATACTCGCTGGCCATGAGCTTGACAAGCGGCGTGAGCATGTCGGCAACGCGCGAAGCCTGTTTGGAGGAGGTGGAGAGGTCGACGTAGCGTGCGGTCTCGTACATAAGGGTACGGGCGGCAAGCGTACGGGCGTGCATAGCACGCAGGATGTCCTGCACCTGGATGAAGTCGCCGATGGGGTGGCCAAACTGCTCACGGGTGGCGGCGTAGATGTCGGCTTCGCGACATGCGGCCTCGCAGAGACCGATGGACTGAGCGCCCACGCCGAGGCGGGCACCATTCATCAGCGACATGACGTATTTGATAAGGCCTAGGCGGCGTTCGCCGACGAGCTGTGCGGGAGCATTGTTGAAGACCAATTCGGCGGTGGGGGAGCCTTTGATGCCCATCTTATTCTCGATGCGACGCACGGTCATGCCGCCGTCGGCACGGTCGAAAACGAAGTAGGAGAGGCCACGACCGTCGGTGGTGCCCTCTTCGCTGCGGGCAAGCACAAGGTGTATGTCGGCATCGCCATTGGTGATGAAACGCTTGACACCGTTGAGTCGCCAGCAGTTGTTGGCCTCGTCGAAGGTGGCACGCAGGCGCACGGACTGGAGGTCGCTACCGGCATCGGGCTCGGTGAGGTCCATCGAGCAGGTGGCACCGTCCTGAATGCGGGGGAGGAACTTCTGCTTGAGCTCTTCGGAAGCAAACTGCTGAATGGTGTCGGCGCAGTCCTGCAGGCCCCAGATGGTGGCAAAACCCACATCGGCACGGGCGATAATCTCAGCAGCCATGACAGCAACTACACGGGGCATGTTGAGCCCGCCGAAGCGTCGCTCGAGGGTCATGCCATAGAGTCCGGACTGCACCAGGGCGGAGAGGTTCTTCTGTGTGCCGGCGGCATATTGCACATGGCCGTCAATCAGATGCGGACCTTCCAAATCGACATCGGCAGCATTGGGGGCGATGACCTCGGCGGAGATATTGCCAAGGAGGTCGAGAATCATTTCGTACTGCTGTATGGCCTCTTCGCTATTGGCGGGGATGGCAACGCCCTGCTCGGCGAAGCCCTTTTCGGCAGTTTCGGCTACACGCACCATGTCGGGGTGGTGAAGATGTAATGAAAGACTTGGGTTGTCGGTATAAAAGTTCATAGCTATTTCAAGATATTGTTGCAACTGTCAATCAGCATCGGCAGGACCGTGGTGACATCGCCAATGATGGTGTAGTCGGCGATGGCATTGATGGGGGCCTGTGGGTCGGTGTTGATGGAAATGATTTTTGACGATTGATCCATGCCGGCACGGTGCTGCACAGCACCCGAGATGCCGCAGGCGATGTAGAGACGGGGACGGACGGTGACACCGGTCTGGCCTATCTGGCGGTCGTTCTCGGCAAAGCCTGCATCGACAGCGGCGCGGGTGGCACCCACTTCGCCGCCAAGCATGTGTGCCAGTTTGTGAAGCAGTTGGAAATTCTCCTTGCTGCCCATGCCGTAGCCGCCAGCCACGATGATGGGGGCACCTTTGATGTTGATGTTCTTCTCAACAATGTCGCTGTGAAGGATGGTGACGGCACCGTCGACGGCATCAAGGGCGTTGCCAAGGTCGATGGGGATGATTTTGCCCTGATAGTTGGCATCAAGGACCTCCTTTTTCATCACGCCTTCGCGAATGGTGGCCATTTGCGGACGGGTTTCGGGCGAAACGATGGTGGCGATGATGTTGCCGCCAAAGGCGGGACGAATCTGGTGGAGCAACTGCTCGTAGTGCTTGCCGCTCTTGGCATCGTCGTGCGGACCCAGTTCGAGTGCGGTGCAGTCGGCTGTGAGGCCGCAACGCAGATAGGAGGAAATACGGGGTGCGAGGTCGCGTCCGACGGTGGTGGCACCAAAGAGTACTACGTCGGGCTGTTGCTGCTCAAGGACTTTGCTCAGAGCGGTGAAGTGGGGTAGGGTGCGGTAGGAGGCAAGGCGGCTGTCGTTGGCGACAAACACCTCGTCGACACCGTAGGGATACAGCTCTTTGGCGGCCTGCTCTATGTTGTTGCCAGCCACCACGGCCTGCAGTTTGCCATGCATCTCGGTGGCCAGTTGGCGACCCTTGGTGCAGATTTCAAGACTGACATCGGCAATGTGGTTGCTGCGGGTCAGTTCGCAATATACTAATACATTGTTCATTGAATCGACTTTTTTGATTAGGGTGTTACGGTTACGAGATGATGTGTTCTTTTGATAATGTTGCCATCAGCTGCGAGAGGGCCTCCGGGGTGGCGTCGACTTGGCAACTCTCTTTGTGCGAAAGGACGATGTTGTCGATTTTCTTCACCTTGGTGGGGGAGCCTTTCAGTCCCAAGCGCTCAAGTTCGGGGTTGACGTCGTCGGCATTGAGGAAACGCACCTCTTCCTTGGCAAGGCGCAGCAGGCGATGGGCATGGGGGTAGCGGCAGTCGGGTGCGGAGGCTGTGACAGTGACCAATGCGGGCAGGGTGCAACGCACCTGCTCCACACCGTCGGCCAGTCGGCGGTTCAGCACGATGCTGTCGGCATTCACGTCGCACAGATCCTCGGCGTAAGTTACTTGTGGAATCTCCAGTTTCTCTGCCACTTGGGGGCCAACCTGGGCAGTGTCGCCATCGATGGCCTGACGGCCGCAGAATACGATGTCCACTTTGCCCAGTTGGCGGACAGCCTGCGAAAGGGCGTAAGAGGTGGCAAGGGTGTCGGAGCCGGCAAAGCGGGCGTCGCTCAGCACAAAACCGTCGTCGGCACCGCGTGCGCATGAATCCTTGATGATTTGTGAGGCCCGCTGTGGACCCATGGTGATGACAGTGATATGGCTTCCGGGCATGCGGTCTTTCACCTGCAGTGCCATCTCAAGGGCCTTGAGGTCTTCGGGGTTAAACACAGTGGGCAGTGCGGCACGATTGACGGTGCCGTCGGGGTTCATGGCATCCCCTCCCACATTGTGTGTGTCGGGCACCTGCTTGGCAAGCACCACTATTTTAAGTTCAGACATGGTGTCTATTTTTTGTTAATAGCGTTATACACTTGATTTACTATATCGCGAACGGTCTTCATTTCGCCAGTCTCATGTTCGGGGAGCTCAATATCATATCGTCTCTCGATGAACATGATAAGCTCTACAATGTCGATAGAATCGGCACAGAGGTCTCCCGCCAATCTGTCGTCAAGATTGATGGCATTGGTGAATCCCAGATGGTCGGCAACCAGTTCGACGATTTCTGTGGAGAGTTGTTCTAGTGATTTTTCCATATTATTGTAGTTGCTTGGGTTAGGCTATCTTATAATACCAGTCCGCCGTCGCAGCAGAGCACATGTCCGGTGACATAGCCTGCCAGGTCGGAAGCAAGGAACAGGCTGACGCGGGCTACATCGACATCGGTACCGCCACGGCGTAGCGGGATCTGTGCCATCCAGCTCTTGCGAGCCTCTTCGCTGAGGGCCTGTGTCATAGGGGTCTCGATGAATCCGGGGGCAACGGCGTTGCAGCGGATGTTGCGACCGCCCAGTTCCTTGGCCAGCGAGCGGGTGAAACCGATGATGCCGGACTTGGCGGCAGCATAGTTGCACTGGCCGGCATTGCCGTTGATGGCAACGATGGAACTGATGTTGACGATGGAACCGCTACGCTGCTTGATCATCATGGGGGCGAAGGCCTTGCAGTAGTTGAATACGGAGCGGAGGTTGGTCTGAATGACGGCATCCCAATCGTTGGGCGTCATGCGCAGCAGCAGGTTGTCGCGGGTGATACCGGCGTTGTTGACCAGCACGTCGAGGCGGCCAAACTCTTTCTCAACCTTGCTGACGACGGCCAGGGTCTCGTCGTAGTCGGCGGCATTAGCAGCAACAAACATGGCTTTGACACCTTTGGCGGTGAGCTCTTCGACAAGCGATTGGCTGTTTTCGTTTTCGCGCAGGTCGGTGAAGATAACGTTGGCACCCTCTTCGGCAAACAGCAGTGCGGTGCTGCGACCGATGCCGCGTGAGGCACCGGTGATAAGGGCTGTTTTATTTTGTAGTAAATTCATATCAATTTATTGTTGTTGATTGGTTTTGGGTACAAGCGTGAATATCAGATTGCCTTTGCAGCATAGTTGGCCGTCGACGGTCGACTTGGCTTCTACAAAGAAGGTCTGTCCGCGACGGTTGGTGATGCGGCCTTCGATAGTAAGGGTCTCACCCGGACGCAGCTGGCGTTTGAAGCGGGCACCGTCGATTCCGCTGTAGAAGGGCGTGCAGCCTTTCTCCAACTCTTCGCGGATGAGGATGCAGCACGACTGCGCCATGATTTCGCAAATGATGACGCCGGGCACCACGGGATAGCCCGGGAAATGACCTTGAAGGAAGAATTCGTCGCCTTTGACATGGTAATGCGCTATGGCTTGATCTCCGATCATCTCCACATCGTCCACCAGCAACATGGGCTCGCGATGGGGCAGGAATGTCTTTATTTCTTCTCTTTGCATGGAATGATGTTTTTTTTTAGATTCTTCTTAATGCGATACATGCGTTCTGACCGCCGAAGCCAAACGAGTTGGAGATGGCCACGTCGGCGGTGTATTCGCGTGCCGTGTGGGGAGTGTAGTCGAGGTCGCACACGGGGTCGGGCTCGTTCAGGTTGATGGTCGGGGCCACAACGCCATTCTTCAATGTCAGGGCAGAAATGATGGCCTCGAGAGCACCTGCCGCACCCAGCATGTGTCCGACCATCGACTTGGTCGAGCTGATGACGGCCTTGCGTGCAGCCTCTTCGCCCATGGCAATCTTCATGGCCATGGTCTCGGTCTTGTCGTTAAGCGGGGTTCCCGTGCCGTGGGCGTTGACATACAGGCGTTCAGTGTCCTTGTAGTCGGCACCTTGCAGCGCCAATGCGATGGCGTTGGCAGCGCACTTGCCGTCGGGACGGGGAGCGGTGTAGTGGTGCGCGTCGCAGGTGTTGCCATATCCGCACACCTCGGCGTATATCTTGGCTCCGCGAGCCTTGGCATGTTCGTATTCCTCAAGAACCAGTACGCCTGCGCCTTCGCCCATGACAAATCCTTTGCGGCGGCTGTCGAAAGGCAGCGATGCGGCGGCGGGGTCGGTGCTGGTGGCAAGGGCCTTGCTGTTGGCAAAGCCGCTGATGGCTATGTCGGTGATGGCAGCCTCGCTACCACCCGTTATCATCACGTCGGCTGCGCCCTCGCGTATCATGCGGAACGATTCTCCCACAGAGTGGGTGCCCGTTGCACATGCGGTGACGACCGGCAGGTTGGGACCCTCGGCATGAAACATGATGGCAACGTCGGCCGAGGCAATGTTGGCAATCATCATGGGAATGAAATGTGGCGGAACACGGCGGGGACCTTCGTTCAGCAGCACGCAATGGTCGTGCAGAAAGGTCTGGATGCCGCCGATGCCCGAACCGATGGCGCAGCCCACACGCTCGGGAGCCACGTCGCGGCCCACCTCTAATCCGCAGTCGGCCATGGCCTGACGTGCTGCGGCAAGGGCAAAGAGGGCGTAATTATCGTTGTGGCGGGCAGTGGCACGGTCGATACCTTCGGCTATGGGGTCGAAATTCTTTACTTCGGCTGCCAGCTTCACAGGAAGGTTCTCGGTGGGGATATTCTTGATGAAGTCAATGGCACACACGCCGTTGACCAATCCATTCCACAATGTATCTATGTTGTTTCCCAGAGGGGTGATGCACCCAAGTCCGGTTATGACTACTCGTCTCATATATATTTTATATATATTGTACAATTATTAAATTAATAGTTGATGGTGTTCCACTTCATCACGGCGGCACCCGTCACAAATCCGGCACCAAAGGCACTCAGTGCCAGAATGGCATCCTGATGCAGCTTGCCCTCGCGCGAGAGCTCGTCAAGCAGGATGGGAATGCTGGCCGACGAAGTGTTGCCATAACGCTCGATGTTGGTGGGGAACTTCTCCTCGGGCTGCTTGATTTGCTCGCGGATGGCCTTGATGATGCGCATGTTGGCCTGATGCAGCAGGAAATAGTCCACCTGCTCGGAGGTGACGCCCGCTTTGGTCATCACAATGTCGAGGTCTTTCTGCGACGACTCCACTGCCATGCGGAACACCTCGCGGCCCTGCATCACCAGCGGCTCGTCGACGTCCACACCACGATGTTCGTAGGGCGTGTTCTCCAAGCGGCGCTTGTAGTAGATGACATCCTTGTCGGGAGAAGCCGTCAGGTGCAGCGACTGCAGGCCGTCGCCCTTGGTCACCACCACCGCACCGGCTCCGTCGCCAAAGAGGACGCTGGTCTCGCGCTGGTGCCAGTCGCAGAAGCGGGTGGGCTCCTCGGCGCAAAGGATTAGAATGTTCTTGGCGCGGTCGGTCTGAAGATATGCGTCGGCAAAGTCCAGTGAGTAGATAAAGCCTGCGCAGGCTCCGTTGAGGTCGATGCAGGGAGCGTGGCTTCCCACGGCCTCCTGTACAATCGCGCTCAACGAGGGTGTGACATAGTTGTTCGACACGTTGGAGCAAATGAAAAAGTCCACATCGTCGGGTGATATTTTTGCAGATTCAAGAGCCGCGCGTGTGGCTTCGAGTGCTAGGTCTTCGAGTTTCTCGTTTGTAAGTATTCTGCGAGTACGTATTCCGGTGCGAGAGGAAATCCACTCGTCACTGGTGTTGAGAAAGCCGGTCAACATGTCGTTGCTGACGCTTTTTGACGGTACTGCGCTTCCTGTTCCAATAATTTTCATAGTATTTAACAATTTTTTTGCGGGTGCAAAGATAGCACAGAAATAACGAAACACGAAAAAAAAAGGACAATTTATATAATAATATGGGCGAAATTGCGTTATTTTGGGTGAAATTTGATAATAATGGACGAAAATAGAAAATTAACTATCGATACAATGACCAAAGTGGAGCTACATGCCCCCCATTTCTTGACACAGAAACGCAGTATTCTGCTTTTTTTGATATGTGTTGTTCTCTTCGCTACAACCTTCGTGGCCGTATATCGTCCACTTGGTGTCATGCGTCTGAGCGACTCCCTTTCGCGTCTGCACCTCCCATTTTACACCATCATTGTGGTGGCTACAGGCTTCGGCATCCTGCTCGTGAGTCGGCTCCTACTATATTATTATCAGAAGCGACATTCGATGCGCATCGCAGGCTATGCGCTTTGGATTCTCGTCGAGATTGTCGTCTTCACCCTTGCGCTGACCCTTCTCGCCGACGGTATCAATATGCGGCAGGACATCACTTTTTCGCAGTTGATGGTGCGCATTTTCCTCGACATTGTGGGCATCTTGCTGGTGCCCTACATCATCTCCATCCTCATCTTCATGCTTGATGAAAAACGTCAGGAAATCGACGCGCTACATGCCATGATGCCCTCGCGCGAACAGGAAAAATCGTTGGTGGGCGACACGGTCAACTTCTTCGACCGCGGGGGGCGGCTTGTCTTTGCCACCAAGAAGAGCAACGTCCTCTATATCGAAGCCTCCGACAACTATACCAACATCCATTATATCAACGAGGATCACGAGGACTGCTTCATCCTCCACAACTCCATGAAAAATGTCGAGGGCACCTATGCCAGCATCGGCATGTTGCGCTGCCACCGTGGCTATCTAGTCAACCTGGAAAACATCAAATTGATTCGTAAGGAAAAGGATGGTATGGTCATCGAGCTCTCCCAGAGCAATAAGACCATTCCCGTGTCGAAGACCTACGTCAACAAGGTGGCGCACAGCTTCGCGGGCAACATTAGCGAGTAACCTTCACCAGACCTACACAAAAAAAGGTGACAGGTCGAAATCTGTCACCCCCTTAGGGACTAGGGTATGGGCTTTATTTTTGGGGATAACCACCATTAAGGCCCGTTCTTTACTCGTCTCATCGACTTTCAAGAAACCCTTACATAAATGTGCGAATGCTATGTGGTAAGCTTACTGCTCTACCACTTCGGCGACTGAGCCACGGTATGCGGGGCAGGTGTGGTGGGTGCACGAAGCAGCAACTATCGCAAAAAGCATTACGATGCAAACGGCTACGATGGATTTCTTCATAACAATGATTTGTTTATGTTAATATATTATTGATTTGTTTCTTGTCTTACAGCTGTCGTTAGATGTGGCTGTTCTCTAAGTCGATATTGCTCTTGGCATTGCTCTTGTCGCGCGCGAGGACACCCATCTCGACAAGGCGGCCACGGATGATTCTCTCTTTCATCGAGGCACCCCTCGACTTGTGTGCTATCTCATAAACTTTGCTGGGGGTGGTAAAGTATAACAATGCCAATTTTAGATATTTCCACTTGTTGGCACTAGTTTTCCACGATTTACTCTTGTTTTCGGCCATGGTTTTCTATGTCTTATTGTGTTGTGATTGTGTCTGTTGTTATTCTATTCTCGTCTATATGTCAAATTGCAAATATACAAAATAATTTTCAATATATAGGTTTTTTTTCACTTTTTTACTACAAGAACATCATAAAGCTACACCCACACTGCAGCCACCTATGAAAAAAGCATTGATTCCATGCGCGATGCTGTTCGCCTTCACCGCCAGCGTGTCGGCTTAAAGGCAATAATCTCTGAGATGGAAGACGAGGCAGAACCGTGGCAATACAATTGTCGCTCTGCCCCCATTTGGCTCCCTACCGATTCTTACCGATTTTTACCGATTGGGACGCAGTTTATCGCTATTACAGTGGCAAAGGATATATGAAGAATAGATAATGGAGTCAGGTTTGTCGGGAGCCAGGTGGGGAGCAATAAGGGGTAAGGTAGAAAGAGTAGGAGTAGGATGGAGAATTTGTTAAAATTTCTTTAACATTGAGAGTCGAATATTTTCGGATGTCTAAGGTGTGGAGAGGAATGACGAATTTTGTGTCAAAGAAAATTGGCTTTGTTGCGAGGATGGGTGAGGATAATTCCATGAACGATTCTTGTCAAAAATAGTATTGTAAAAGATAATCAATAATGGTTATTTTTGTAAAATGAATATAGAAACATCTGTAAATACAAGTGTAAATATGTGATTACGTATGTAAATAATACAAATGTAAACATAACAAATTTGTAATATCGTTAATATTGTGTTATAATTAGATATAATGTATAATTATAATGGTTATAATCATATATTTACGTATAGATATTTGAACTTACAATATAAATGTATTGATAGATTTCTGTAATGAGGAATTATTAAATGTTTAAATACTTGATTTATAACGATTATATATGAGATTATTTAAAGTTTTCAGCAAAATAATTGTGTGGTTACAAATGTGATATTACAAAAATAAATTTTGCTATATTGAAAATAATGTGTACTTTTGTAAAATCATTTCCGTGGTTTACTTATGTAAACACACTTTTTGATTGAGTTGTGAGTATGTTGGTAGCAAAATTTGATGAGATGGATAGAATGAGAGTCATATTTTGATGTTTTTTTTGGGGCAAAAAGTCTCGTTTTGGAGAACAAGTTTTGAAACATTCTAGAGCGTTAGAGGTATGATGGGATGCTTTGCGAGGGGTCAGCAGTGTGGCGATGGTAATCGTAGATTTGAAATACGGACATTATAGATATATTTATTATAACATATAATTATTATGGTAGAGCGAATCAATTTGCTGTTGAAGGCAAAGAACATCACGGCTCGGCAGTTTGCCGAGGAGATTGGCATACAGCCCAGTGGCATGTCGCACATTCTTTCGGGACGAAACAATCCGAGTCTCGACTTCGTCATGAAGGTGGTTCGGCGTTGGCCGGAGGTGAATATCAGTTGGTTGATGTTTGGAAAAGGGGAGATGTATGCGGGTGTGCCACTGAATGTGCCGGAGCCTGTATCGCACGAATCTGTGCCACAGTCTGCAATGCATGAGTCGGAGCAATATGACCTGTTTGCGGCGCAGGAACCTCCAATTGCACAGCCTGTTAGTGAACCCCAAAACGTTAGAGGTACCACCCCTAAGCTTCGGTCTGAGCCCCCTGCCGAGATCTTGCGACCTGCGGAGCCGCAGGCGGCAGCGCCAGTGGCGGCTCCGCAGCCCCAGCCGGCGGCGCCATTGCGCGAGGTTCCCATAGCCGTGCCACCACAACCTGCTGAGAATGTCGTAGAAACACCGATTGTGCCACCAGCAGCCGTCCAGCCCACGCAAAAGAGGAAGAAAGTGGTGAAGATGATAGTGATGTATGACGACCATTCGTTTGCCGAGTATTATCCCGAATAGGTTGATATTGTTTTCGTTCCGAGTTTGTGCAAAAGTTTTTTTTGCTGAATGAAAAAAAAGGTGTATCTTTGCACCCGATTTCAAACAGCGGAAATCTGGTCCCATAGCTCAGTCGGTTAGAGCAACTGACTCATAATCAGTGGGTCCTTGGTTCGAGCCCAAGTGGGACCACTTTTTTTTATAATCTTAAAGTAACAAATACTATGAATATAGATTGGCAAAACCTACCGTTCGGTTATGTAAAAACCGACTATAACGTGCGCTGCTACTACCGCAATGGTCAGTGGGGCGAGATAGAAGTCTCCTCGTCGGAGAATATCGAGATGCACATGGCTGCATCGAGCCTGCACTACGGTCAGGAGGCTTTCGAAGGATTGAAGGCCTACCGTTGCAAGGATGGCAAGATTCGTATCTTCCGTCCCGAGGCCAATGCCGAGCGTATGCAGAGCACCTGCCGCGGCATTATGATGCCCGAGCTCTCGACCGAGAAGTTTGTCGAGATGTGCAAGAAGGTTATCAAGCTCAACGAGCGTTTCATTCCTCCTTACGGCACGGGTGCCAGCCTCTATCTGCGTCCGCTGCTGATTGGCACGGGCATCACCGTGGGTGTGAAACCTGCCGACGAGTATCTGTTCCTTATCTTTGTCACCCCC
>JAEEIS010000066.1 GCA_016281475.1 Bacteroidales bacterium
CCAGTTCGACGGCGTCGGTGATATCAAGACCGCCAGCGGCCCCGGCATCGGCAACATCTACAGTATTTACGGATATCTCGACAGACCGATTATCAGTGCCGGCCGTTTCAGCCTCGGCTACAGCGGTGAATTCGGCCTGGCATTCATGTTCAACAAGCGCTTCGACCCGGTTGTCAATCCCAACGTTGTGATTATTTCCTCGCCCGTCAACAACCACATCTCGCTGGGTCTGCAGGCGAGCTACGACATCACGCCGCGTTATGATGTCGGCCTCGGCTTCTTCTTCAACCACACCTCCAACGGCGCCACTTATTTTCCCAACAAGGGCCTGAATGCATTTGAACTGGCACTCCGCCTGGGAATGCACAACCCGGCACACGGACAGGAAGCAGAACGGGAAGTGGTGGACGACGGTTTTAAGCGCGGATTCCAGTTTGGAGTACAGGCTTCCTGCGGCATAATGAGCAACGAAGCCAAGTTTGACCGCTACATAGAAGAGGGCGTCTGGGTTAACGACCATTATCCCAAATATTCCTTTGAGGTGAACGCCTTGTATCGCTACTGCCGCACGCAGGCCAGCGGGTTGGGCTTTGACCTGTTCGTAACTCCTTTCTGCGCCGAAATTGCTGCTAACGACGGCCGCGGAGAATCCTACGATCCCGTATCGGTCGGCATTTCTGTGCTGCATGAATTCAGCTACCGCAACTTCTCTACTATGGTAGGCGTGGGACGCTACCTTCACCACAACGACGGTATCGCCCGCAACAAGATTCTCTACCAGCTGGTTTCAATGAAGTATACCTTCCCCCAGCTGGCAAATATGTACGCCGGCGTAGTTCTCAAGGCTCACAAATTCATGGCCGCCGAATCTATCCAGCTCTGTATCGGCAAGAGGTTCTAAAGGAACTATCTTTCTACTATTTCGATATCGGTAACACCCTTGCGCTTGATGGTGAGGATGTTGTCGCAGCCTCTGTATTTGCCGAATTTCCAGCAGGAACGGGGCAGCGGCTCGCCGCCGGAGAGAACCTTGGGCTCGAACGACAGTTTCAGCATCTCTGTGCCGTCGGACTCCAGTGCGGTGTATTTGATGCTGCCGGGGGCGTATTCAACATCCTTGAGCATGCTGGTGGTGCTGAAGATGTGGTCGGTTCCCTCCGGAATGATTTCTGGCCATGCGGCCATACCCTCCAGGAAGTGGGGCAGGTAGTCGAAATAGCAGTCGGAATTCCATATTCCGGCCCAGTTAAGGCCGACTGAATTGACGGATATATTGCCCTTGGATGTACGATTGTAAGCAGTATATTCTGCGAGCGCCAGGGTGGCGAGAGCCTCTTTCTTGGCCTGTTCGCACTTTGTTTCTGCAGCCCAGCGGGCCAGCACGGAGCCGTATCGGGCAGTGTGGCTTCCCATCTCGTAATAGCAGGCGTCCTGCTCGTTGATGCTGGCAGCGCCGTAGCGGACCACAGGGCCGAAGCGCTCCTTTACGAAGGCGAGCAGATCCAGGACAATCTGTTTGTAATCTTTGCAGGCCTCCGGATTGTCCAGCAGGTATCTTGCAGTTTCCATGGGAGAGAACTGATTGATATTGTCGATAAGACAGGGCACATCCTCGAAATAGCCCGACCAGAGTCCGGTATTGACGGGATATTCCATTATCCAATCGAAGACAAGGTCTCTCTTCGCCTTCATATCAGCCTTGTCCAGAGAATTGTCGCATGCGAGCAGCTTGTCAAAGAATTCCACCACGAAAATCATATCGGCCGTATAAGCATCCTCGGTCTCGCCGGTGCGCATGTTCACCCTGAAGGGGAGCGGAGATACTGTCTCAGAACCGTCCTTGATGTTTTTGAGCAGAAGGTCGGCAATATGTTCTGCCATCTGCTGATATTTCTCTTCGCCGGTGTATGTTGCATAATCCATAAAGGCGATGCCGGTCATAGCGGCCTTGTCAGGCTCGAGCCTTTCGTCCAGCCATATTCCGTCGGGGTCGTCATTATCCTGTGTGCGGACCATCCCCGGCCAGGCCCAATCGTCCGGAGTGAGGAACATGAGCATCCTGTCCAGGATGTCCTTCACGGGAACCAGCGCCCGGATGTCTCCGGTATATGGATAATAATAGCGGAAAAGCTTCATTGCAAAATAGACGTTGCTGCCCTGGTTGTTGGGAATCATATTGCCCCGCCAGATGAAGTTTCCTTCCAGAACTTCCGGGTATTCCTTCAAGACATCGGGGAATACCATAGCCCACGCCTCGTATGAAGCTGTAGCGAGGTAGCCTGGCAGTATACCGTCCGGAGTCTCTACTTTGGGGCCGTCTATGAGAAAATTCATGGACCATACCATAAGGGAGTCATAGTCCAGCCATGGCTGAAGCCAGCCGTTCTTGACAACCACCGGGTGGTCAAAAATGGCCTCCTTATAATGATTGTTTTCCGGACCGGGGATGCCATGAGAATTGACAACCGGGATCCTGGGGGTCATTTGGGCTGTCTGGGGGTTGCCGTTACATCCTGCCAATGCAAGCGCGCAGGCGGCTGCAAGAAAGAATCTGAATTGTTTCATAGTATTTAGTCGTTTATAATTTCGATATCAGTCACGCCCTTGCGGGTGATTGTAAGGATGTTGTCGCAGCCTCTGTATTTGCCGAATTTCCAGCAGGATTTAGGGAGCGGCTTGCCTCCTGAAAGAACCTTGGGCTTGAAAGATAGTTTGATGCGCTCGGTGCCGTTGGGTTCGAGGGCGGTGTATTTGACGCTGCCGGGGGCGTATTCGACATCCTTGAGCATACAGGTGGTACTGAAGATGTGATTGGTCTCCTCAGGGATGATTTCGGGCCATGCGGCCATCCCTTCCAGATAATGGGGCAGGTAGTCGAAGTAGCTGTCGGAATACCAGACGCCGTACCACTCGATGCCTACTGAATTGACGGAAAGGTTGCCCTTGGATGTGTGGTTGCATGCCGAGTATTCTGCGAGCGCCAGGGTTGCGAGCGCCTCTTTCTTTGCTTGCTCGCATCCTGTTTCACCGGCCCAGCGGGCCAGCACGGAACCATATCTGGCAGCGTGGCTGCTCATTTCAAAGAAGCAGACGTCCTGCTCGCAGATGCTTACTCCGCCGTAACGGACAGTGCCGCCGAAGCGACCCTTTACAAAGGCGAGCAGGTCCAGTACGACCTGTTTATAATCCTTGCAGCAGGCGGGATTGTTAAGCAGATACCTGGCTGTTTCCATAGGGGCGAACTGGTTCATATTCGACAGGCTTTCACTGTCGATATCCTCGAAATAGCCCGACCAGAGGCCGTTCTTCACAGGATATTCCATAACCCAGTTGAACACGAGGTCCCGTTTGGCCTTGACCAAAGCTTTGTCCAGCGAGGTGTCGGCAGCAAGAATCTTGTCAAAGAATTCCACTACGAATATCATATCGGAGGTATATGCGTCTTCGGCCTCGCCGGTGCGCATATTCACACGGAAGGGAAGCGGAGATTCTCTCTCGGTGCCCTCCTTTATGTTTTTCAAGAGAAGGTCGGCTATGTGGTCTGCCATTTCCTGATATTTCTTTTCTCCAGAGAATGTGGCATAATCCATATATGCGACGCCGACCATCGCGGCCTTGTCGGTCTCGATTCTCTCATCCAGATAGATACCGTCTGGGTCATCGTTGTCCTGGGTGCGGACCATCCCAGGCCATGCCCAGTCATCCGGGGTGGGGAACATCAGCATTCTGTCCAGGAAGTCCTTTACAGGCACCAGGGCCCTGATATCTCCGGTGTATGGGTAGTAATACCGGAACAACTTCATTGCAAAATAGGCATTGCTACCCTGATTGTTTACGACCCTGCGGTCGTGATAAAGCCCGTCTTCCGTAAGGACATCGGGATAAGCGGCTCTGTATGTGCCATAAGAAGAGGTTACGATGTAGCCGGGAAGCCGCCCCTCCGGCATTTCGAACTGCGGCCCGTTGATGATAAAATTCATGGACCACACCAGAAGGGTGTCGTAGTTCATCCATGGCTGTAGCCATCCGTCTTTGACAATGACCTGGTGGTCAAGAATCTCCTGTTTGTGAGCGGAGTGTTCGTGCCCGGGAAATCCATTCGAATCATAAATCGGAATCCTGGGAGTCATCTTTGCCGTAGTAGAACCGCCATTGCATCCTGCCAGGGCAATGATGCAGGCCAAGGGCATCAATAATTTAAATATCTTCATAAGCGTTTATTGTTGCACGAAGGTTAATAAATTGACGGCGATTCCGCCATAGATGGCGCGCCGCGTTGCTACCGCATTGATGCTAAACCATTTGATTGGCTGAATTGAGATGCCTCCGCCATAGTTGAAATAATGCTTGCGGGAACCGGGAGTAACCTTATAGTTGTGATACCAAGAAATATCATTATCTGCACTGATAGAATAAGAAGACCCATCGGTAATACCATAATTTGTTTGCGCGTACCCGACAAGGGGCATTATTCTAAGCCACTTGACAATGGGAACCTGGTAGCCTAGGTTAATGCTGTAAGCGCAGGAATCGTTCCAATCGGTGTCGGATATTTCACTGAAATACTTATGATGTGGCTCTGCCTTAATGAAATCCAGATAAAAACCATTGTACAAAATATTGGCCCCTGTTCCAAATGCGGCATATTCTGTGAATGATCCGGCCTGACCAATGTTAAATCCGGCTTCCAGGCGGTTTGCATTGAGGTTAAACTCCGCCAATTTATACTCTTTACCTATTTCGGCCACTGCTCCAGACTGAGCACTGGCATAGATGGCAGAAAAAAGAACTGCAAGTGAAAGGATGCACTTTTTCATGATTGTTTTATTGACACTCGTGTTTGGGTTTGTTCTCGCCGCTACCACATTCTGCCGGCCACGACCCTTTTCAATTAATTGCGTGAAGATACACAACAAATAGCCAAATCGCCAAGAATTATCCAAATCATTTTTCTTTAAGAGGTCTCTAAAACTCGACATTAAAGAATATCGCCGATAGCTTGTACGACTTCACACATTAAAAGAAACTGACCGAGTCAGCAACTCTTATATGTGCCAGGGCTTCGTTGAGCGAGTTGGTTTATTAGTGGCTAAGCGCAAAAGTTCCGACTACTTCAATTAATCGGCATCATTCCTAGTTTTTTCTGCATCAAATTTTCAAAAATGATGCAGAAAATTCGTGAATGAGGCAGAAAAATGCTATATTCGCAGTGAAATAAGGATACGATATGCACGAATACGATTTCATAAACCGGCCCAAAGACCTCCTTACCCCGGAAGTTGTAGCAATGCTGTCCCGCCTGCATGAGTGCCGCGGTCGCCAAGAACTCTTCATAGAAGCTGAACCCGATGTCCTTACCGCTCTTTTGGAAGTGGCCAAGATTCAGAGTACAGATGCATCCAACCGTATCGAGGGTATCTATACTACAGATGAACGACTGAGGGCCCTCGTTCAGAGTAAGGTACAGCCCCGAAACCGCAATGAGGAGGATATCTCCGGATATCGTGACGTGCTTGCCACCATTCACGAGTCTTACGAGTACATTGCCCCCCTCCCGAATAACATACTCCAGTTGCACCGAGACCTTTATTCTTTCAGCAGCAAAGTAGTGGGAGGAACATATAAAAACTCGGACAACATTATTGCCGAGAAGAAAGCTGACGGCACTGAGACCGTCCGTTTCCGCCCGGTCCCTGCCTTCCAGACAGAAGAGGCCATGCAGAACTTATGTGCTAGTTTCAACAAAGCAATTGAGGCCGGAATCTACGACCCGCTTCTGTTAATGCCGATGTTCATCCTGGACTTCCTCTGTATCCACCCGTTCAATGATGGTAACGGTCGTATGAGCCGCCTTCTGACATTATTGCTGCTTTATCGTGCCGGATTCAGTGTTGGAAAGTACATTAGTATCGAGATGCTCATTGAGAAGAGCAAAGATTCGTACTACGAAGCCCTGCAAGCCAGCTCTCAGAATTGGCACGAGGGCAGCAATGACTACAAACCGTTCCTCAAGTATATTCTGGGAATTGTAGTAAAGGCATACAACGAATTCGAGATTCGTGTCGAGCACTTGCATTATCGCAAGATGACCAAGCCTGACCGGATCAAGGCTTTTATAGAAAAGACTCCGGGTAAAATAACCAAGAAAGAAATCGCCCAAGCCTGCCCCGATATCAGTATTACCACTATAGAACGCACATTGTCAGCACTGACGGCTTCGGGCTTTATAGAAAAACTCGGTGTCGGTAAGTCTACGGCCTACGTAAAGAAATAAAAGAAAAAGAGCAGCGAAAAACGCTGCTCTTTCTTAGCGGTGCGGATGAGACCTTGATTCTGGGATTGCATAGAAAAACTGCGAAACGCAAACTTTTGAAAACCAGCTTTATACAAAGGCGGTCATTTTGTATCTGTTCGCAATTATTTGTAAAGGTAGGCACAAAGTAGGCACATTTTTCAAATTTATTCCAGTCTTGAAGCGAAGGCGATCAATCATAAGTTACTGGCCTGAGCCGCTTCCTGGCCAGAAGAGTGAGTGCCTTGTATATGGCTGAGCTACTATCTCTGTACGTGTCCACGCTTTAGGTGGAAGTGTCAGGATGGGCAACGGAGACTGTGAGGACAACGAATAGATGCCCCAGCTTTAAGCTGTGTACTTATGAAATAGTCACAATTCATCATAATTAGAAAAGAGGGTGACAAATACACATTGTCACCCTCTTTTGTCTAACGCCACCCGAAGTCGACGACTATTCCATTACTGACTAATTGTATATGACGGCTCTAGTTATATCGATAGACGCGATGTCTTTGGGATTGGTCCATCGCAGTAGAACAGTATGGTCTCCTTCTTCGAGATCATATTTATAGAGGACTTCCTGGCGACGCTTGTTGTTGTCTGTAGGAAGGTCTACTGTTTCGCAAACTACCTGATCGATTACAATTTCTATCTGCGCTGTATAGTCATTGTCGTGGCTGTACATCAGATGGTGAATAGCGATTCCTTTCCCGTGAAATGAGATTTCGCCGACCGAGACAATAGGCTTATTGATTTTTCGAACATCCGTGGGCCATAGATTGGCAAAAGACTGTTCCAGGCGAACGGCTTTTGGTGAGGTGTAATGGATGGTAACATCTTGGTCACCTACGCTTCCTTCATTTCTGGAGATAACTTGCAGCGCCTGGTTGAAGGACATTTTGTAGACATCGTTCAAAGAAATATCAGTATAAATAAATTTAATGTCTTCAACCTCTGATGCCCCGGCCATCCATTTATCCGGAATGGAAGAGTAGCCGAGCATTGTGCCCAGAATGCCTCCCGCAGTAGACGGGTTGCAGTCTGAATCTTGCCCGCACCTGGTCGCAATATCTATTGTTTTCTCAAAGTCACCCTGACCATACAGGAGACCGATGATAACATATGCACTATTAATCAGAGCATCAATATCGAATTCGTGTCTTACGGCTCTGGTACAGCCTATATCGTAGGACCAATTTTTCTGGCATAAAGCCCAGGTAATTTCCCAATTGTCAGGGTACTTTTTATGCCAGGATATGACGTCGGACATACATTTGTAGTACTTGCTCTCTTCCGGGATGGTCTTGAGCGCTTCCGTGACAATGAACTCAATATCGTCGCTAATAAATGCCAGAGAATACATTGCTGCGATATAAACACCGCCGTACCAACCGTCTCCATAGCACATTATGTGTCCAATGGAATCTGTATAATAGGAGGCTGCATTAGGCATACCCGGTGACATCAGACCTGCATAATCCGCCTCAATCTGGAAGTCAATATCATCTGCGTGAGGATTGTTGAGCCAGTGTCCGGAAGCCGGGGGCATAATGCCGTGCATAATGTTGTATCTGGCTTGCTGGTTTGCTTCGCAGAGAGGGTATTCTGCATAGGCAAAAGCTTGTGCAAAGTCTGTCACATCTGCGTCCAGCCCTTTTTTCTCAAATACGTCCACGAAGGTTAGATCCATATAGATGTCATCGTACAACCCGGGGGCATTCAGAATAGTATTTTTTAGATATCCATCATACCAGGGAATTTCTATGTTATCATTGATCATCGTACCGCAGTACTTGAATTCAGTAGGGCCGCCGTAGGTGCATCCGATGGCTTTCCCTATCCATCCTCCCTTAATCTTGTCCATCAAGGTATCTTTGGAAATAGTGATATCCTGTTCCCGCAAGGTGCTGTGACAGGCTGTTAATGTTGCAATTACCGTTATTGCGGTGATGATGAATGATTTGGTTTTCATATTATTATAGGTTGAAATATTTCGAACAAGCGATAAGACCGGCCCCTAGGATTCCGGAATCCTGAATGTCTGAATAGCGTATGGTTACGTTTTTGCTTAACTTGGAAAGAGAATATTTTGTTACGCCATAAAGCATAGGTTCAAGTAGATACTTGCCGGTCTGAGCTAAAAAGCCGCCGATAATAATGGCCTCCGGGTTAAAGATGTTTATCAGATTTGCTATCACTTTTCCGAGTTCATCCCCGGCCTTCCCCAACAAATCAATAATAAGAGGATCCTCGTACGCGGCCGCATCAATTATATCATTCTCAGACAGAGGAATCCCGCTCTTAACCCTTTCGGCCAGAATAGTCTTGTCGCCTTTTGCTACGCGCTCCACCACTTTGCGGCAGATAGCCCGGCCTGATACCTCTGTCTCCATACACCCCTTCTTGCCGCATTGGCATATGATGTTATTATTGTACATATTCGTATGACCAAGCTCTCCTGCATATCCGTCACGTCCGCGAAATACCCTTCCTTCAGATATTTGCGACATTCCTATACCACTGCTGGCGTTAATAAAAATGAATGTGGAGAATTGGCGTCCGGCACCAAGCGCGTTTTCACAAATGGCCATAGCCCGGGTGTCGTTTTCGATAGAGCAGGGAATGCCGATACCCTCGGATAAGGTCTCTGCCAGTGGCCTGCTGTCATCCTCGCTGTTGTAAAGGCTGTAACTATAGCCTATTTCTGAATTTACACGTCCGGAGATGTTGAAATTGGCATACACAATGTGTTTTCTGGTGTCGGGATCTTCGTCAAGAAACATGTTGACAGCTTCGATAAGGCGGGCAAGCGCGTGAGCAGAATTTTCATAAACCAATGGATAGTCAGCTTTTCTTATTATCTCTCCGCGGGCTGTGGTAATTCCAATGGAGGTCATACTGGTCTTAGTGTCAACCCCAAGAAATGATACGGTTTCGACATCAATGCCATAAACCAAAGGGATTCGTCCCTTTCCGGTTTTTATTCTTCCGATGGCTTTGACCAGCCCTTTGTCCATCAGTCTTGATATACATCTGGATACTGTCGGAGCACTGTGTCCGATAGCCGCGACTATATCGTTAATGGAGTGGTCCCCATTGTTGAACAAATAGTCGAAAACAAGTTTTGAACTAAGGTCTGATGATAGGAAATTATACATGTTGCACAAGATTAGTAAAAGGATGATATATAAGCAAAATTAGAAATAATTTTATTTAAAATGACGGTCATTTAATAATATTATAATTAAATAATCTCAATGTTATTCTCGTCATAATTATTTGTGAATAAATAGGATATTGCCACTTTGGTCAGTAGGTCAGATAATAAAGTATTTTTTTAAATCAAAATGAATATTTTTTTTATTTACATTGTGGTCACTATGAAAAGATTAATGCTTTATTTTCTCTGGCTGGCAACTTTTTTTGTGTTGTCTTTGCCGGCATTCGGCCAACATAGTATGTCGGGGAAGGTCATTGATTTGGAGAGGGAACCGGTAGTGGGTGCTGCTGTGATTTCTGAAGGTAAGATTCAGAAAGCGCTTGCG
>JAEEIS010000010.1 GCA_016281475.1 Bacteroidales bacterium
AGCTTTATGAGATAGCCCCCTACGCCTGTGGCATACAGAGCATCGTGCTGCCCATCTTTTGGCTATCAAAGCATACACCTCTCACCCCCTACGCCAAAGAGCTCTTCGGCGATGGCTGCTCACTATAAAAAGTGAAAATTGAAATCATTGCGGCGAGTTTCTGCAATAATTTCAATTTTCACCTTTCAATTTTCAATTAATACTCCACCTTCGGCTCCATCTCCTTGGCCTGCGCCACCATCTTCTCAATCTCCTTCACCGAGGGGACGCGGTTGACCAGGTTCTTCTGGGCGTTCACCTCCTCCATCTTGGCTTGGAGGTTGGCGGGCACACGATGGCGGAACTCCTTGATAGTATCCACACCAGCAGCCTCGAGCAGCTCGGCAAACTGGCCTGCCACACCGTGGATGCGGAACAGGTCGGCATGGTTGGTCCACTTCAAGATAAGTTTCTCACTAATACCAGTGGCCTCAGCTATCTTTTTGCGGCCGGCACGGGTAGCGCATTTTTCCAGCAGGTCGTCAGTAGTCTTCACTGCGGCCTCGTTCAGCTTGGCGGCATAAACATCGCCAATGCCTTCAATGTCGATAATCTTGTAAGCCATAATGTAATATTTTAATGGGTTTTACTGCGATAACGCAATATCGCCTCATTTATTGCCCGTTCACGCAGAAAATATCGAAACAGGCAAGATGCATTATCACTGTTCTGCTACGATATACGTCCTGTATTTAGGAGCCGTTGGCGGCTGCCAACCCGCAATAGCCTTCTGAATCAAATTACATTCCTCACGCGTTTCAGCGACAATGCCTATCACCAAATTCTCCGGCTCCTCCATTATATCCCTGCCCATGACAATCTCATTCTGTGGGAAACACACCTTTGCCTTCTGCCTTGCCCCTACCAGCCAGCGTTCTATCTCCATCACACGTCTGCCGGTCTTCGAAGCAAGCCATTTCATATCGTCCTTTATCTCCCCCAACTCAGCCATGCAATCCGCATACAACGCTGCATCCATCCTTTCCCTATTGGATTCTATCACCTCTGCCACCTCCTCGCAATCCCTACTCGTAGTCAGTTCCCTATCCACCGACCCAATCCCAAACACCGCCAACTCCCCGTGCACCTCATCCGACAGCCACGTGTGAAACATCTGCTCCACATCCCACAGGATAAGGTTCTCCTTCAATCTTTGTATAAAAATCTCCTTGTCCATTAACTTTTATGATGCTGCCGGATGGTCTTGAGATGTCCAGAACCCTGCCTTAAAATGTCAAGATTGGGAACAAGACCTCCATTCTGGTCCGGGTCTTCATAATTATCCAAGTCGAAAAACTCTGTACGGATATTCCCTTTGTCAAAGATAATACGGATTATCTTGAAGAACTCCTCGCTACCATATACTTCCCACTGCTGAGCCATCATCGCCTCCTTGTCCCAACGCTCTACCTGCGACACCATGCTTTCCACAAATATCTTGGTGTCATACCACTCAACCACTTCGTCCCATTCCGACCTGTTAACGTCAACATCATATTCTTCATCCCTTTCAGCATACATAGTATGATTCTCTTCCCACCAAATAAATGAATATTGGAACTTGTGAGACCAAAACATATAACAATCCTCCGACCACAAAGAAACCACCTCAATGGCGTATATCGTGTCCCCGTCCAAATCACACGGCACATCTCTCAAATAAACAGACTGCAAAGAATCCAATTCATACTCCCCAGCATGACACTTATTAATCATCGGAACAAGGTCAATAGTATTCTGAGCATAAACTGTATTCACACCAACTGCCAACAACAAACAGAGACCAAAACCAAGACAAAATGCTTTCATAATTAGTATTATTTCTTACATTCATGGCACATCGCCAAATACTGCTCCGCCAATTCTCGGGTGGCATCGTCGGGGTCGTGGTCAAGCACATACTTCAATTCCTCCTCTGCCTCGCCTACACGGTCAAGATTAAGGTAGTAAGCAGCGCGGTTTACGTATGCCAACAAGAAGTCGGGGTCTATCTCGATGGACTTCTCTATATCAGCCATCGCCTGCTCATGGCGACCCAACATACCGTAGGCGCTACCCCGGCTGCAATAAGCCTGCGCGTAGTCGGGATTCAGCTCTATCGCCTTTGTGAAGTCGGGAATCGCCTGCTCGTACTGCCCCTGCTTATAGCGCAAATAACCGCGATTGTTATATGCTTCCGCCCGTTTGGGACACAGACGTATTGCCTGCTCGAAATCCGCCAACGCCCGCTCCATATCACCCAACGCATCGTAAGCAATACCGCGATTCAGATACACGATGCCGTCACGCGGATTTAATGCCAACGACTCGCTGAAAAGCTCCACCTGCCTCTCCGGATGCTCATCATCCCAATACGCCAAGTAAAACAAATTCTCCGCCTCTTTCTCCGCCCGTCTCTTTGCCCCATACCGCACTCCCCGCGTCTCGAACCGCAGCGACCCGATAGTGACAACCCACCTCCTCGGAGACCTATGTACATTGCGATGATACTTCATAGTTTACTGGTATTATTTTTTATTACTTTTGCCATCCGCATAAGCTCTTCAGTATCTATTTCTTCCAACACCACTTCCTCGGGGGCAAGGTCGAGAAGGAACTGCATGTAGTTGGGGAGGGTGAGCAGATTCCTATCACGTCCGATATTGTAGTCACCGAATTTGATAAAGTGTTTCACACCGTACTTATCGGAATGTTTTGTTATTTTTCCAGCGAGTTTTCCATTCCCACCGTCGTTTTTCCAGCGACTATTCGTGGTGCAACGACTATTCCTTTTCTACATAATCGAAAATATCAATGACTCCGGCTTCTTCTTTGATATCAAGGGCTGGAACATATTCTACCATTCTTGTAGTGCCACTTGTTTTCTCGACATAGAAATACACAAATGCGCCCGTATAACTGCGGAACACCACTTGATACTCCGTCTCTGTCTCTTCCCCCATTTCTACATACATCATGGAAGGATTATCCTCCGCCATGCTCCAGTCATACGCGCTATGGCAATAGTTGCTTACGCCCTCGTATGCCATCTCTGCAGTTATTTCACTTTTTGTGGCGTTGGTGTTGCATGAGCAGAAAAACAACACTGCCAATACGATAAAAAAGGTAATATGCTTCATGATTCTCAAATTATATTTTCAGCAAAAATCACATCTTCGGCGTTCTTGTACATCAAGGGAATGTCGTTCTACTATGTTTCTAATTCACGAAGCAGGTCAGTGAGAATATACTCGTCACTTTGTAGCTGGAGACCGCTGTCGGGATTGGTAAGCAGGGCATAGGTATGTGAATTGTAAAGGATGTCTAGAGCTCGCTCGACGTCGATGCCGAGGCGGTCAGTAAGCAAAGCGACTATTCGACCTTCTTTGCGCCAAAGGACTTGGTCTCTCATTGTTGGACTCCTTTCTCCACAGGCTCCGTGGTAATAAAACGCAGACAGTTGTCAACAATAGCCTGACGACTGATGCACATTTGGTGTGTCGGTTTAGCAAAACGTAGTTGGCCGATAGCTTGTTCTGCTGTGATGCGACCAGCATAGTAGTCCTCAACGGTGTCGATAACCTGGTCGTTAGCCACGCCACCCTCAATGATGTCGTAGCTTTTCCATGGTTCCTCACCCCGACGACTACTAACAATGAAGTCTAGCCACTCTTGGTCATAGTGCTCAAGTCGGAGGCGACGTACATCAGTAGGCAAGACTTCTTCATTAAACTCATACGTGGTGAGTAACGGTGTATCAACGGCACGAATAACACATACACGCTTGGCCCAACGCTCTGCCTGTTCACGAATACTTGTCACATAAAATCCAGGGCCGAAGTCAAGTTCACGGCGACCAACACCAGTAAGTGGTGATGGTACACCGACATATGAACCATGATAAAGCGTTATCATTGCTGATCTCCTTCCTTTGCATCCCAGTTCTTAAGAGCCTCCTGCACGTTCCACACTACGCCGTCAATGCTCTCGGCATGCAGCGTGTCGTAGCAGTCTATCAGCAGTCGACGCACCAGCCCATGTTGCTTAAGACGATTGTGCAACTCAGTAGCCGTGATTCCCATGCGCTGTGCAGTTGCTCCAATAGCCAGCGTAATAAACTGAGCTTGCTGTATAGACATTGTTGCCATATCTTTATCTTTTCTAATTTGTGACCAGTCTTTCTCTCCGTTTTATTAATCGATTGGGTTCTACTGTTTCAATATTGATGAGTTCTCCAATATTGTAAGGGTGTATTCCTCATTCGAGAACCCAAGTTTATTAAGGGCTTTGATTTCTTTCTCCCGTAGAAGTTGTCGTAATTCCTTTTCTACATCATTGACAGAGCATCTCATCTCTCTAGAAATATCCCCAATATTAATATCGAGGTATCTACTCTTCGAATCTTTAACTTTCCTATTAAGAATTGCCTTTAACTGATTTAGATTTCCCATATTCGTAATTGTCTAAAGGTTATTTGCGATTGCGTAATCCACAACGATGTCGCGTCTGAGCGACAATGCGCTTGCTATTTCTGTGTATGACATATCCTCACTACTGAGCATCCTGACAAGTTCAATCTCCATTTCAGGAGTAATCTCGGTGAGCCAAAGATCGTCATTATACGGATTGATGTGAGCATCCTCGTCAATCATGCCCACATACTGCATACACAAGTATGGTTCAGCCGTTATCTTGACAGTCATTACATCCGACAATTTCTCACCTATTCTGTTCTTGATTTGCTTAATATATTTGGTGTCCTTTCCAATCTGTGACGGCGTAATTGCAAACGCGCTATCGACAAAGTTTATTATCATCTTCGACCCACCAAGGTCATTATCTGTTATCGGCGTTTTAGGTTTACGTTTCGGACAATGAGCAATGAGAAGAATTGTAAGTCCAAATCTGTCTTTAATGGTTTTTAGTTCGGAAATCAAACCGCGCATCTTCGTGGCACTAAAGATGCTGCCAAAACCATTTGTGATGTTGTCAATAATAATAAACTTTGGCGGATTTGTTTCGCTCTGCTGCAATATGATTGACGACTTTACTGCCGCAAATATCTTGGCCTCATTTCCTCCTAGTACATTCACTTCAGCTCGACGGTAACTTCTTGGGATAAATTCACCGGCATTACGATAACGATTGGCAAATTGCCTTGCCGTCATTTCCATGTCAATATATAGTGACGGAATGTTGGGGGATGTCATTCCCGGCCAATCATGTCCGCCACCGCTCACAAAGAAAGCAATATCGTTAGCGAGAATAGACTTTCCTGTATTGCTGTCACCAAAGAGAATCCCTAATTCGCCCTCGTAAAGGTATCGTCCCCATATTTGACGAGGCTCTTCATTCTCGCTGGCTGAAAGTATGTCGAGACCAGATTGTGTCTTTACTAAATCCGTTATTGCCATAATTTATTCTATTACTGATTTTATGCCTGTGATAGCAGATTCAATATCAAGTGCAGCCTCTTTTAGAGTCCAGTTTGAACAATCAAGTTTCTCAAAGCGTGAAGAAAGTTGCAATCCTTCCGGTAGCTTTTCATAAATATCCATACCTGCGTCTGCCATCTGCTCAACAATTTTCTGCTGCTCAGCTAACGTTCTCACCACCTGAATAAGAATTGCACGACTCTCTTTGTTAAGGATTGTCATACCAGTATTATTTGATTCTTTCACCATCGGCGGTTTATTTTGAAAAAAAGGTAATTTTATTGTCATACCCATATTGAATTTCACCATTATTAACGTCAATCCCTCGAAATTATTGCCCTTCCGCCAAACAAAAACCTCCACCCATTCAATGAGGGAGCAAACCCGATAGACGTGATATCAGGCTGACAACTCGTCCAGCAAGTAGCTGTATACATACCCCGACGACTGAAAGTATAGGCCTGTCTTGGGGTCGCTCAATTTTTCAAAAAGATGTGAGTTATAGACCTTGTCAAAAGCATCCTGCATGGATAGACCACGTTCCTCCATCAAGCGGGAAATCATGTCCTTCACGATGTCCTCTTTCATGTTTTGGAATTCCACCTGCGAAACGTTCATATCTTCACGAGTTTGTCAATGACACGCTGTGCTCAGTTGGTTTCTAATTGTGGCGAATTCGCCATAATTAAAATCAGGGTTGTATACTTTCTCCCAAATGCCAATGTACTCCAGCGTATTGCGGTTGCGCAGCCAGTCGGTGACAAAGAAATCACCGTCTTTTGCTTGCAGCATATCTGTGAGACAGATATAGTCCTCTGTTCCCTGTTTGATTACAGTAATCGGCGTGTCCTGTACAATTATTTACCATACTCTTTTGATCGTTTCAATTTGCAAAGATACAAACTATTTTCGGAATGACCAAAAATATTTTATCCGCTTAGAGAAACCAGACATTGAAAGAAATCAGATAGAAAACCTCATGCCTTAAAGGAGGAAAAATGTTTTAAACACCAATCGGTCATTATAGATTTGGAGTTAAGGTTTTCTGATCCCTCTTACGCCATTACATTCCGAACAAGTCTGCGTGAGTGCCAGTATCGACGAGGTTGAGGATTTCGAGTCTTTCCTTTATGCGGTATATGAGTAGCCAGTCGGGCTGGATGTGGCACTCGCGGCAGCCCTTGTAACGCCCCACAAGCTGGTGGTCGTGGAACTTGGCGGCTAACTTGCGCCCCTCGGCCAACGTCCGCACCACACCGTTCAACTCGTCCATTGGCAGCCCGCGCTTCTTCGCCAACTTATATGACCGCTTGAAGGTGGTGGAATACTCGATGCGGTACTTCATGCCTCGATGCTTTTCAGGTAGTCCTCGAAAGTGTCGCAGACGGTGGTCTCACCGCGCTCGAACTCAGCCAGCGAGCGGTCAACCGAAGAGAACGTCTTACTCTTCGACTCGGTGACTTGTATGAAGTCGAGCGACCGCAACATTTCAACAACTGCACGCGCGGCGCGGTTGCGCCCATCGTAGGATATTGTCATTGTTGCCATGATACTATTTTTATTGTTTTCTGACACTATAACGCCATAAATCCATTTTTATTGCCTCTTTCACCAAACAAAACCACCATACGGCGGTGCTATCGTCATCCAGTTTTTGTTTTACACAATCCTTACTACATTCTGGAATGTGCCATTTACTGCTCCAGCAGGAAGTCGCCGATGTAGCGGCACTGGATGCCTTCGATGTTCCCGGCGCCGCCTGGGGTGCCGAGGACGATATACTTGGGATAGTTGTCCTTGATTTCGCGCAGGGGTTTCAACTCCCTCTCGCGGGTGGCGTCGGAGTCCATGCTCTCGCACACCTGCACATAGACCGTCTCTTCTTGTCTCACGCCGATAAAGTCCACTTCCGCTTTGCCTTGTTTCCCGACAAATACACGATAGCCCCTTCTCTGCAACTCTACATATACCAAGTTCTCCAGCATCCCCGCTATCAACTCTGGCGCATATCCCCGCCGAGCATAGATGAGCGACAGATCGGCTACGTAATACTTTTCACCCGTCTGCAACAGTTCTTTCCCTTTGGTATCGTACCGCTGCACTTTGCTGATAATAAAAGACGATTCCAACGCCTGCAAGTAATTGTACAACGTCTCAGCGTCAATTGCCCGCTTCTGGTTTTTCAAATAGGCCGTGATACTTTTGGCGCTGAACGTATTGCCAATGTTGTCGAACAAGAATTGCACCAGTCTGTCCAGCATATCGATATTCCGTATGCGGAATCGTTGCACCGTATCACGCAGCAGCACCGAGGCATAGATGTCCTGCACCATCTGATATATCGTATCCGTCTCAAACGGTGCAACATGGAAAGCAGGAAACCCGCCCTGCCGCAAATACTGATCGAAGTATGCCAACCTACTTTCCGGGCTCTCTAAACTATAGTCATGGAACTTGAGAAACTCACCATACGACAACGGGTACACCACACATTCCACATACCGTCCTGCCAAATAGGATGCCAACTCCGACGACAACAACCTCGAGTTAGAACCCGTAATATAAATATCTGCATCCCAGTCCGCCAGCATCGAATTCACGGCACGTTCCCACTCCTCCACCTCCTGAATTTCGTCAACGAACACATAAATGCGCTGCCCGTTCAGTTTAGAACGCGCCTCATCCACATAGTTATACAACGACCGATAGTCGCGGTACTGCTCCCATCGCAAGCTCTCATAATTGATATACACTATCTGCTCCTGTCGAACCCCCCTCTCTATCAACACGCCTTGCAGCATTTTCATCAATTCCGACTTTCCACTGCGTCTAATTCCCGTGATGACCTTCACCACAGGTTTATCCATAAACGGCTGGATTTTCTTAATATACTGCTCTCTTACTATCATAGAATATAACCTAATTTACGGTGCAAATATACAAATTTTTTCGGATATAACCGAAAAAGTTACAATTTTACTCTCATATTTCGGGTTATAACCCGACAAGCCACACGAGGGCTGATGGGGCAAAACACATTTTTTGATGTATTTTGACACATTTTTCTTTGTATATTGAAAATCAGTTGTATATTTGCAAATAGAAAGTAATAAGGAAAGGTATTGGTAAATGCATTGTGAATTAGTTATTTACTTTACATATATTTTACCTTTATTTTACCTATTCTTTAGTTATTATTTACCTAACTTAAACAAAGAATAGTCAAAAGATGGCAGAAAGCAAAAACAAAAATTTTGGATTCAATGGACGCATTAGGGGTTTGGGGGTAACCTTATATCGGCGTGGGGAGAAGACGTTTGCCCGCATCAGCACACGTTCGACGTCGAACAAACAGTCGCTCGGACAGTTCAAGGTGCGCGAGAGGATGCGGCACAGCATTGCCTTATGGAAGAGTTTCTATGTCCCCTACAAACCGCTGATGGAGGCATCCGACAACCAGACGGCATACAACGCCTTCCTGCGGACGAATGCGGCGTTGCCGACGGTGTACTTGACTAAGCAGCAGGCACGACAACAGGCGGCGCTGCTGATACCGGGGATGGTGGTGTCGGAGGGGCGGCTGCCGGCGGTGGAATATAACTTTGCGACATTTCCTGGCGATGAGCGGGTAGTGCTGACCAACCTGCTGACTGGCATTGAGGAGGGTGAAACACAGGAACTGACTATCGGCTGCAACGACGATTTGCGCCAACTGCTCTGCAGCAGCAACCGCAACCCGCAGCTGATGCCCGGCGACATAGTGCGCTTCTACCGCTTTGAGCAACGGATTCAGGACAACTGCCCAACGGTAAAGATAACCTGCTGTGAGTTGGCGTTGGACAACGACCCACGGCAGAATCCGGCATCAAGGGAATGGCGGTTCTACTCGCATGAGGGACGATTGGCGATATGCGGTGCCGACGACGAAAACACTGGCTGGGCAGTGGTGCTGTTCGGCGAGAAAGAGCAGAGTGCATCGACACAACAGGTGCTCACCACCTGCCAATTATATCAGCAGTACACCACCGACGAGGCGTTGGCCCAAGCCGCCGAAAGCTACGGCAACGTGGAGAAACCCAGTTTCTTGGATCCAGACAAACCCGAGCGGCGGCGGAACTGAACTAGGCAAACGGCAGTTTGTCTACATCGTCACTGTTTGACAATTCGGCAGGTAACGAAACCGCTCTGCAGCTTGATACGCAGCAAATAGTTACCTATCGGCAGGCGAGAGAGGTCGAAGTGGTTGGTGTCGGAGAAGGTTACTACAAGGCGGCCCACATTGTCAATCACATCCACGCTCAGTAAGCCTTCGGCATTGATGGTGAACCGTCCGTTGGTGGGGTTGGGATAGACCTTGACTGTCTCTACGTTAGAAGGGGCTTCTATGCCTTGGTGCCCGTGTATGATGGTCAGCATCAGCATGACGATGCTGTCGCAGCCTTGCTCGGTGGAGAATACTTGCATGTAGGTTCCTGAGGAGGTGTAGACAGAGTCGTTCCACGTATAGGTTTCGGAGGTGGTGGTGTCAAAGATGATGTTCATGACCGAATGATTGACCACGAGGTGATGGCGCATGATGGAATCGCAGCCGTAGATAGTTGTTAGACTCTCGGATGCGACGGTGGAGGAAGTGTAGAGCTGTCCATTCCAA
>JAEEIS010000067.1 GCA_016281475.1 Bacteroidales bacterium
AAGAGGGCGAAAGCACTGCCGAGACATTCAATTACGACATGTCGGCTCACCTCTGGACACCGATGTCGGGCTCGCAGCATCCCTTCATGGGCAAACTGAGGGTGGACGACGGTGTCACCATCAGCGGCATCATTGTCAACGAGCCGCGCATGGACCACGCAGGCTTCTTCGCCTATCTCGACAGTGCCGACATCGACGGTCTCCACCTGCAGAAGAGCCTCTTCCACGGCTCGCAGTATGTAGGCGGCATCGCTGCCGAAGCACTGGCCAGCACTATCGCCAACTCGTCGGTGGCCGACACCGGTGTGGTTGGGGAAAATCCCGACATCACCACCCTCATCACCGCCAACTATGCTAGCGGCGGTCTGGTGGGTACGGCCACGGGCAGTACTTTTAGTGGTTGCAGTGCCGCTGCCAAGTATATGGGTGCCACCATCTACAATGGCGGTATCCTAGGCATTGGTCAGGAGGTAGACGTCACCAATAACTTCGTCTGGTCGCAGCCGCGCATGTCGTCGCTCTACAGCAGTGGCATCGTCGGTAGCATCACCGGTCCGGCTGTCGACTCCAAGTCTCGTGGCAGCCGTATCGCCAACAACTACGTCCACTTTGTCGGCTCCGACACCCCGCTCAACCGCGTGGGCGGTTTGGTGGGCTTCGCCCGCAACACCACGTTGGAGAACAACTATGTCTACGGCAGTACCCAGGGCGGTGTCCTGACTGGTGCCATCGGCGCGGTGCTCGACCGTGGCGTGACGGTGCGCAACTGCTACTATGAACAGGGCAGCAACGAGGCGGCATTCGGATATAGTGGCACCGACAACCACACCGAAGGCATCACTACCTTCAACGGCACCGGCAACCAGGTGATGATGGCCGATCGCGTCGACGGCAGCAACAACCTCACCCTGGCGCTTAACCGCTGGGTGCGCGACTATGGCGGCGAGGGCTTCGCCACCTGGCGCTCCGACCTCGAAGGCACCAACCACGGCTATCCCCGCTTCGGCAAACCCGACCTTGTGCCCATCTACGAGCACATCAGCTACGAGACCTGCGACAGCCTTACCTTCGCCGACGCAACCCTCACCGAGAGCGGCGTGTATGAATTCCATACGATCGACAGTGCCGATTTTGTCGACAGCACCGTCCTCCTCACCCTCACGGTCCACTACAGCAGCCTCACCCAGTTCGAGGACACTGTCCTCTTGGGCGAAGACTACGAGGCCCACGGCTTCCACCTCTCTGCCACCGAAATCGCCTTGCTCCGCGAGGCAGCTCAGGAGGGCGAGATTGTCACCGTGGTGGTGAGCGACACCCTCCAGTCGCTCCACAGCTGCGACAGCATCGTCACCCTCTACCTCACCGTGGGCAAAGGCGGCACCGACCAGCCTCCCGTGGTGCTCGATGTCAAGGTCTATCCCAACCCCACCGTGGGACAAATCACCGTGGAGGCCGACGAGATGCAGCTCATCGAACTCTACGACGGCGTCAGCCGCCGCATCGACCGTCGAACGGTCGAGAGCGGCAGCAGCACGCTCGACCTCTCCAACCTGCCTACGGGCATCTACTACCTACGTGTCAAGACAGCCAATGGTACGGTAATTAAGAAGATAATCAAGCAATAACAATCACCCCTAACCTCTAACCTCATTGATGATGAAAAAAGCAACATATCTTCAGCCCACAATCAAAGTAGTGGCATTCAAGGTGGAAGAAGGCTACAATGCCACCAGGCTTGGATCCGACAACCTGTTCAGCGACCGCCTGTTCAAAAACGACACCTATGCCACCGGCGAGCGTTTCTCAGAGTATACCGACGGGGACGGCAACTTCTTCTCCGGACGCTGGGAATAACAATCTGCCATTAGTGATTACGTATCAACCTATCAACTTATATTGACAAATGAAAACTACAATAATGAAATTCAACATCCCAACATGTCTCTTGGCTCTCATCCTGCTGCTGGCAGGCTGTCAGAAGGAGTCGGAATCTTACAAGTTCCTCGTCCAGTCGGAAACGCCTGCCGGCGAGGCTGGAAGCAAGACCTGTCTGGTGAACGAAAGTCTCGTCTATTGGCAGGAAGGCGACGAAATCGACGCTTGGCGCAAGAATGGCAATACCCAGGGAGTCAAATTGGTTTTTCACGGTAATTGGAAGGACACGACAGCCCTGTTCGTCCCCGAAAGCGAAGATTTCAAGTTTGGCGGCAGCGGCAACACTTTCATGGCCCTTTTCCCCCACAACGATACCAACGCATTCGACGGATCTACTCCTACAATTTACTTCTCCAAGGTGCAGCCGTATGCCAACGACAATACCTTCGGCGCAACTGCCTGTCCCATGGTGGCGTATGGCGGTATTGATTATGGCGAAAATATCGTGCGCATGATTTTCCACAACCTTTGCGGCATTGTCCGTATCCAGTTGCGCAACAGTGCGTCGACGAATGGCAGTGTCACATTGCGGAACATCCAGTTCATCTCGGCCAATAGTAATTTGCCCTTATCGGGTTCCTTCACTATTAGCAACTACGACCAATACAACCCATACGTCGTACCTGCCAGCGGGTCTAATAGTGTTATTATCAATAATTTTAATGGTCTAGAAATTGGCAACGACTTACTTACCTTCTATCTGACCCTGCCTGCCGCTCAGGAGACTGTTCAGGGGAACGACCGCTACGTCGAGTACAGACTCACCATGTTGGTAGAAGCCGAGTGTGCCGGCAGTCCGCTATACGTGAAGAAGCAGTTCACCGTCCGCATCCGTCGTAACGGTATTACCAAGATGCCCGCCCTTACCATCGACGCTTGGTCGACCACGCAAGACGGCACCAACAGCACTTCGGTCGGCCTTGCCGGCAATGGCACATTGCAGCGCCCATTTCTGATTTACACCGCCGACGACTTGCGCAAGGTGCGCAACGCATTCAACAATAACCTCACCATCAATGGTGTGACGGTGAACGATGAGACCAGTTATTGCTATTTCAGGATTATGCGCTCCGACATCAAGTTGGACAACAACGTTTCGAATTGCGACTGGAATGAAGGTATCAGACACTTCAGGGGCAGCATGGTGTATGGAGCCAACCAAACTGGCTCGCTCGGCATCGAAAATAATACGAAGGTCCCTATTTTCGAATCTATCACCGACAAAGGCATTGTGGAAAACTTGGCCGTGTGGGGCTCCTGTTCATGGACCGAGGATCTCTCGGGCAAATCCTTCTCCCCATTATGCATTGAAAACAACGGCCGTATGGTCAATTGCCGCGTGCTCGACAATTCCTCCTACGTGATGAACACTTCGAGCAGTTCTAATTTTGGCATTGCAGGCATCTGTGTCACCAACCACGGCATCGTCACGGGTTGTGGCTGCAGGGCTACGTTGGTGGCTCCCAGTGTGGCAGGCATCTGCTTGGAGAACAGTGGCGAGAATGCCAAGATTGTGGCTTGCTACACCTCTTCGCCAATGCAGGTGCATAGTGGCAGCCTTGGTGCCGCGCAGGCGGCAGGCATCTGCCACCAGAATTCCGCCTTGGTGAAGGACTGCTATTTCGCCTCCAACATCAATGCCGCCATACCTACCAATTGGGGTGGCATCGTCTATCAGAACAACGCTGGCGGCAGCGTCACGCATTGCTATGTCGATGCCTCGGGCATTATCCAAACCACCACATCCGTCGGCGGCATTGTCCACACGATGGTGGACGGTGTGGTCGACAACTGCAGGAACGAGGCCGACCTGATGAATGTGCAGCAGACCACAAATGGCGGTCTGGGCAGTATTGTCTACTCAATGCAGGGCGGCGAGGTGCGCAACTGCATCCGCTATCGTCCCACGGGCAGCCTCACCTGCACGGGCAGTGGGGCAGTGGGCGGCTTTGTGGCACGCATGACGGGCGGAACGGTGCGCAATGGTGCCTTCTATGGCGACATGACCCAGTCGACCGTGCAGACCCGCGGAGCCTTCGTGGGCGACCTCCGTGG
>JAEEIS010000068.1 GCA_016281475.1 Bacteroidales bacterium
CTTTTTCTTTGGCGGAGAAGGGGGGATTCGAACCCCCGGTACCCTAATCGAGTACGACAGTTTAGCAAACTGTTGGTTTCAGCCACTCACCCACCTCTCCGTAGCTGTGCGATTTCTACTCAAAAACCTGTGTTTTCTTTCAGCGAAATCGGGTGCAAAAGTACGAACTTTTTTTGATATGAACAAAACTTTTTTCGTTTTTTGCACTTTTCAGCCCTATGACTAGTTCTTTTTAGCCTGATTTTTAACGCCTTCTATTTTTTTACGAATTTCTTCCTGATTGCCCAAATAGAAATCTTTTTGCAGCTTCATCTGGTCGTCAAATTCAAAAATATAGGGTACTGCGGTAGGAATATTGAAGCCAACAATCTCATCATCGCCCATTCCCTTGAGGGTCTTGACGATACCGCGCAAACTATTGCCGTGGGCCACCACCATCACCTCGTCGTGCTGCTCGAAGGCCTTGAGGATGGTACCCTCGTAGTAGGGCATCAGTCGGGCAATGGTGTCGCACAGTGCCTCGGTGGCGGGCAGCTCGGCATCGCTAATTTCGGCATAACGCGGGTCTTTGCGCGGATTGCGCTTGTCGTCGGCCTCCAAAGCGGGCGGCTGCACGTCGTAGCTGCGACGCCAGGCCATCAGCTTCTCCTCGCCGTATTTCTGCAGCGTCTCCGCCTTGTTCTTGCCCTGTAGGGCACCGTAGCTCTTCTCGTTGAGACGCCAGCTCTTCTCCACGGGCAGATAGTCCATGTCCATGGCATCGAGAATCTGGTTGAGGGTCTTGACAGCCCGTTTCAGATAGGAGGTGTAGCACATGGTGGGGCGATAGCCCTCCTCTTTCAACAGGCGACCGGCCATATAGGCCTCGCACATGCCATAAGGAGTCAGGTCAACATCGGTCCAACCAGTAAAAAGATTCATCTTATTCCACTCGCTTTCGCCGTGGCGTACTAAAATCAGTTTCTTCATAGTTTATTTAACTTGTTTCTTCTTAATTGTTTCTGTAAAAATGCCTTCTTTGATAACGCCTTTGTGCGAGAGCACCACCAGCACAATGCCGCCAATGATAAACGGGACGCTAAGCCACTGGCCCATGTCGAGGGTCATACCCTTCTCAAAATCCACCTGCTCCTCCTTTACAAACTCAATGAGGAATCGCACACCCCACAGCGCTATGAGCCACCAGCCAAAGAGGCGGCCGTTGTGCAGTTTGCCATCCTTGCGCAGATACACCAGATAGCACACTAGGAAGATGAGCAGATACGAAAGCGACTCGTACAGCTGCGTCGGATGCTTGGGCATCGTCTCACCGTTGCGCTCAAAGATGAAGCCCCACGGCAGCGATGTCTCAACACCGTAGATTTCGCTGTTGAACAGGTTGCCCAGACGGATAAAGGCACCGCCGAGGGCAATCACAATGACCAGCCGGTCGAGTATCCACCAAGCGTTCATCTTCTTCTTGCGACAATAGAGCCAAATGGTGAGCAGTATGGCAATGGCAGCTCCATGGCTTGCCAGACCTTGATAGCCCGTGAACTGACCCGTCTTCATATTGAACGGTAGGAATATCTCAAGCCAATGCTCAGAGGTACAAAAATAGTCGGGCTCGTAAAATAGGCAGTGCCCCAGCCGGGCACCTACCAGTACCGCCACAAACATCCACACCACCAACGATTCCAGGTAGCTCGTTTCCACTTTCTCGCGCTGGAACATCTTATAGACAATCCAATAGCCGAGCAGAAAGGCAAACAGGAACCCCAGCGAATAGTACCGCAACCCGAACGAGCCGATGTGGAACATCACGGGGTCTACATTCCAGTTGATGAAATTAAGCAGCATAATTCTGAATTCGTTAATTCGTTAATTCGTGAGTCTTTGATGCGCCAAGGACTAACACATTTACACATTAACACATTCACACGTTCTTATTTAGCGTAATTCACGGCACGGGTCTCGCGGATGACCGTCACCTTGATTTGACCGGGGTAGGTCATCTCGTTCTGAATCTGGCGCGAGAGGTCGAAGCTGAGTTTCGTTGCCTCGGCATCGCTCACCTTCTCGGCACCCACGATGACACGCAGCTCACGTCCTGCCTGAATGGCATAGGTCTTCACCACTCCGGGGTAGGTCATGGCCATATCCTCGAGCTTCTTCAGACGGTTGATATAGGCCTCCACCACTTCGCGGCGGGCACCGGGGCGGGCACCGCTGATGGCGTCGCACACCTGGATGATGGGCGAAATGAGGTTGGTCATCTCCGTCTCGTCATGGTGCGCGCCGATGGCGTTGCACACGTCGGGATGCTCCTTATACTTCTCGGCCAGTTTCATGCCGAAGATTGCATGCGGCAGTTCGGGCTCTGTCTCAGGCACCTTGCCGATATCGTGCAACAGACCGGCACGTTTGGCAAGCTTGGGGTTCAACCCCAACTCGGAGGCCATCGTGGCAGCCAGATTGGCCACCTCGCGGCTGTGCTGCAGCAGGTTCTGACCGTAGGACGAACGATATTTCATACGTCCCACCATACGCATCAGCTCATGGTTCATATTGTTGATGCCAAGGTCAATGCAGGTACGTTTACCCACTTCGGCAATCTCCTGCTCAATCTGGCGACGGGTTTTGGCGACCACCTCCTCGATACGGGCGGGGTGGATACGGCCGTCCGTCACTAGCTTGTGCAGCGACAGGCGTGCAATCTCACGACGCACGGGGTCGAAACCACTGAGGATGATAGCATCGGGAGAATCGTCGATAATCACCTCCACGCCAGTCAGCGACTCCAAGGCGCGGATGTTGCGACCTTCGCGACCAATAATGCGGCCCTTCACCTCCTCGTTCTCTAGGTTGAACACGCTCACCGTGTTCTCAATGGCGTTCTCGGTTGCGGTGCGCTGGATAGACTGGATAACAATCTTCTTGGCCTGTTCGTTGGCGGTAATCTTGGCCTCCTCCACGATGTCCATAATGCTGTTCGATGCCTCGGCACGCGCCTCGTCGGTCATCATCTCCACCAGATGCTGCTTCGCCTCGTCGGCAGTCATGCCGGCAATGTGCTCCAGCTTCTCGATGCTCTCGTTATACACCTTCTCCACCTCTGCCTGACGCTTACGCAGCACCTCAATCTGGCTGTTCAGGTTCTCGCTCACCTGCTTCAGCTCGTTGCTCTTCTTCTGCAGGTCCTCCACCTTCTGGTTGAGGGTGTTCTCGCGCTGTTTCAGCTTGTTTTCCTGCTCGCGGATGGCATTGTTCTTCTCGTTCACCTGCTTGTCGTGCTCGCTCTTCATCTGCAAGAATTTCTCCTTGGCCTGCAGAATCTTGTCCTTCTTAATCATCTCGCCTTTTTCCTCGGCATCCTTTAGCACCTGCTGGCTCTTGGCAAGCAGTTTGTTGCGTAGTACGCCGGAGGTGAGCCACATGCCCACGCCTCCGCCTACCACGAGACCAATAATAATTCCAATTACTATCATAGTTTGTGTTGTAGTGTGTTTTTGGGGGAACCGTTGTGCCACATTGGGCTGCAGCCATGTTAGAAAAATCCTGCACCAAGCCTTCCGGGAGTTATGATAAACTCGAAACTGATAGGATTTGAGTGCCGGGTGTCTCAGTTATATTATCCGCGGAGATGCTCCGCCAACCTACCCACCCATGAGCTTACTCGGTTTGTGAATGGTGTTGAGTTTACAAACTGTTTCAGACTCGATGCAGGACTAACTCGTGCCGAGCAATTGATTGATTTCAGTAAGCCTGTTCTCCAGCCGCGTGTCGCGAAACTGCTGCCTGTCCTGCAGCCTTAACAACTGCGTAATCTGGGTCAGTGCCACCATGGCCAACAAATCCTGTCCGTCGCCATAGGCATACATCTTAGCATAGCTCTTCGCCTGCGAGTCTATCAACTCTGCCGCCCGACGCAGAAAATGCTCTTCGTCGGGATTGGTCTTCAGCTTATAGGGCCTGCTAAGTATATGTACTGTTGCCGGTATCTCGTTCATTTCTTCGAAATAGTCGTTTTCTCGCCTTAGCCACGAACAGGTTCGTCTGCCTTCGGCTCTCGGAAACGGTCATTCAGACTTGTTAATTAATGCCAAACTCTTATCTATGCTTCGTATCAGTTGATTGATTCTTAGTTTAATCTCCACAGTGTCGCCTTTTTGCGCCAGCGTGTTCCCTAGTTTTAATATATTGTTTTGTTCTTTTAGATTATTAATTGTTATATTTTGATTGTTCACTTGCTCTTGCAGCTCCCTGCACCGCTCTGCCGACTCCTCCACCTCAACACGCAGACGTCCGTTCTCCTCTACCAACTTGCGAACCTTCCATTCAATCTCTGCTACCGTGGTTTCAAAATCGAACATAATAATGTCAGTTTACACTACAAAAAGCGGTGCAAAATTACTAATTTTTTACATTATACACAAAAAATATTTCCAATACGCCCCACAATATCAAACCAAATAAATATAAATCAAAACATTACATAAATTCATTTTATCCTTTACATTCAATCCTAAACACAACAATCTACCCATTTGTAGCATGAGTTCGGGATAAAATACGAGATTTACTCCTCAATTACGGAGAAGAAAGTATTCAAAAAGCATCGGGGAAATAGGGGAAACGAATAACCCCGAAACACAATTCGTTGATTAATAGTGATACAAAACGAAAGTCACAAAAGTCACATGTCACATGCATATGCTTTTGTTATCGGGGATGGGTCTATAATTAATATAATTTATTATTATTATAGGAGGTATTCAAGAACCAAAAATCATTGCATGTGACTTGTGACTTTCTTGCAAATCGTTGATTATTATAAACTTGTAAAAAATGAATGCTTGAGATGTCACATTTGCTTGTAACATCTCTACGTGAGTTTAATTTTATTGCGCTAAATATCAGTCATTTCTCTTATTGTTGGCAAAGTCGTGTTATGAACAGGTGATGCATTTGTTTTTATGCTGAACACATCAGCCAGAAAAACGGTTTTCTGTTGCTCAAACCTCACACTCCTTTTTTGACACAAGAGAGCCTCTTTTTCCACCAAAGAGAGCCTCTTTTTTTTAAAAGTGGGAAAAGTGACATTTTCTGCTCGAAAAAGTTTGCCATGTCGTTAATCCGCGCTATCTTTGCATTCGAAAACGGTCGGGAAGTGGCCAATCTCAGATTCGTTTTCACGGCGTGCCTCCACTCTGCCTTCGCTCTGGGTTTGCTCTGGGTTCGCTTCCGGAGGCGAAGAAAAACACAAGGCAACGCGGCAGCAGAAACACGGCACAAACAAGAGGTCTTTGACATATTTGCTTATAGGATTTCATCAAGACCCGGTGGGTGGCATCGCTCTTCGCGGTCGGAGCCAAGACCAGCCTGCAGCACAGCCACATGTATTGACATATTCCGTTTTACGACAGAATATAATTGCAATACCACCGGGTCTTTCCTCATAGTAGGGTTCTGGAACACCCTGCATTTGACAAGCATCAACCATTCTGACCACACCGGACCCCCAACTTTCCAACCAAGTACATTTGTATAATATTACAGCAATCAAAGGGTTTATGTTTAGCGACTGCAAAGATAAACCAAAGGGCTGAC
>JAEEIS010000069.1 GCA_016281475.1 Bacteroidales bacterium
AAAACACCGAATGGAACTTTTTACTACCTTTGCCATCGAATAACTAAAAACGATGAAAGAAAATGCGACATTGACGATGAAGGACATTGCCCGCGAGTTTGGTATCTCGGTGGCAACGGTATCGCGTGCGCTGAAGGATTCGTCCCGTATCTCGGCAGAGCGTCGGGCCGCCATTCAGCAGTATGCACGCGAGCATAACTTCACGCCGAATGTCATTGCCGAAAGTCTGCGCAACTCGAAAGTGAAACCCCAGAAACTCATTGGCGTCATCCTGCCCAGTTTCGTACACTACTATTTCGCATCGGTGCTCAGCGGCATTGAGGAGGAGGCTACGGCACAGGGCTACCGTCTGCTGGTGGCTACCAGTCAGGAGAATTATGAGCGCGAGGTGCGCATCTGTCAGTCCTTCTTTGAGAACAAGGTGTGTGGTGTCATTGTGTCACAGGCCAAGGATACACAGAAGTACGACCACTTCCAGCGGCTGATAGATGCCGGTGTGCCTTTGGTGTTCTACGACCGCATTTGCACGGGTGTCAATGCCAGCCGTGTGGTCGTCGACGACTACATGGGCGCGTTCAATGCCGTGACGCATCTCATAGAGACGGGCTGTCACCGCATCGCCTTCTATGGTTCTGCGCCGACGCTGGAAATTTCAAAGAACCGCTTTAACGGCTATAAGGATGCCCTGCTGAAGCATGGGCTGACGTTTGACGAGACGCTGACATGCATCTGCGACAACCGTGCCGATGCTGAGTATGTGACACCGGAACTGCTGAAGCGCGACGACCGCCCTGACGGCTTCTTTGCCATCAACGACGACACGGCCATCGGCATCATGTACACTGCCAAGCGCATGGGGCTGAAAATCCCTGACGACGTGTCGGTATGCGGTTTCACCAATGGTTACCGCGCCATTGCCTGCGACCCGATGCTGACCACCGTAGAGCAGCGTGGCGTGAAGGTCGGCGAAGAGGCCGCCGACATCCTGATAGGTCATGTGGAAGGCATCATCCCCTTGGACAAAGCCGAACGCCGCATCGTCCGCACCCGCCTCGTTATAAGAGGGACAACAAGGTAGGGGGCTTGACGACAACATACAACTTGGACAGTGAGGCAGTCTATTAAAAGACAACTTGGACAACTCAGACAACATTTTGAATGATGATTGACGTTACTAAATATAAAAAACACATATATGATGTGATTGGGGCTATCCATGAGGTTCACAGGGAATTGGGACCTGGATTGAATGAAATCTGTTATCAGGAGGGGCTTCGGGTGCAATTGACGGAACAAGGCATTCCGTTCCAACGCGAATTGACGTTCCATCCTGAATATCATGGGCAACTTCTGGATGCTACCTATCGTATTGATTTCTTGTGCAAAGATGATATTATAGTAGAATGTAAGGCTGTCAATGACCTTATAAACATACATCGTGCTCAACTTTTCAATTACATGCGCCTAACAAAATGCCCTTGTGGAATACTTGTCAATTTTGCTCCAAAGTATGCGTCGATAGAACGCTTTTTTTACGACAAAGAATGCAACAATATTGTCGGTGCTGACGGTAAAGTAAAAGAATTATTATAAGTTGTCCAAGTTGTCTAAGTTGTCTTTAAAATATAAAAAATAACATGTTGTAGTATATGAAAACAAAACCGAATTTACCGTTTTGGAGCCTTTGGAATCTGAGTTTTGGATTCTTTGGCGTGCAGATTGCGTATGCTTTGCAGTCGGCTAACATCTCACGCATCTTTGCCACGCTGGGTGCTGACCCGCACTCGCTGAGCTATTTCTGGATTCTGCCCCCGCTGATGGGCATCCTGGTGCAGCCCGTCGTGGGTACGCTGAGTGACCGTACATGGACGCGCTTCGGCCGTCGCATACCTTATTTATTTATAGGTGCCGCCGTGGCCGTGCTGGTGATGTGCCTGCTGCCTAATTCCGGCTCGTTCGGACTGACGGTGGGGGCCGCCATGATGTTCGGCCTCATTGCCCTGATGTTTCTCGATACCAGTATCAACATGGCCATGCAGCCGTTCAAGATGCTGGTGGGCGACATGGTCAACGAAGAGCAGAAGGCCAAGGCCTACAGCATCCAGTCGTTCCTGTGTAATGCCGGTTCGGTGATGGGCTACCTGTTCCCCTTCATCTTCACCTTTATCGGTATCAGCAACGTAGCGGAGAAGGGCGTAGTACCCGATTCGGTTATTTGGTCGTTCTATGTCGGTGCTGCCATCCTGATACTCTGCGTCATCTATACCACTTCGAAGGTTAAGGAGTGGAACCCGCAGGAGTATGTGGAGTACAACCCTGTTTCGGAAGACAAAGAGGAGAGTGCTAACTGGATTACCTTGCTGAAGAAGGCCCCGTCGACGTTTTGGAAAGTCGGACTGGTGCAGTTCTTCTGCTGGGCGGCCTTCCTCTATATGTGGAACTACACCACGGGCGCTATTGCCGAGACCGTATGGAACACCACCGACCCTGCCAGTGAGCCGTTCCAGGCAGCAGGCAACTGGGTAGGTGTGCTCTTTGCCGTGCAGGCCGTGGGTTCTGTTATATGGGCTGCCGTACTGCCTCAGTTCAAGAATACGAAGGTGGCTTACGCTGTCAGTCTGTTGTTAGGCGCCGTGGGCTTTGCCATGGTGCCGTTCCTGCACGACCAGTATCTGCAGTTCATGCCCTTCCTGCTCATCGGCTGTGCTTGGGCTGCCATGCTGGCTATGCCTTTCACCTTCGTTACCAATGCCCTGCAGGGCTATGGTCACATGGGTGCCTACCTCGGTTTGTTTAACGGCACCATCTGCATTCCGCAGATTGTAGCAGCCCTGTGTGGCGGTGTGGTCCTGTCGCTGGTCGGCCACCATCAGTCGACGATGATGATTGTGTCTGGCGTGCTTTTGGTATTGGGAGCGGCCTGTGTCACGGTCATCAGAGGCAAGAAATGATGCAAACGTTTGCACATATTCTGTTGTAAATCCTTCCCCATTCGGAAACAACGAATGGGGATTTTTCGTACCTTTACAGGCAGAAACTATAAATGATAGCTTATGAAACTACTATTCAACTTGGAATACCACACTACTT
>JAEEIS010000070.1 GCA_016281475.1 Bacteroidales bacterium
AACACGGGTCGCCCGTCCACATAGTCCCTCTGTCTAAAATTCTCCACCCTCGGACACTCAAAGCTGTCCGTGTCAGGCGGCATGATGATGGGGAAATAGTTTCCCACCTGATTAGGTATGTTAGAACAGACATAATCGTCCCAATTGCGTTCAAGCAACATTTCATTTCCACTCAAATTACCTATTAGGTATCCTGTCTCCCAGCCAAGATGACGCCAACCAGAAGAATCCGTTATCGTGCAATCTATATCCGTAAAAAACATCCCTATATAAAAGGTGTCAACCACCACCCTCGGGGTCGAGAAATAGAATTCGTATGCTCCCACTAGCGTGTCGTGTATCGGATTCCCTACAGGAGATTCTGGATATACAAAATATCGGTACTGCCTTTGATTGCGCCACTCCACTGAATCGACATGGTAATAATGACCGCCCTCCTTCTGCACTAGCATGGCATACATTTCAAACCAAAATTGACCTGTATCGACTGAATCAATCGAATGATAATCTGTCAGATACACTAATGGTGCCGCACCCATGGATGCTGTCGAGGCTATTCCATATATCAGGGTAGGCTCGTCTACAACATAACCCACATAGATACATTGTGAAGCATGATGCCATGTGCTATCCCTACCCTCTACGTTCAATTCACAGCCTATTTGCGCAAGCCCCCAAGACCTCTCATATTGCCTATAATAGTAATAACTGGGTATTCCCGTATCCCCAATAGCAATCGGAATGAAAAGGTATCTCGCATTAGTGTCCCCATACCGTATGGTGTCCTGCGCCTGCAACATGGTAGTAGCACACGTCACCGCAGCCAAAAACATCAACAATCTCTTCATAACAAAACTAGTTGAAAATACATCCTAGTGCCATAGTTCTATCATTTGGATCATAGCCCTCAGGGAATGTGACATTCAGGAGAGTTAATACCAACGTCTGATATGGAAAAGACCCGGGCACAGGATTCGGTATGCTGAGTGAGAAAACCTGTTGTTGGGCATACTTATAGCACGACGACACCGTGGCGTTATACGAAGCATCCTTCTCCACCCAGTAATTCCCACCAGACGCCACTATATATTTAGAGGTCAGCCTGTCGATGGAACCGAATGAGTTGCCTGCACTTTCGTATATCACCTCGGCAGTATAGGGTGGCACCTTGTACGGCTTCCAAAAAACGTAGGCATAGTGCCACCCCGTCAAGGGAAACTGCTGATACTGCAACATCACCAGCGTTGCACAGTCGGGCACATACACCACCTCTATCGGCTCAGCCTTGTCCAGCAGACTGTAGCCCTGAGCCTGGGTCATAGTCATCGTGGCAAGGTCGACACACCTCATGTGGGTCTCATAGACGCTTGCGACCGGTGACTTGTCCAAGGCAACCAATGCGATAGTGTCCCCCTTCATATGACAGCAGTGGTAGATTCCCTCTACCGATGAGATACCATATGAATGGTAGTTATCAAAAGTGCCATTCACATTATTCTTGTCGCATCTGTGGATTGTCAGCCCTTTATCGTTGACTGTCACAACAGCAAGCCAGTTGTCTGTCACTACCACATCGTCAACTGATTCAAAATAGTTATTAGGAGAAGTGTCGCAGAGAAATTTGCAGAACTCCATGGTTAGCGCACCTCCCGAATACCTATACCCAACCACGAAGTAAGCCCGATAGCTGCCAGGAAGAGACCCATTGAGAAAAGATGGCATGGGTGATGAGAGATTATCGTAATTCAACTCGCCGATTGCCACCACTTTTTCCATCCCCGACTGGTCTCTGTATGCCGCCAGTCTCATCATCGTGGTTGAAGTTCTTGACATGCCCATGTCAAATTCCTGATATTGGATATGTTGAATCCTGCTCTCTATGGCTGAAACTGAGGCGTGCCCAACAATTCCTTTCCGCGTCAATGTGTTCTGACCGCAGAAGAATATGTCGTCGTCCACAAGACGAATGTCGTTCATTTCATACTTGCCAACAAACTTCGCCTCTATCACATTGCCATACATGTTTATTCTGGCAAGTATGTGCGTAGTGCTCCCGTCTTCATAGTAGGCTATCGCCCGCTGCGCGTCGACGGTGCGGACAATCGAATGGGATGGATTCGTTGCCGATGGGATATATCCCATCGCGAAATTGTAGTAAGTCTGCCCTTGCACCTGCAAGCTCAAAAGCGTACAAACCACTGAAAGAGATAAAAATAAACGTGTTTTCACATGAGATAAATATTATATTACTAATTTGCAAAGATACGCCCTTTCCATGAGAAAAACAAATCTTTTTTTGTTAAATCACCCCATTCCACAGCCAAGAGGCTGTAGCGTCAAACCTTTATTATACATTCTCACCGTTCCACCACCAGTTTCTGTGTGCTGGTGCCCTTGGGCGACTCGAGGGTGACGAAGTTCAGCCCTGCCGCCAGCCCACGGGTCGAGAGGGTCAGCGAGGATGTCCCCTCTTGAGAGGGGTGGCTTGAAGAGCCGGGGTATGTACCCATCTGTCGGCGTAGCAGCTCGCGCCCTGCCTCGTCGCGCAACGTCAGCCAACAACCATATCCATCCGCACCCTCTACCGTCACCGTCACTTCGTCTCGCGCCGGATTGGGATTCAACGTGAACGACAACGCGCCTTTTGGCGATACCGCCCCCACGCTGCCCGGTCGGCGGCTGCCCGTGTAGAACTCCACCGTGTCGCTCCACTCGCCCCACATTATCGTGTCATGCACCTGGCACATGTGGTGGCATCTCCCACGGCATCTTGCCGCGTACAGCACCATCGAATCCAACCCGTCGGCAGGCAGCACACACGGCGGCCTGAGTGACTGCACCACCCTAAAGCTGTCCGGGTCCTGGTCGGCAGGCCCATAGGCCACCTGGAACGGCCGCTGCCCTGCCTGCGCCTCCCACTCTAACACGGGTCGCCCGTCCACATAGTCCCTCTGTCTAAAATTCTCCACCCTCGGACACTCAAAGCTGTCCGTGTCAGGCGGCATAATGATAGGGAAGAAGAATCCTATATGATAATGACTCCTCCTGAACCCCAAAGGCGATTCAAACAACACTTCATTAATATCCTGAATATCCGGATAGTTCATATAGGTGGAGTAAAATCCTCCAGCCTCCCACGCTACAGTTCGAAGTGCTGTATCATCATGTCTATCACAGTCCAAATGGGTAAACCACATTCCAATATAGAAAGTGTCCACAACAAACCTTGGTGTCGAAAAATAAAACTCAAATGCACCCACAACGGTGTCAGTATTAGGAAATGGACTATAATATGGACTACGTTGAGGATATACAAAGTATCTGTACTGCCCTTGGTTATTCCATTTCACAGAATCGGAATGGTAATAATGGCCGCCTTCCTTCTCCACAAGCATAGCGTATACATCATATTCGAATTGTTGGTCTTCTTCCCCTACAGAACTTGTGACCACCGTAATTGGCGAACTCGAAAATGATAACGTTGATGCAATACCATATATCCATGTTGGTCTGTCAACGACATAGCCCGAATAATAAGAATGTGCTAAACTAGAATCACTATTGCATCGTATTACACTCAAAGCAGCTTCGCTGTAAAACAAACTCCCCAAATTCGTATCTATGACGATTGGCACAAACATGTATCTCGAATTAGTGTCCCCATACCGTATCGTGTCCTGCGCCTGCAACATGGTGGTAGCACACATCACCGTAGCCAAAAACAACAACAATCTCTTCATAACAAAACTAGTTTAATGTGCATTCCTTCACCATACAAACCATTGAAAAACACAAAAATAAACATGTTTTCACAGTCAAAATGACTAATCTTTCATCTTGCAAAGATACGCCCTTTCCACGAGAAA
>JAEEIS010000071.1 GCA_016281475.1 Bacteroidales bacterium
GATGCCGTCGGGCAGCTGACAAACTTTGTGGACGACGGGTTTGTGCAGAGCGTGAAAATCATGTTTCATGCCACCGAGGGGCGCATCATCGTTACCGGCATCGGCAAAAGCGCCATCATCGGGCAGAAGATGGTGGCCACGCTGAACTCCACCGGCACGCCGGCCATCTTCATGCACGCGGCGGACGCCATCCACGGCGATTTGGGCATCATCCAGCCGAACGATGTGGTCGTATGCATCTCCAAAAGCGGCAACACGCCTGAAATAAAGATGCTTCTGCCGATGATCCGGATGCGCGACAACAAGGTGGTTGCAATCGTTGGCAACACCGAGTCATATCTGGCAAAACAGGCCGATTTTGTCGTGAACAGCACCGTTTCAAAGGAGGCCTGCCCCAACAATCTGGCACCCACCAGCAGCACCACGGCGCAGCTGGTCATGGCGGATGCGCTGGCGGTATGCCTCATGTCGCTTCGCGGTTTTTCGGCGCAGGATTTCGCCCGCTACCATCCGGGCGGCACTCTGGGCAAGCAGCTGTATCTGAAGGTGCGTGACCTGAGCAAGGAGAACGAGTGCCCCCAGGTGAATCCGGAGGATGAGCTGAACACTGTCATCTATGAGATTTCCTCCAAACGTTTGGGCATGACAGCCGTGCTGGACGATAACCGGCAGATTGTCGGTATCATCACCGACGGTGACCTGCGCCGGATGCTGCACAAGACATCGGATGTGCTTTCGGTGCGTGCCAAGGACATCATGTCGCCGCATCCGAAAACCATCCATGAGGACGAATTGGTTGTGAAGGCGTTGGAAATAATGCGCAAGAACAGCATCACCAGCGTTCTGGTCGTGGACGACGAAAACAGGTACACGGGGGTCATCCACCTGCACGATATTATCAAGGAGGGCATAATTTGATGTAGCGTTTTGCTGTTTTGGAACGTCTTGTATATTATATATAACAGGAATGACAATGAAAAGGAATTTGTTTTTATGGCTTGTGCTTGCAGCGCTCTTGTTCGGAATGTCGGACGCAAGTGCGCAGAAGCGTGCCAAAAAGGAGAAGTACAACTATGAGATCACAATCGTGTTGGAAGGGGTTCCTGACACGATGCTCTACATCGGCTACTATTACGCGGACAAAACCTATTCGCGCGATTCGCTGTTTGTTGAGAAGCGCAAGCCATACACCTTCGTCCTGAAGGGGAACGACACATTGAGCCGCGGCGTGTATATCGTTGCCGGACAGCGGAAAAACAAATATTTGGAGTTCGTCATGGACACCGCACGCCATTTCACCATCCGTGCAACGCAGCTGCAGCCGCCCTTCTATGATGTGCTGAACCATCTGGAGTTCATTGGCTCACCGGAAAACGATCTTTTTCTGGAATTCCAGAAACGCATGGTGGTTTTCCAGTCACGGGTGATGGAGACAGGCAAGGCCTACAAGCAGGAGGAGGCCAAGGGCGAACAGGCCAACAAGGAGGCTTTGGCGGCCATGAAGGCGGAGCAGAAGCTTTGTCTTGACAGCATGCATGAATATACGAACTCCGTCATCTACGGTCATCCGGACCATCTGTTCTCCAAAATCCAGCGGATGAATGTGGATGTGGAGATTCCCGAAAAGCCTGCCGGTGCGGATTCGCTTTGGGAGTACCGCTACTATGTGAACCACTACTGGGACAACACCGACCTTGGCGAGGACGGGCTCATCTGCGCCCCGCTCTTCTATCCCAAGCTTAAACGCTTTTACGATGGCATAGTTCCTGTTTCGGTCGATTCCATCATAAAATACACCGACCTGCTGCTGGACAAGACAACCTCCAGGGAGCTGTTCAAGTATGTTGTCTGGTATGTGACTCACAAGTACGAGCGCAGCCAGTACGTGGGTCAGGATGCGGTTTTTGTGCACATGGTGCTCAAATATTATGAGGCCGGACGCTGCCCCTGGGTCGATTCCACGCAGTTGGAGGCGATGGTGGAGCGGGCGCACAAACTGGATCCCATCCTGCTCGGACGCACGGCGCCCAATTTGTGGATGATGGACACCAACCACACGCTCCATTCCAATTACGAGTTCAACAGGCAGTTCACCATAATGTGGTTCTGGGATGTGGACTGCTCGCACTGCAAGTCGGCCACACCGAAGCTGGCTGAGCTCTACCACCGTATGAAGGACAGCCTTGACATGGAGGTCATGGCCATCTGCATGTCGGCCGACACGGTGGCCTGGAAACGTTATTTGCGCGAGCATGACATGCCGTGGGTGAATGTGGGGGGCAATGTCGCCAACATGGATTTCATCGATGTGTATGATGTGCATTCCACACCATACATCTATGTGCTGAACCGTGAAAAAAAGATTATTGTGAAGAAACTCTCCATTGAGGAGCTGGAGAATTTCCTCCGGAAATATGCCAAGGGAGAGGTGAGATATTGATTTTTAGGATATATAAGAAAGGAAAGATTTTAAGATGAAGACAATCCGTATTGTGGATGTATTAAGGCAGGGTTCCGACCTTGTCGGCAAGGAGGTGAATGTGAAGGGATGGGTGCGCACCAAACGCGGCAACAGC
>JAEEIS010000072.1 GCA_016281475.1 Bacteroidales bacterium
AGCGAAAGCATAAATGCTCAATCCTCCTTCTTGAAGTTTTGCCAAAATTCCTATCAAAGGACAATATTGCAATGCTTTTCTTGCTTACAGCTTTCTATCTCTCGAAAGCGGTTGCAAAATTACGAAGAATATTTGAATTAGTAAAAAAAATCGAATCAAAGAACTCAAGGCCGAGTTCGCCATTGACTGTTTCGTCACACGCAACTTTTGTACCACAGAGGTTTGCGGGGAATCCATCATCCCTGCCCATAATTATTTCTCCCTCTTTCACCACCCACTTGCCACCTCTCCCAAGAAGAGTTTTCTGAAAACCATCAGATATGAGTACATAAATACTCCGACTTACTTTTCCAAATCAAAAGACAACCATCACTCATCCCACAGCCATTTAATTAGAATGACATTATTGCGACACGATGGAGCATTTTGTTACAGCGCTACAGTTGTTACAGTTCATTTTGCCTAAATCACCCCTCAAAAAATGACACCCCAAAATTCGAACTGTAGCACTGTAGCGCTGTAGCACATCAGGCAGCTCCCTTAGGTAGCACACAGCGGGTATGACAGGGAATAACCACATCTCAGTAACTTTCTTCACTCCTTAGCCGACGTTGTAACCAATATGCTCACAACAGATATTAATCTGTCATAAAAACTATGGTTCATAGGACGTCTTTCACCAACCGCACGGCTGAGCCGTAATAGCGGGCGTCGGCATAGATGCCGATGGTGGTGGATCCATCCGTCTCTCGAAACTGTAGCGAAACAGCTCCGGGAGGACAGTAAGTGCTTGTGGCAGACCAATAATAACCAATATGGTTACCGCGATTCTGAATTTCGCGTCCAAAACGATAACCCAAAGCGGGCAGGAATACACAGCTGTCGGGAATGACTCCAGCGTCGTGCGACTGCTGCTGCACATAGCCGTCGGGATAGAGCAGTACGCCATATTGACCGTCTATGCTGGTAGCAACCCACGAATGACCCTCCCCTGCCTGTCCGTTAACAAGACGTTCATTAAGCAAGTAGTCCCACTCTATCGCGTCGAGCACTCGCCATCCCTCGCCATAGGTGGCAACCAATTGAGGTATCGTCCCCCAATCGACGAAAGGAAACTCATAGTCTGTTGGATTGGTGCTTGTATCCAAGCCCCACTGGGTTTGAGTTGTACTCCAAGTAAAGAGGTCGCAGTGCTCTGCGTCGTAGATGGGCAGAAAGTCGGTCTGTCGCTCAGCAAAACGCCACACGCCTTCTACATACTGCAGATTGCCCGGAGCGAAACGCACCTGCTCGTTTTCATTAATAGAAAAGAGTGCCGGTACAGGTTCGGCAACAACTATAGTGTCTGTATCCGACGGGGCAACTGGACGAATATCATCATTTTTCTGACAAGCAGCCGCAACTAACAGGACGACTACGACAATGATGACCTCTTTTATCTTCATATCTTATTTTCTACATTTAATGGCAGCAATGATGCTCTCTGTGTCTATTCCGCAGTCCTTGTGCAGCTGGGGCACGGGGCCGTGGGTGACAAATTGGTCGGGCAGGCCAAGAATGGTGACGGGAATAGCCTGGTCTTTAGAGGCGTAGTATTCCAACACAGCGCTGCCTAGGCCGCCTTTCTTCACGCCGTCCTCAATGGTGACGATATGGCGGATGCCCTTGCGAACAATGTCATCCAAAACATCAGTGTCCAATGGTTTAAGATAACGCATGTCGTAATGTGCCACGCTGATGCCTTCTTCTTCCAGCCGCATGGCAGCCTCTAGGGCGGCATTGCCCACATGTCCGATAGAGAGTATCGCCGCATCGCTGCCCTCATGCATACAGCGCGCCTTGCCCACCTCCAGTTTCTCGAAGGGGATCTTCCAGTCGGCATGAACGCTCAGCCCGCGCGGATAGCGAATCACCACAGCACCCTGGTCGGGCAGCTGGGCGGTATACATCATGTTGCGCAGCTCGTGCTCGTCCATCGGGGCGCAAATGGTCAGCTCGGGGATAGGCCTCAGGCAGGCGAGGTCGAAAGCGCCGTGGTGCGTAGGGCCGTCGTCGCCCACCAAGCCGGCACGGTCGAGACAAATCACCACCGGCAGCCGTTGCAGTGCCACGTCGTGAATAATCTGGTCATACGCCCGCTGCATGAACGAGGAATAGATATTGCAGAAGGGCAGCATACCTTGCGCCGCCAATCCAGCGGAGAAGGTGACGGCATGCTGCTCGGCAATGCCCACGTCGAACGCCCTACGGGGCATCCGCTCCATCATCAGGTTCAGCGAACAGCCCGTAGGCATGGCAGGCGTGATGCCGACTATCTTCGAGTTGCGCTCCGCCAACTCTATTATCGTATAGCCAAACACGTCCTGATACTTCAGCGGCTTGCCGTTAGAGGAGCCCTTTATCTGTGCGCCCGTCTCGGCATTGAACAGTCCTGGCGCGTGGTATGTGATGGGATGCTTCTCAGCAGTCTTCAAACCCTTGCCCTTCTTGGTGACAACATGCAGCAGCTTGGGGCCCTTGATAGCCTTCAACTGCACCAGCACCTCCACCAGTTCGTCCACATTATGTCCGTCGATAGGGCCGAAATACCTAAATCCCAACGACTCAAACAGGTTGGGCGCACCCAATGCAGCCGTCTTTGCCACAAAGGTGGCACGCTGGAAGAAGTTCAGCGACTTCGCCTTGCTGCGCGTGCGTTTCTCAGTATCGCCGTCCAACTTGCGCCACACTTTGTCCTTGATGCGGTTGTAGCGGCGCGAGGTGGTGATGCGGGTGAGATAGTGGCTCAGTCCGCCCACGGCCTTGTCGATGCTGATGCCGTTGTCGTTCAGCACCACCAGCATATTCGCCTTCGACGCGCCCGCACAATTCAACGCCTCAAACGCCTCGCCGCCCGTCATGGCACCGTCGCCGATGACGGCAATATGCTGGCGCGACGTATTGCCCTGCAACGACGAAGCCATCGCCATACCCAGAATGGCACTGACGGATGTAGAACTGTGTCCCGTGCCGAAAGCATCGAAGGGCGACTCGTCGCGACGCGGAAAGCCGCTCAACCCGCCGTAGGTACGGATGGTGGGGAACTGGTCGCGTCGCCCCGTGATAATCTTATGCGTATAGGCCTGATGCCCCACATCCCACACCAGCTTGTCGTCGGGGGTGTTGAAGACATAGTGGAGCGCAAGCGTCAGCTCCACCGTGCCCAAACTCGAGGCAAGATGGCCCGGATGCTGGGAAAGCGTGCCTATGATATACTGCCGAATCTCGATAGCCAACTGCTTAAGGTCGTCTGTCGAGAGGGCTCGAAGGTCTTCGATAGTATTGATATTGTCTAATATAACGCCAGTCAACTTGAATAGTGAATTGAGAGTTGTGAATTGAGAATTACGAGTCCTTCCCAATCCTTTATAATCAAGATAAATCAGTCGCGTACCACACGGTAACTGGGAGCCTCCTTTTCAATAGGTTTGTCGAAATCCTTGTTCAACTTCTTGTCCGTCACGCGGCCCTGCGCGCCCTGTCGCTGCTCCCACTTGCCGTCCACAAACACATACGCCAGCTCCGTGCCCGTGGGGACATAGTATTGGAACAGGCCCTCCATGCCGACAATCTGCGACTCCACCTCGTCGAAGATAATCATCCGCATCTTCTTGTCGGTCACCTTCTCCGTAGGACCCGACGACACCCTTTCGCGCACTGCCGACGAGGTGCGTGCCGCCGTCTCCTTCACACGGCTACGGCGCGTCCGCCCATTCTTGCCTCGGCGACCCGACGAGCGGCTGTAGGCCGGACTCGACGAGCGCCCTCCCTTGCGCTTGGCGCGGATATGCTCCACCGTGCGCACCGTCTGTTCCTCGTAGCGCAGGTTCACCATCGCATTGTTGGTATACTCCAGCACCACGCGGCGCAGGTTCCTTTCCTTGCGGAACAGGTTCTGCCCAAACTGCGGCAAGCTGTTGCCCGACTTAAAGCAGATGGGCTCAATCACCTTGCGTTCGGTGAGGTTGTCCACTCCGTTCCATCCCAGCAGGGTATAGTAGTTCTTTCCCTCGTACGAGGTAGTGATAAGCTCTTGATACACCGCGCCGAACCAATTGTCAGGGGCCAGCAGTGCCTCCTGCCGGTTGACGATGTCCTCCGACTTATCGTTGAGCACATACAGGTCGTACTTGTCGGTCTTCTCGTTCAACGCCTGCACAATGCCGAAACACTCGAACTCGCCCTCGTCGTTGACCACCGGCCAAGTGATGATGCGGAACTTCTTGTCCGCCGACGTCAGCACCGACACCCGGTTGCCAAAGTCCCACTGCCAGCGGAACGACCCCTCCTCGGCCAAAGCCTCCATAAAGAGCTGTATTGCCGTCTCGTTGGCATGGTATCGCTGGTTGTCGGTAGGCGCATTATACACCTCCTCGAATATGCTCTGCAGCTGCGACTGGTAGTCCGACATCAGCTCCTTGTCCTGCGCCGACACCCGCGACCCCAGCACACACACTGCCATTATTATGAATAAGCCTAGTTTACGCATTACTGATAAAATAATAATCTTTAACGTAACAACCGCCATTTTATTATATCAACCACAAAATAATATTTCACTTTCCTCCAACCGACCCCACTAATCACTATCCCTCAACCGCTTGCACCTCCCGCCACCGTCCATACCTCCTCCCTCCAACCTCCACCCCTCTTCCATCCCCCCCCCTTCCATCTCCCATCCCGCTCTCTCCCCGACCCCTTCCCGACCCCTGCCCTACCCCCACCCTTTTCCCGCCTTGCTCCCACCAATAATCGCTCCTTATTGTATACATTGCCACTCGTTCTTCGCTCTACATACCGAAGAACGGGGTGCGGAAAGGGGGCGAACGATGGATTTTTTTAGGGAGTGACACAATAAAAGGGAGGAACAGACGTTGTATAAAATATGATAGAAGAACAAAAAATAATTGAGCAGGCGTGGGAGAACCGCGAGCTGCTGAAGGACAATGCCGTGCAGGATGCCATACGCATGGTGGTGGAGCGGCTGGACAAGGGCCAGCTGCGTATCGCCGAGAAGGCGGAGGACGGCTGGCACGTGAACGAATGGCTGAAGAAGGCCGTGATACTTTATTTCCCCATCAATCAGATGGAAACCACCGAGGTGGGACCGTTTGAGTACCACGACAAAATAGCCCTCAAGCGCAACTATGCCGAGCAGCAGGTGCGCGTGGTGCCGCCCGCAGTGGCACGCTACGGCGCCTATCTGGCACCCGGGGTGGTGATGATGCCGTCGTATGTGAACATCGGGGCGTATGTGGGCAGCGGGACGATGGTGGACACTTGGGCTACCGTGGGCAGCTGCGCCCAAATTGGGAAGCACGTGCACCTGAGCGGCGGCGTGGGCATCGGCGGCGTGTTGGAGCCTGTGCAGGCAGCTCCTGTAATTATTGAGGACCATTGCTTTATAGGCAGCCGCTGCATCATTGTGGAAGGTGCGCTGGTGGAGGAGGAGGCGGTGATAGGCGCCAACACGGTCATTACCGCCAGCACCCACATCATAGATGTTACTCAGGCGGAGCCCGTCACCTACAAGGGTCGCGTGCCAGCGCGCAGTGTGGTGATTCCAGGCAGCTACACCAAGCACTTTGCGGCAGGCGACTATCAGGTGAGCTGTGCCCTTATCATCGGACACCGCAATGCCTCGACCGATAAGAAAACGAGCCTAAACAACGCCTTGCGCGACTTTGGCGTGAGCGTGTAACATCCTCCAAGAGATGAGCAGACAATATCACGACTTAAAGATTATGCCCGATTATTTTAACGCCATAGCGGAGGGCAGAAAGAACTTCGAGGTCAGGTATAACGACAGAGGGTTCCGGGTAAACGACATTCTCAGATTAAGGGAACATACTGGCGAAGAATATACAGGGAGAGTGATAGAGGCAGAAGTGACCTATCTTTTGGACGACAAAAATTATTGCAAAGAAGGCTATGTAGTCATGGCTATAAAACTGTTATCATGAAAAAAATACTTCTCGTTATTGCAATCATCCCCATGCTCTTTATGGGATGCAGTAAACCCGACAACGTGTTCGACTTCTCGGGCACGATGGTGGATTATTTGGAATGCACCATGCAGTATGCGAGCATTTCGGACTTCGACTACGGGATGGTGCTGAGCCTCGACATGCCCGACTCGATTGGCAAGGAGTATACCGACCCCTACGGCGAGAAGCACCAGAACTGCGTGGTGCTGTACCGCACCAGGGCACGCTACAAAATAGGCGAAAAGGTGAGCGGCAGCATGTATCTGGACGAGAAGTACTCGAAGGCGTACTGCCAGATACACTACGATTTGGACCTGCCCGAAGGGGTGTGCTACTCGCTTGACTGAATTCGGGAATTTGTGAGTATTTAACTGCGTCAGCGACTTACGAATTAACGAATTAACGGATTGACGCACTCGCCTTGTTGAAAAATAATTCGACAAGAATGTTATTATTTGAAAAATATATTATATCTTTGCATTTTGTAACTAAAAGATAATAAAAAGAGATAAAGATATGAAATTCATTATTAACAGCCTGCTGTTTTCAAAACAAATTCAATCGCTGAGCGGTGTGCTTACCAACAACAACACCGTGCCTATCATCAACTGCTTCCATTTCCATTTGGACGAAGGGATGCTGACCATCCGCGCTACCGACTTGGAGACGACCCTGGTGTCGAAGGTGGAGGTGGAGACCGGCCGCATGGAAGGCCTGGCCGACATCGCGGTGCCGTCGAAGCTGCTGCTCGACACAGTAAAGAGCATGGACGATGTGCCCATGACGTTCAGCGTCGAGGACAGCACTTTTGGCATCAGCATCACGTCGGGCGAGGGCAAGTACAACCTTGCCGGCAAGAACCCCGAGACGTTCCCCTCGATGCCCGAGGCTCGCGACACGTCGGCCATCACCCTCACCAGCGGTGCCCTTGCCAACGCCATCGGCAAGACGGCCTTCGCCGCGTCGACCGACGAGATGCGCCCCCAGATGGGCGGCATCTTCTGCGACATCAATGCCGAGAACGCTACCTTTGTGGCCACTGACGCGCACAAGCTGGTGCGCTACCGCCGCACGGACATCCACAGCGACACCCCCATCAGTTTCATCCTCCCCCGCAAGCCTGTGACGATGATGAAGAACATCCTGGCCGCCCGCAAAGAGGACGTGGAAGTGAAGCTGGAATACAACAATACCAATGCTTTCTTCACTTTCGACAACTTCTACGTCATCTGCCGACTGGTGGACGGCAAGTATCCCAACTACGATGCCGCCATCCCGAAGGAGAACCCCAACAAGCTGACGGTGGACCGTGCCTCGTTCCTGAACACGCTGCGCCGCGTGGGACTGTTTGCCAACCAGGCATCGCACCAGGTGCGCCTCTCTATCATGGAGCGCGAGCTGGTGGTGAGCGCAGAGGACGAGATGTTCTCCAACAACGCCCAGGAAAAACTGCCCTGCCAGTATGAGGGCGAGCCGATGAAGATAGGCTTCAACGCCAAGTTCTTGGTGGAGATGGTGTCGAACATCGAGACGGAGCAGATTCTCATCGAGATGTCGCATCCCAGCCGCGCCGGCATCATCTTCCCCGTGACGGAGGAGGAGAACTCGCCAGAGGACATCCTGATGCTGGTCATGCCCGTGATGCTGGCAAACTAAGAAATTGAAAGTTGAGAGTTGAAAGTTGGAAGTTTTTTTGTCACACATTTTAAACACTAAAACTTTTAAACCTTTTAAACCCTTGAACATATCATGGCTAGAAATAAAATAAACTTGTGGGAGACGCACTCTTCGACAGTGCTGAGCATCACGCTGGTGCTGTTCTTGCTGGGATTGTGCCTAATGGTGGAGTATCACTCATATCGCGCAACCCACGACATGCAGGAGCGCATCACGTTTAAGGTGGACCTAGTGCCCGACATCACCGAAGAGGCCGCAATGATGCTGAAGACGCGCATAGAGACCATCCCCTGCGTGAAGCATGTGGACTATATTTCGCGCCAACAGGCCGCCGAGATCTTCTCGGAGGACCTGAACGACGATTTCGTGAGCTTTATCGGCTACAACCCACTGTATCCGTCGATGATGGTGAACCTGAAGGCCGACTACATACCCGAGGCAAACCAAAACGGCATCGACGAGAGCATCGACGAGTTTTCCAATGAGGTGAAACAGCTGGAGTTTGTCACGGGTGTCACCTTTCAGGAGAACGTGGTGAGGGAGTTGAACGACGTGTTCTATAAGGTCACGTGGTTTCTCATCATCTTCATGGCACTGCTGGTGCTGGTCAGCATACTGATGATTAGCAGCACCATCCGAATAGCACTCTACGCCCAGCGCGACACGATACGCACCATGCAGCTGGTGGGAGCCAAAAGCGGATTCATCGCACATCCGTTCTTGGCACGCAGCCTGTGGTACGGACTGCTGGGGGCACTGATAGCCATACTCATCCTTACCATTGCAACCGGCATCTTCAACCAGTCGCTGAACGGCCTCGACCTGCTCAACCACGTGCATCTGAGCTGGTACGTCGGCATCGCGGCAGTGATCATCATCATGGGCATCGTGCTGTCGTACCTTGCCACACTCTTTGCCGTAAGGCGCTATCTGAGACAGAACAAATAACAATCAAAGTCGGTCTACTTCAGACCAATCCGACCTCATCAGACAAAAAAAATAAAATCATGGCAAAAGAAATCAAGACCCCCGAAGGCGACAACAAACAGTTCTCCTTCGTATTCACCAAGACTAACTATATCATTATGCTTGTTGGCATAGTGCTGCTTGCATTGGGATATCTGTTCCTGTGTGGCGGCGGCAGCGACGACCCGAATGTGTTCAACGCGGACATGTTCAACGCACGCCGACTGTATGTGTCGCCCATACTCATCTTCCTGGGCTTTGTGGCAGAGATTGTCGCCATCATGTACGAAGGGAAAAAGAATTCGTGAATGCGTTAACGTGTTAATTCGTTAATGCGTTAGTCCGATTTACACATTCACACATTCAATCATTAACACATTCAAAATTATGGAATGGTTTGAAGCATTACTCCTTGGACTCATCCAAGGTTTGACAGAATATCTGCCCGTCAGCAGCAGCGGACACCTTACGATAGGTGGCTACCTTTTCGGCCTCAACGGCGAAGAGAATCTCGCATTCACGATTGCCGTACACGTGGCCACGGTGCTGAGCACCTGCGTTATTTTGTGGAAAGAAATTGTATGGCTGTTTCAGGATTTCTTCAAATGGAAATGGAATGAGGGGACGAAATACATCGTCAACATCCTCATATCGATGATTCCCGTCGCTATCGTGGGATTCCTGTTCAAGGACAAGGTAGAAGAGGTGTTTGGCAGCGGACTGCTGGTAGTGGGTTGCTGCCTGCTGGTGACGGCACTGCTGCTTGCCTTCTCCTATTGGGCAAAACCCCGTCAGCGCGAGAACATCTCGCCGTGGCATGCCTTCATCATCGGTATCTCCCAAGCGGTGGCCGTGCTACCTGGTTTGAGTCGTTCGGGAAGCACCATTGCCACTGGCTTGCTACTAGGCAATAAGAAGGAGAAACTTGCACAGTTCTCCTTTCTGATGGTCATCCCTCCCATCTTGGGCGAAGCCCTGTTGAGCACCAAGGATATGATGGAAGTGGGTGTCAGCGAAACCATGGCTGGTCTGCCCACTGTGTCACTCATTGTCGGATTCCTTGCCGCCTTTATCAGCGGCTGTCTGGCATGCAAGTGGATGATTAACATCGTGAAGAAAGGTAAGCTGATTTGGTTTGCCCTCTACTGCGCCATTGTGGGTGTGCTGGCGATTGTTATTCCTTTGATTCACTAGTATTACTAGTAGGTCTAGTATGCCTAGTATTTCTAGATGGGTATGACACTAGAGGAACTGCTTGAGGGGGTTGTGCTGCCCATTGATAAGCCTTTGCAATGGACTTCGTTTCAGGCTGTCAACAAGGTCAAGTCTGTTATTCGAAATACCTTTGGCATTAAGAAGTTCAAGATTGGTCACGCGGGGACGCTAGACCCGTTGGCGACTGGGTTGTTGCTCATTTGCGTGGGCAAGGCGACCAAACGCATCGACGAACTACAGGCGGGCGAAAAAGTATACACTGGCACCATGGTGCTGGGAGCCACAACACCTTGCTATGACCTAGAACGAGCCATCGACCACTACTATCCTTACAAGCATATCACACCAGCATTGGTGGAGGATATCAGCAAACAGTTTCTGGGCGACATAGAGCAAGTGCCGCCCATTTTTAGCGCCGTGAAGATAGGCGGCCAACGGGCATACCAATATGCACGAGAGGCTGTGGCCGAGAAAGAGACGCCCTCCCCTACTCCAAAGACTGTACATATAGAGGAGTTTGAGATAACAGCCTTCAGACCTGCCTCCCCCATCTCATCTACTGAAACTATCAAGCCTATAGAATCAACCGACACCCCCTCCCTCCAAAACCACCTCTACAACAATCCACAAGGGACCGTCCCAGAGCATCTGCCGCAGATAGACTTCCGCATCCGCTGTGGCAAAGGCACCTACATCCGCAGTATAGCACGCGACTTAGGACTGGCACTAGACAGCGGTGTCTTCCTCTCTGCCTTAAGACGTGAACAGGTGGGCAACTACACCCTAGCCGACGCCGCCAGTCTCGACGACATCCACAACTTCCTAATCAGAGACTAAAAAGAAGCGAAATCGGAATTTATGCTGAATTCAAGTCATAAACGCAACACGTACGGCATAATAGGTTGAGTGAATTGATGGTGCAAATATAGGGAAAAAATCTCAATTGGGGTACGGAAGCCGAATCTTTTTCTGGGACGGTTGTTTATGAGGTCGCAGGCACG
>JAEEIS010000073.1 GCA_016281475.1 Bacteroidales bacterium
CCGTGTTATTAATTGTCTCACCCTGTCGGGGTGATTAATAGAAGTCCTCTTGAGAATATGACGTTCCGAACGAATTACGCAGCGTTCCAATCTTGATATAGCAATTGGTGTCGCGTTCTTCAATTGCCACTCGTAAAGGCTGCGCTGGAACCCCTTTTTAGATTCTTTTTCTATTGGATCTTTATTGACCTTGTATTGCAGTTCTATTATCAATGATAAATGAACTATAATAGAACTATAAATGAACTATAAACGAACTGAAAATAAACAGATGGAGTATCAGTGACTTATGCTCAAAAATACTCTTTACTAAGCATACGGATGATACTACACTAATATACAGTATCTTAAATGGAGAAATGCGATACTATGAGTGTTTCCGAGGAATTTACTCGAGGAGGATGATTTCGGAGATGCAGAGGTCGTCGTATTTTGCGCCACGCGTGGTGGTTGCGATGGAGAATCGGATTTCGGTGAGAGGGGGATTGCTGTAGTAGTCGGAGATATGCATGATTTCGGCGGCATCGGTGAGGCCCTGCCAGGTGAAGCTGTCGGGCATAGCGGTGCGGAGCAGCTTGGGACCAGGCTTATATTGGGGAACCATCTTCTCGGGCGTGGAGTTGTAGGATTGGTAGTAGAAGGGGTAGCGTTTGTCGGCGGGGTCGTAGACCATCATGGATGCTACGCGGCTGTTGGCGCGCCAGGTGGTGGCATTCTTGCAGTAGCCGTTGTAGAAGACGATGGTCTTGACCTTGGTGGGCTGCTTGAAGCGGATGGTGACAAAGAGCGAGTCGCCCTTGCCTGAGCGGAGGACGGCGGTGGTGGAGGGGTCGAGGTCGGAGAGGTTGGCGGCGGGGTATTTGGGGTCGAAGCCGCTGACGGTGACGGTGTAGCGGTCGGGCGCGATGCGGTGGTTGAAGAGGTCGGTGAGGTGCGCGGGCTCATTTTCAAACCAGTAGTTGAAGCTTAACGGCTCCGCCTTGGCAAGGTCGAAGTTGCGCGCCTCGTAGTGCCAGCGACCGCCCTTGAGACGACGCATGGGGAGGCCTTCGGGGACGTTGCTAGTGGTGTCAATAAAGTTGTGGTAGAATCGGACTTGCGAGGTGTTAAGAAGCACGTCGAAGGTCTCTGCCTTGCCGTTGCCCCAGTAGGCGGCAGGCGAGAAGTCGTAGGCGAACTGGCACCCCCCGTATGGCTGGCTGAGCAGCGCATCTTGTTCGGAGAGGCTTACGCTGCAACGATTCTCAACGCGGTATTGCACCACCAGCCTGACCGCCTGCCCTGCGGGGATGTTGAGGCGGGTGTAGTACCAGCGGCGCAGGAGGTCGCTCTCGTATTCGCGGAGGGCGTAGCCGATGTCGTCGAGGCGGGTTTCGAAGAGGTCGCTATCCTTGTCCTTCTTTTCCTCTTCAGGAGTGAGGAGGGGCTTGCCAGCCCTCAGCAGACTGTCGGCAGAGATTTGAAAGGGGAGCTGGATGCCGTTGAGGGTGAATACGACCTCGGTGACGTAGTCGTCGCGCCAGCCCACCTCGGCGACGCGCTCGGAGATGCCATCGGTGAGTGCCCATCGCTCGGAGCCCTGACGGTAATAGTCGATGGGAAAGCCGTAGGGCAGGTCGACGAAGTCTTTCGTGCTGTTGTTCAGGAGCAGGTACTCGACACGCACCAGGGTATAGCGGCCTATGGGTGTGATGGTAAGGTGTTCGTCCTTCAACTGCACCTCGGGGACATGCACACCGACGGGGTTGCGCGAGAGGGTTAGAGCGCAGAAGGTGGCTACGGGGTCGCCATTGGCGAAGAGCGACGAGGCGAGGGCAAGGAATGCCAAGAGGGTGAGAAGGGGCTTCATGGGGAATTGAAAGTTGAGAGTTGAAAGTTGAAAATTGAAAATTATTATTGCTTAAATAACGTCGGAAGGGAAAACTTATTGTGAGGGTGCGTTCGAGAGATGTAGCGTGCCTCCGGCACGCATTGATTACAGATTGCCAATAACCCCATACTGCGCCTACGGCTTAGTATGGGGTTATTAGGATTGCGTGCCTCCGGCACGTATTGATTACTGATTGCCAATAACCCCATACTGCACTTACGGCTTAGTATGGGGTTATTAGGATTGCGTGCCTCCGGCACGCACATCTATCGACCTTAGCGGAGGACCCAATGGATGCCCAGATTGGCGTGGGCTCGGTCGGCGTAGCTGTCGGATGCAAGTCCCAAAGAACCACCTGCTTGAAGCGAGAGTTGTAGATTTGGGTTGACAAGGTAGCGCCACTCTATGTCACCCATGAACTGGTGAGCACTGTTGTTATTGCCTATGCCAACACCAACGGTATGACGTTCTGATACAAGCTTGCGGAAGAATAGGGAGTACTGTACCTGATTGCGGAAGTCGATGCCTGGGTCAGAGCGGCTGTTCCACGCATAGCCGAGTGAGTAATCAAACGCACAACTGCGACCAACGCGGTTGCGGAACATGAGGCCTATCTCGGGCTGCACAATTATGTACTTGATAGTTGGGTTAAACGCACTCTCGCTTATCACCATGCCTACATGGGTGAAGTATGCCACTTGCGGAAGCCAGCCTTTGCCCTCGGCGAGCAGCAGCTTGACACCTACCGAGGGATAGTAGCTCTGCGTGTTGCGCACAGGGCCAATATAGTTTTCGGTTTTCAACAGCGCGTACGCGCCCGAGACATCGAGGGTTAGCTCGGCGCGGTTGCCTATGCCGAAGCGGAGACCTGTGGTGGCTCCAAAATTATTGGACAAGAGGGTGGATTCAGAGCCATAGAGGACATAGGAGGAGTGGAAATAGTCGAGTGAGCTGTTCCACTGTATACGCCCTGCACCCAGCACGTTGGGACCGGTGGTGGAGAAAAGGGGATTGAGGGTATCGTTCTGCGCGTGGGCGGCATTGACTCCAACGAGGGTCATGGCGAAGAAGAAGGCTAGAGCGAGAAGGGTGGATTTGCGGTTGGGGGAGGTAGATTGTTTCATTTTATTATTATTTTATAGGGGTTATAGTAATTATAGGAACTATATTTATAGGAATAGGGTGATGCCGGAGGTGTATATCTTTTCGCCTGTGGCGGGGTCTTGGTAGGTGGGCAGCAGGTTGGCAAAGAAGCGGACGCCGTGGGTGAGACCTAAGAGGGAGGTAGTGAGGGAAAGACCCACTTCGACCTTCCAAGGCTGGATGGCGGCGGATTTAAGGACGGTACGCCCAGTATTCTCATCCTCGATACCCGGCGTATGCAGGTTGTCAATGACGAAGTAGCGTGTGACGGCATA
>JAEEIS010000074.1 GCA_016281475.1 Bacteroidales bacterium
AAGAAAGGTTTACAAGCAGTTACCTTTCAACGGCATTTGTTCTCTACGATGGCGACCTGAAAGTTGAAAACGACATTGTCTATTTGCCGTTGTATATGACTCCAATTTTGAAATGAATAACTAATCGGGCAAACACAAAATGTTTCTGATGTTTTGTTTTTGAGTTTGGATAAATGTGCTATTTTTGCGGTATAAACAAATGTAATAATCCCCAAATTAACCAATATGAAAAAAGTAATGAAGGCAGTGGCAGCCATAATGCTAACAGTTACATTGTTTTTCGCCACGGGATGCAACGATTCGGACGTGCGCGTGACCACTTACACGCCGCAAGACATAACCCAGACTTCAGCAGTGTGTGGCGGCGACGTGATAGTGACGCAGGGACTCTCGCTGAACGAACTTGGCGTGTGCTGGAGCACAAGCAGCAAGCCCACGGTAGAGGATGCACACCTTTCTACCGCCAACTGGAACGAACCATACGTTTGCACCATTACTGGCCTTGAACCAAGCACCAAATACCATGTACGTGCCTATGCTCTTCGTGGTTTGGAGTGTTACTACGGCGAAGACAAGAGTTTCACCACCGAAGGCAGCAGCGGTGGCGGAGGAGGTGGCGGCGATAGCTGGGGCAGCCATGATTACGTGAACCTCGGCTTGCCCAGCGGTACACTGTGGGCAACTTGCAATGTGGGAGCCGATACCCCCGAGGATTACGGCGACTATTTCGCCTGGGGCGAGACGCAGCCGAAGGACTGGTATGATTGGAGCACCTATCAGTATTGCAAGGGCAGCTACAACATGCTGACCAAGTACTGCAACAACTCCCATTACGGTTACAATGGCTTTACCGACAACTTGACCATCTTACAGCCAAGTGACGACGCGGCCACGGTCAACTGGGGCTCTGACTGGCGTATGCCCACCAAGGAGGAATGGCAGGAGCTTTACCAAAACACGACCCATATTTGGACGACCCAGAACGGGGTGAACGGATGGTCGTTTACCGCCTCGAACGGCAACAGTCTCTTCCTGCCCGCTTCGGGCAACCGTTGGGGCGGTGATCTCTACGGCGCTTGCATGAACGGCAACTACTGGTCGAGTTCGCTCCACACGCTCCACACGTTCAACCCGGGCTACGCGTGGTACCTCTACTTCAATTTCCTTTCGGACTACCCCTTCGTGGACAGCAACGGTCGCAACTACGGCCTTTCGGTGCGGCCCGTTCTCGAGCACTAACCCTTGTTCCGTTTACGGGCAATAGGGTAGTAATTTCAAATCTACCCTCGAAAACTCCAAAGGAAACGGAGTGGGAGGGTGGTTTGTTATTATGATATTCAAGTTTCGCACATCCCTACAGGATGCAAACATTTGATGTTGTTTGTTTTACCGATAGTGAATCCCTACGGGATTAGTCGGACGCAGTGGAAAGGCATCCCATCGGGATGCGCGTTCGGTAAAAACGAAACGTAGGGATAACAGCATCCCATCGGGATGCACCATAACTTACGAAACTTGAATTATGTTATCAACCAATTGGCCTCCGGAACAATTTGGATTTTATGCCTTTCCTGTTCTATATCTTTTTATTGTCAAGGATGATTGTGCTTTCCAAAGTACAATAAATGATGGTTTTAAACTTCCAAACTACGATAAATACCGTTTTTTTGTTTTGTAAACTACGATAAAATCCTGTTTTGGTAACGCCAATATCACTTTTTTTCAACAAATCCTTTGCCATTTCCCTGAAATACACTACCTTTGCACCTTCATTTCCCTAGTATGGAATTGAATCTTGAATTTTAAATCTTTGAATCTTAAATATTTAAATCTGAAAATACTATGTTAAGTCAAGATGTAAAGATTGGAAGTGCTGTCCGTCTGGATGGAAAGATTTATTTCTGCATTGACTTCCAACATGTTAAGCCTGGCAAGGGCAACACTATCATGCGTATCAAACTGAAGGATGTGATGAGCGGCAACGTTCTGGAAAAGCGTTTCGACATTGGCGTGAAGCTGGAGGATGTCCGCGTCGAACACCGTCCCTATCAGTACCTCTACAAGGAAGGTGAGGACTACATCTTCATGCACACCGAGACCTACGACCAGATTCCGATCGCTGGCGACAACATCACTGGCGTAAAGTTCATGAAGGAAAACGATATCGTTGACGTCGTCGTCGACGCCAGCACCGAGACCATCCTCTTCGCCGAAATGCCGGTGAAGACCGTCCTCCAAGTGACCTACACCGAGCCTGGTGAGAAGGGTAACACCGCCACCAACGCTTTGAAGGAAGCCACCGTCGAGACGGGCGCCATGGTCCGCGTGCCGCTGTTCATCAACACCGACGACATGATCCGCGTCGACACCCGCACGGGTGAGTATTGCGAACGCGTGAAGGCCTAAGCCAACCTAGCGTAAAAATAAGCGCAGAGTCTTTGACTTTGCGCTTTTTTTGTATCTTTGCGCTTCATTCCATAATCTTTAGCCGATGAAAATACAGAAGACTACCCTGAAAGACATAGCGGAACTCATTGGGGCCAAATACGTTGGTCCTGCCGACTTCCCCATCACTGGCCTGAACGAAATCCACAAGGTGGAGGCAGGCGACATCACTTTCGTCGACCATCCGAAATACTACGCCAAGGCGCTCAACTCGGCTGCTACGGTGGTGCTTATTAATAAAGAGGTGGTCTGTCCCGAAGGCAAGGCCCTGCTGCTTCATACCGACCCGTTCGACGCCTTCTTGCGCATCATGCGCCATTTCCGCCCCTTCGAGCCGCAGACTCAGCCCATCAGCGACAGCGCTGAGATAGGGGAAGGCACCCTCGTTATGCCGGGCAGCTTTGTCGGTCATCACACCGTCATCGGTAAGAACTGTCTCATTCATCCCAATGTGACCATCTACGACCACTGCGTCATCGGCGACAATGTCATCATCCACTCGGGCAGCGTCATCGGGGCCGATGGCTACTACTTCCAGCGCCGCAACGAAGGCTTCAAGAAGTTCGAGTCGTTTGGCCGCGTGGTCATCGCCAATGACGTGGAAGTCGGCGCCCTCTGCAGCATCGACCGCGGCGTCACCTCCGACACCATCATCGAAAGCGGCACCAAACTCGACAACCATTGTCAGATCGGCCACGACAGCTATATCGGCCATAACTGCCTCATCGGTGCTCATGCCGCCATCGCCGGCGTGACACGTATCGAAGACGACGTCATCCTCTGGGGCCGTGTGTGCATCAACAAGGACCTGGTCATCGGTACGGGAGCCGTGGTGCTGGCCACCTCCGCTGTCGATAAGAACATAGAACCTGGTAAGGCTGTCTTCGGTGTGCCTGCCCAAGAGGTGAGGAAACAATGGCGCGAACAGGCCGCCGTGCGTCAGTTGCCGGAGTTTTTCAAGGAATACTACAAAACGCATCAATCATAATGATGGCCAATAGCCGATGGCCTATGGCCCGCTTCGTCAAAAGGCGCGAGATTCTGTATTTTGGTAGAAGCGAGCCATTGGCCATGAGCCATAGGCTATAGGCCCTAAAGACACAACCATGAAAAAAATAACGTTACTTCTGGCAATCCTCCTCGCGGGCATGACGGCCTTCGCGCAGGACATGAAGACCTACCCATATGCCGCGCACGACACGTTGCAGCTTTACATGGATTTCTACACGCCTAAGGATGTCAACGACAGCACCATCTGCGTGGTCTACGTCTTCGGCGGCGGCTTCATCGGCGGCCATCGTGACGGCGACTTCGAGAAAGCCTATTTCAAGCAGCTGGTGGACGAAGGCTTCCAAGTGGCGGCCATCGACTACCGCTTGGGTCTGAAAGGCGTCAAAAACCTCAGCATCTTCAACTCCGACCCGCTGAAGGACGCCATCAACATGGCTGCCGAAGACGCCATATCAGCCATCGCCTACCTGCTCGAGCATAGCCAGGAATTGAAGGTGAACAAGGACTATATCATGATGGTCGGCTCCAGTGCGGGTGCCATTACCTCTTTGCAGGTCGACTATGCCCTTTGCAATGGATTTCTGAACTATGATATCCTTCCGGAGGACTTCCGTCTGGCAGGTGTGGTGTCATACGCAGGCGCCATTTTCTCGAAGGAAGGCAAAGTGAAATACCGCAACCATGCGCCAGCACCTACCATGTTCTATCATGGTACCGCCGACAAGCTGGTGCCCTACAAAAAGCTCAAGTTCTTCAGGACGGGCTTCTTCGGCACCGACGCGTTGGTGGATCGTTTCGAGAAGTACGACTATCCCTATTTTGCCCGCCGTTGTGAAGGCTACGGCCATAGCGTGGCTGCCGCCGGTCCTGTGACCGTCGACGATTTTGTGTGGTTCTGCCGCCATTTTGTGCTTAACAAAGAGCGCATCCAGGTGGACGGCATGTACCAGAACCTTGATCCGCAGGCCATGCCGGCTTACGATATGTTTACGCCTGACGATCTGTATAAATAATAATTCTAACAACCGATAAAATGAAGAAACTGATGATTTGCATTGGAATGGCTGCCGCTTTGGTGGGTTGTGCCCCGAAAGAGGAGGAGCCTGCCGAACAGCCCCAGCCCAAAGAAGAGTTCAAGTACCTGGTGGACGAGTTCGCCGACTTGAAGATCATGCGTTATCAGGTGCCGGAATGGGACCAGCTGACGCTGCAACAAAAGAGTTATATCTATTATCTTGGTGAAGCCGCCAAGTGTGGTCGCGATATCCTTGCCGACCAGAACTTCAAGTACAACCTGGTGGTACGCAAGACCATCGAGGCTGTACTGAACTCGTACGAAGGCGACCGTGAAAGCGAAGACTTCCAGAGCTTTGTGGTCTACGCCAAACGCGTATTCTTTAGCAACGGCATCCATCACCACTATGCCGAG
>JAEEIS010000011.1 GCA_016281475.1 Bacteroidales bacterium
CACGGGCCTTGCCAGCGCCCAGCAGGTCCACCAGGGCGAGTCGTTCACGCTCAGCGGCACGCTGCCCCCGGCGCAGAGCCACGAGTACACCGCAAGCAGGCACATCGACCTGAACCCCGGGTTCCATTCGGAGCCCTCAGGAGCCAACACAGCGGTTCTGGAGATAAACCCGTACCTCAACTTCCAGGACAGTCACGGCCTCCTTGACACCATGCCTCCCGACCATGACATCATAGGCCGTCTGGGCTTCTACCCCATGGACTTCCGTGTCAACGAATGCGGAGCCGCCACCATCAGCATGCCGCTGGAGTTCCCCGAGGGCGTCAACGGAATGACACCGCACCTGAGTCTGGAGTACAACAGCCAGGCGGGCAACGGCATCCTGGGACTCGGATGGAGCCTCGGCGGCATGTCCAAGATCTCCAGGGTGCCCTATTCCTATGAGTACAGTGATGACAGCCACTCCGTCCAGTTTTCCATAGAGGACCAGCTCTCACTGGACGGCAACATACTGAAAAAAGGGACCTTCAACGGCATGACATGCTATTACCCCGAAATCTATGACTATTCGGTGGTGATTCCCATCACGGATGGATTCAAGGTGCTGAAAAACAACGGCTTTGTTTACACCTACGCCGCTCGGTATTACCTGCAGCAGGCTATTACGAACCCCATAGAATGGCATCTTTCCAAAGTGGAGGATGCGGATGGAAACAGCATCGAATACGATTATGAGAACGACCGAGACAATGGTGCGTTCTGGCCCATCCGCATCAGGTACACCTGCCATGAAGGAATATCCGCCGCATACGAGATACTGTTTGTCTATGATCAGTATGATGAACGTCCCGACTGTCCCCCAAAATGGTTCTCGCAGCCGGGAGCCAACAGCTGCAACACCGGATTCAGCAGGGTGACGAAGAAATTGAAAAGAATACAATGCTATCATGGAGAGAGAAGCCACGTCCAGTACACATTCACCTATACCATCCTTGACTGGAATATCAGAGCGCTCGCTTATGTGGAAAAGTCATTCCACCGCGACCCGGAGGAAAACCGGGCGGTCAGCACAATCATCCCAGTGAAGTACACGTGGGAAAAGACAAGGCACTTCCTGCAATATGAGCAAGCGGGCGGACCCATAGACCTGGGAATATTCTATGACGCCAACCATCTTTGGCAACAACACACCGTGTTTTCCGCAAGGCTTGAGCAGAACAAAATGTCCAACATGCAGAAATACGAGCATGACATCGTGCATCTGGCGTATGACGCCGCTGACAACCGTTTCTATTTAAATGTCTTCCGGAACAACAACAACATTGGGGAGCAAAACCAGGTATATTATTACAATCCGGCAAATTACAGTTATGACTGCAGCGCCGTCAACGACGCCTTCTCCGACATGCGGACCGTCCATGCCCTCATGCCCGCCGACACCGACGGTGACGGTCTCGACGAGATCGTGTGCGTCCACTCGCTTGGGGGCAGCCTTGCCGTGTCCCTGATCAGACCCACCAACGGCGTTTTCCAGATAACCAACATCTTTTCCTACCCGACAACCAACTTTGACCCCGCCAGTTTCCAGACCGGTGACTTCAACGGCGACGGCCTGTCGGACCTTTTATGTGTTTACAACGACCGGCTCCAGGTCAGATTAAGCGACGCGAGCGGCGCCTTCTCACAAAACGCCCACAGTTCGTATGATGTTACCGGAAACCGGAGGGTTGTTGTCGCCGACTTCAACGGTGACAAGAGAGACCAGATCATGGTCCTTCGCAGGACAAACGATCACACGGAAACTCTATTATTCAAAGTCGAAAGGACGCAAGACAACTCGCACAACATCCCCTCGCCCACACCCGTTGTCGCTGACATGCCGGGGCAATACTTCGCGAACACATGCAATAGGCTGTGCTGTGGCGATTTCAACGGGGACGGCAAGAGGGACGTTTTGCTGATGTGTTCGAACACCTGGCGTTTCTATTTCTCCAAGGGCAACGGATTGTTCACCGACGCGCAGCTGGTGGGTGACGACGCGATTGTTCAAGATAACTTTGCCCTTGCGACCGATGCGATCCCCGTGGTGACCGACTTCGACCACGACGGTTGCGACGATGTGAGCCTCACCCTGCTTCAAGATTTTGTCAGGCCAACGGGGACGCCCTATCTCGACCACACATACAAAGGCGCCTTCCGGAGGGATTTCCTCATCAGGCCGACCCAGAATGGAATCCAGGTCAGAAAAATCCGAAAAACGAGGGGATGGTGGGAAAACGGGATATATAACGAGACGGACGCATGCATCGACTCCATCATCACGAATGCGGAGCTGTTTTCAACGGTAAACGTATTCTTTCCTGTAGTGGGCAACCACAAGGGAACCTCCCCCAACGAAATCCTCTATTGCCGCATGGGAAACGCGCCAGACCGCTCCAATGTCTGCGCCTGTCTTCACAACACCGGCAACTTCCAGCCCGACAGTCTCACGCGTGCGGTCACCCGTATTGTCAACAGTCTCGGGGTGACCTCTGAGATCAGATACACACCCGTGTCTTTCCAATACACGCAGAACGAGAGTCCCTACAACCAGCGAGACCCCGGCCGCTCTCTGACACCTGTCCTGCCGTTCAGCGGCTTTATGAATGTCGTGGAAAGGGTCATGGAGGAGGTCAAGGACAACGGGGCCGCCCAAGCCGCGGGAAAGTCCTACCGTTTGGCAAGATACCATTATAACCGCCCCTATTACCACACCCGCGGCAGGGGCTTTCTCGGATTTGGAACCGTCTGGTCGAGAAAGCAGGGACAGATACCGGGGCATGACGTCGTCTCTGTCATGACAAACTCGCTGGATCAGGACCACCACATATTAGTGCCGGAATCACAGTTACTGAAACATTTCAGGGAAAACAACATCCAGTACATGGATTACCACCAGCAAACACACCACACTTACTGCTATCAGGACAACACCGACTTCGCGAGCGACCTGGGGCAGATCCCCGACGGTGTTTTCGCCCCTTTTCTGTCCTCATCGCTGACCGTCAGGGACGACGGCACCCCGACAAAATATGAGAAGACGGTGACCGCGAGGGACGGTTACGGCAACGTCACCGTTTCGGAGAGACGCCTCGGCACCAGCGGCACCAGCTTCCCCTATCACGAGAAGACGGAAACCTCCTACGACCACAGCGTCAGCGCCAGCCGGTGGATTCTCGGCGTGCCCGCCTTCGAGACGGTGGAGCGGAACCTTACCGGTGTCCCCGCCGACAAGGTGATGGGTCGCACCGAATGGAACAACGACATGACCCGCGGAAGGCACCTGGGCATGGTGAAGGAGCCGGGCTCCGGCAAGCAGCTGGCCGAGACCTACGGCTACGACGCTTTCGGCCATCTGGCATCGGTGACAAGGGACATCGGCGACGGGAGGCCCAGGACAGAGACCCGCGGCTATTCCGCTGACGGGCGCTTCATGACTTCCTGGACCAACGCCGCCGGGCACACCACGCGCTATTACCACAACGCCGTCACGGGGCTGCCCGACAGCGTCACCGACCCCAACGGGCTCACCACCAAATACAGTTATGACTTTCTGTGGGACCTTGTCATGACCGAGCTCCCGTCGGGCGTCAGGGAGGAACAGCGCATGAAATGGGTGGACTCCCGTTTCCAGCATCCCGACACCTGGCATCCCGACACCCCCGATTTCGGCGCGCCCGTCTATTTCATCTGGAGCAAACGCTCGGGCGAGAGGGAGACCGTCGTGTTCTACGACCAGCACAGACGGAGGCTCAGGGAGGTCGGGGGCACCATGGACGGGAAGAAAGTCTATGTGGACTACCGGTACCACGACGTGACCGGACTGCTGACAGCCGTGTCCGCCCCGTACTGTCCGGAAGAGAACGAGACAGCGCGGTTCACCCAATACACCTACGACTACCTTGACAGGATTGTCAGGACGGACAGGGCCGACGGCGCCTTCATGACGCGTTCGCACGGCGGTCTTACTGAGACCGTCCGCGGCTTCGACGGGCAGGTCAGGACGCTCACCCGCAGCCGGGCCGGGCTCGTGACCAAGGTCTCCGACTACGGGAGCTCCGGAGGCTCTCCTGTCGACATCGACTACACCTGGTACGGAGACGGCAAGGTGAAAAGCGTCAAGGTGGACGGCGACAACGCCACGCTGACCCGCTACACCTACGACGTGAACCGAAACCCCTCCACTGTCAGCGACCCCGCGCTGGGTCTCCTGTCCTATGAGCACAACGGCTTCGGCGAGCTGGTGCAGAGCACCACCCCACGCAACACAACGCTATACGCCTACGACGCGCTTGGCCGGATCACGACGCGCACCGATTTCGGTGGAAGCTCCACATGGACTTATGACAACGGGTTCCTCGGGGCGTTGTCGCGAACGGTTCACGCGCCGGTGACAGGCCCGGCGGTGACGGAGCGCTTCACCCACGACCGCCTGGGCAGGCTAACGGGGCAGACCCAGACCGTCGGCTCCGCGGAGGAATGGGCGTTCGCTTACGGCTATGACGCCATGGGGCGCCGCAACGCCGTCACCTATCCCTCGGGGATAAGGCTCAAATGGCACTACGACAACCACGGCTTCATGGACCGCGTGAAGTATTTGGGGAACAATGCCCTGATATGGCAGGCGTCAGCCACCGACCGCTGGGGCAACGTCACGACATTCTCCGAGGGCGACATCCAGGTGCGTTGCAGCTATGACGCCGTCACAGGGCTGCCCACGGGTATCTCCACCCGGAGAAACGGCCAGACACTCGGGCAGGCGCTGTTCGGCCAGGCCTGCTCATGGTCGGCCACGGGCAACCTGGAGTGGCGCACCGACACGACACTCAACCTGAAGGAGACGTTCACCTACGACCGTTTCAACCGTCTGGTCTCGGCGGATGCCAAAAACCTGTCGGGGACGGTGACCCACGCCAGCCAGGGTGTACAGTTCGACGGCAAGGGCAACATCACGCAGAAGGACGGCGCGGGCGGCTACGCCTATGGCGGCGGCAACCCCTACGCGGTCACCACCCTGGTGCCGGAAATGGCCGTCACCGGCGTGTTCAACGACCAGACCGTCACCTACACCCCCTTCGACAAGGTCGGCACGGTCTGCCAGGACGGCAGGACGTTGTCGGTGGACTACGGCATCGACCGCCAGCGGGTCACGCAGACCCTCAACGACGGCTCCTCGAGACGCACCAAGCGCTATTTCACCCCGCTCTACGAGACCGTCACCGAGAACGGAGTGACAAAAAAACTGCATTATCTCACCGCAGCCAACGGAATCTTCGCTATCTTTGTGAGCGCTTCGACAGGAGAAAACACCATGTATTACACGCTGAAAGACCATCAGGGCAGCCTCACGGCCACCGTCCACGGCAACACCGTGGAGCGGCTGAGCTATGACCCCTGGGGCCGCCGCCGCAACACCACCGGTTTCGGCTACGGCAACGTGAGCCACACCTTCGACCGCGGCTACACCCTCCACGAGCACTACGACGGGTTCGACTTGATCAACATGAAATTCACGTTAAGCGAGCGCAGTGCCAAGCGCTTTTGTCATCGGAATGTAAAAAATTCCCCCGAAAGCCGTGAGAAAGCAAAAAACGGAGCAAAACCAGCCACTTGTGGCGACACCACAAAAACAGACAACCTTTTAAGTCAAACAGAAAGAATTAAACGACAATCCCTATAGTTTTCTTTCACCTCACCCAGCCCTCACCCCCCTCACCATCTCCTATGGTGAGAGGGTGAGGGCTACCGCGGGTGAGGGCTTAAAAACCAGGGGAAGAACTTCGGATTTCTTATTGCTTCACCACGGAATCCGAATAGGATGTGCCGTTGCCAAGGGTGACACGCAGGGTGTACACGCCGGCGGGGAGGCTTTCCAAGCCGAGGGTCTCCAGGTCTTTTTCCTGTGAAAGGACAAGCCGTCCCTGCATGTCGAACAGTTCGACACTCACGGGGCGGATATCGGGGGAGTACTGAAGATGAAGCTGTTTGTCAACGGGGTTGGGGTAGAACCAGTAGGGGCGGATATGGACGTCCGTCTCTATACCGGGAATGGACAGCGAGCCGTCGGAGAAGAACTTGAGGAGGAAGACCTCTGGCTTGGGAACGTCGCTGCCCGGGTTGTTGACATCGGAATAGTAGCTGTATCCACAAAGGAGGCACCCGTCATCGCTGGTGGTGGTCATTCTGTGAGGAAGGTATACTTTCATCCCGTTCTCGGGTTGGTACTTGTTCCAGCTTCTCTGCCAGATGACGTTGCCTTGAAAATCCATTTTTGTCACTATAAAGTAGGTGGTGTAGTCGTAATCGAAACCCTCATGCCCTCCCCTCATATAGCTGAAATAGATTGCATCGTTGCGCAGCAAGTGTATAGTATTCGCAACCGTAATACTGTCTGACTGAGCATTTCCCTGTCCGAGAGGGCCTTCCCCAACCGTCGCATAGGAAACCGCCTCGTTGGAGGAGTTGACCCAAATAAAGCCTATGACTTCATCAGAAGTTAAAGGGAATTGATATAATTCCTGACGTGTCAATGTACCCACCCCTGCCACAATCATGGAACTGTCGGCCAACGGCAAGCATCCAGGAACAAACTGTAGCTCAAGGTTCAGAATATGACCAGCGGCAAGATTCTCCTCATGATATATTTTTGTGACAGCCTGACGGCTGACTAGCTCAAGATTCCTGTTGAATCTGGCAAGCATCACCTGTCGGTCGTTCCCCTCCTCTACCACAAGGCCATAATCCCCGCTGCCGTCCGGGAATGCAAACACTTCGCCTCCCATAGGTGGGAACCTACAGGGATAAGGGTATTCAAACATATTTTCGATTTCACCTTCCGGAGTAAGGCGCCACAACAAGGGATGGAGTAGTGCGCCATGAAAATCCTCGGGGTCCCAGGCTGTTGTCCTACAAATGAAATTTCCGTCACTGTCTATATCAAATCCGGAAGAAAGATATTTATGGAATGACTCTGGTAATTCTATCTCCTTTTGCCAAATCAGATTCAGGTCATGGTCGAACTTGGCCAGAAAAGGTCTGTCATAATGGAGAACGTTGTCGTGAAAAAATCCGAGAGCGAGGCAACAATTGGGGATGTTGGGGTGTTGGACTATACCGAGGATAAAAGAGAAACGGTCTTCGTAACCAAGGGCAAATTCCGCGACAAGTTCCCCTTCTTTGGACACTTTATACACCATAGGAGAGTAAAAAATACTGTCCGTTTCGTATGTTTCGAAGTTCCTATAGTCGCTCACAGCAATGAGGTAACAACCGTCAATTTCGCCATCAAGAACAGTGCAAACGGGGTATTCCCATCTAAGTGTATGAATAATGGGGAAAGGACAGGTCCGCTCCCACAGAAAGTCGGGATGCTGAGTCTGTGAATATATGTTGCCAAAGAGGACAAATAACATGCTGAATAGGATAAGGGGATATCTTTTCATGGACGTTTGTTTTGAAGATTGTTTTTGAGTAATCGTTTTCCCATTTAATTGACAAAACGCACATAAAATAACCAATAGTAAAGTTTTTTTCTTCATAACTTATTAAGTTGTTGTTTGAACATTTTTCGGTTACAATATTACGTCTATTATGACCTTATCCAATACCCCATCCAAACTTTTATCAGAAAAGTTTTTTTTATTAAATTGATAATCAATAATATAAAAAACACCCTATCCAAACATTTGTTTGAATAATCCAAACATTTGTTTGAATAATCCAAACATTTTGAGTTTTCTTTTTCCTGAAAAAGTGGTATAGGGAACGTAGCCCTTTGGAATTTTGAAGATTATTCCTTCTCTTCTGACATCATTCGATGCACCTTGC
>JAEEIS010000001.1 GCA_016281475.1 Bacteroidales bacterium
ACTCAGCTCGTTCATCTTTCAGAACCTCATGCCGAATGCGCATACCTAACAGCCAATTACGCTTAATCAAGGTTTCGTTTACTTGACGATAGGCGGTTGCCTGTGCTTGTTCAATAATGTTACATGCATCGTTTAGCAATGAGCTTTTATCTATTGGAGTAATATCTTTCATCTTGACTTCCATGTTTGATTGTTATTCATATCATCATTATTTGGCAATAGGGTGATAATCGACATCTCTAACTGGCTTTCGTTGAAGTATGGCATAATGCTATTCTCCTTTCGTTAAATTGGCCGACTCATTTTACTCTCAATCGGGTCAACAGCTTCGATTCTGGTATATGACGTATATTCGTTCAAACGTGACTTTTTGGCATCGCGTTCGTTTAGCAGTTCTATAACTTCATCGATGGTAATTTCTCCCTCGATATTCCTTCGGGCAAGTTCAAGGAGATAGTTCGACACCTGTAGCCCGTCCACCGCCTGCAAGCCGATAGCAACGCTCCATGCCTCCGCTCTTTCACGTTGTGCCGGATCCCCTTGGCGTATATACTCGTCAAAATTTATATATCCATCCTTCATTGTCTTATCTTTAAATTATCACATTTTTCTACCAAAATAATATCAAAAAATCACATTTTTCACAATTCGATTTATTCGTTACTCCTTCTATGTCCCTTCTATGATCCTTCTATGTCCCTTCTACGATCCTTCGATGATCCTTCGACGATTCTTTATCACTTGTCCTGTACTTGTCCCGAACTTGTCTTGCACCCAAACTATGATTCCGACACCTGCAGCCCGTCCACCGCCTGCAAGCCGATGGCGACCTTCCAGGCCTCTGCTCGTTCCCGCTTATGCGGTTCGCTCGCAACAATATACTCGTCAAAGTCCAAATATTCGTCCTTCATATTTGTCTTGTTTTACCATTCTTAATGGAGAGACTCTTTAAATTGACCATACGCGGTTTTACATAAAATATTTAGATCTGGATAAATATTATTCTTTGATAATCCCTGTAAATACTTTTTCTTAATATAACACGCTAATGATTTATGAATATTAATACATTTTAATTTAGATAGGTATCTGTTTATCCCACCAAAATATTGCTCTAAAGGTTCATTGTCTTTTGTGTAAAAGACAAAACAACCTTTTTGTGCAATAAGATTTATATTTGACCAGTATAAAATCTCATTTGTTTCAAACATCGAAATTGTAAATGAATTGAGTGGATTGTCGAGAAAGCCACAATCCATTTTGCACAGACCATCATTTGATCCATCTTGTTTTATCCATTTTGTGTATTTATCCACATCGCTCAATAAAGAATAATCTAGATGTATGTTTGGATTTTGGGCAACGAAATCTTCAAGCATCCCTGTCCCTGACACAAGGCCATGATCCAATAATGATATAATATCTACAAATTCATTACCATATTCTTCTTTGTTAATAATGTAAATTGAAAAGAAGTTATCAATGTCTATGTTACTTGCGGTAGGCTGCACTTTTTCTAATGCAAAGTATAAAGCGGTATTCAAGTCATAGGTGAAATCAAGTAGCGGTGTTGGCGCACCATAATGCTGTAATAAACTAATATACAGCATATCATTTTCATTAATGTTTAATGATTTATAATAGTTTGATAGAATGCTATTCTTTCGAATATTATTTATTATTGATTGTATGAAATGAATAAAATCAGTACCTTGTTTTGAATATTCATTTGTTATCCATTCTCTTTGAGCTGAAGTGTATATTTTGTATTTTGCTTCATGAATTCCTCTATATAATAAATCTTTCCCAGATAATATCTCATAGGTTTCATCAAATTCTTTACTTGTTGTAACGGTGGTGGTTCTAAAAAACGGTTCCTTCTCCGTCAAACTATTATATTCTTCTAATTTCATAATTGTTTGTTTTTTTTGCCCCATCTTTGCCAAAAGCAAAGACTGTATTTCTATTATATTTTACGCCTGTTCAATTATTTGTTGCCGCTTTAGCATTTGTCGATACTGTGCTTTCAGACATTTTATCAAATCTCTTGTGGTGCGAGTAAGGCTATCTGTATAGATAATCCCATAATATGTTCCCCCTTCAAACGTTGCGCTCTCCGCTTTCGCTTTTGCTTCTCGGAATTTTTTCCACTCATCTATATAATCGAATGAGTTTGATTCGAATTCGGCATGTGGCAATGTCAGAAGAGTTTGTATCAAAGCATTCAATTCAGCTTCAGCCTCATTAAGATCCTTTTGGACATATTGTAACATGTCATAAGTGGTTATCGGTGGATTGGGATATTTGATGTCCATGACAACTATATTTGTCAGTTCCACAAACGCACTTGCAGAATCAATCCATTTCTCAATAATCTTTTTATTAATGTTGTGGCAACGAGGCACCTCGTGACATACAATATGCCGACTAGAAAAGATTTCATGGATATCGTTCAACATATCGTCGCAATCATCAACTTGATTATGCAACAATTTTGAAAAATTGACTTCCGCTAAAGTTGAAATAGTTTTGTTGATATCCTCAAACTTGCTGCAGGGGATAAGATATGAAATATATTCTCCTAAAGTAATGTCCTCGTCTTGAAATGCTGATAATATTTCTGCATCATAAGCGATATCCTTGAAAAATTCTAACTTGGCAATATTCTTTCTGTATTTTGGATCATCAATAAAATCTTTGTAAACATTCCTAAAGAACTCCTGAAGACACGCTACAATCTTTACTGGGACATACTCAAACAATACTTCTTGGTTGACATTGGCATAATATAGCCACAAATCACGGATAGTATCTTGGACATCATATAAATCCTTCCTACGATACAGTGACTCCTTTATTTGAGACAGTCTTAATTGGTGTTTCATGGCTACATGTCATTTATTGTCCCATCTTTGACAAAAGCAAAGACTGTAATTCAGTTAGTTTCTTGTTTTCTTGTTGCTTCAAATTGATTGCACGGAATATGGGTGCTACCTGCTCATGAAATAGTATCATTGTGTCGGTGGGAGGTAATGCTATTGTGTAGTTTCTAAACGTCTGAGCTGATATTTCGTCAAATGTCGATCCCGCACCCTCTCCTGCGATTATATCCTTTTCGTTTTGCAAGGTCATGTATATATATTCACGCATAAAATCCTCTTTCAAGTCGATGGATTTGAAACCTTGATTAGTGCAGACCTCATTCTCTGCAATCGCCATAAGTCCAATAGGCGCACGAGAAGAAAACAATATGCTCCCTGCTGGCAACATCTTTGTGCTGCATGATTTAAACCCTGCGTTTGTTATACTTTTGTTTCCGCGAGCAATATACAGCGTTCCTTGTTTTGACAAATCAGCTGGCGAAATCCAAGCGATTCCATCGTTGTTGTTTTCGCTCCAATAATCAGGTATCTCTGTTTTCGGTGTTGCGCCACTGACAATTTCTCCAACCTCTCCAAGGGGTGCGAGGTGCCAGCCTTGGGGGAGGTTTTGTTTGTCGATGTTGTCGACGAAGGTGTGGCGGTAGAGGGCTTGGGCGGTGGCTTCGAGTTTTTCAATCATCTGCTCGTTGAGGCGGATGCGGCGTGTCAGCGTCTCGTATTCCGACACGATTTCCCGCTGCCGCTCGATGCTCGGAACGCAAATGGGCGTGTCACAGAACTCTTTCCAATCATATCCTCCGCGGACAGCCGAATCAGATTTAAAATCAGCATATCTGTCGAATTCTGGACGCATTATCCACATCATTAAATATTGTGGTAATAATTTCGATGTGTCTGATACTTCAAATGTATAATAGGCAGGAGAAACAATTATAGGAGTTGCCATGTCATTAATGGCAATTGGTACTTTATGTACCCGAATAACAGACATTGGGTCAAAGGCAAATGTGTTTTGATTGACAATCTTATAGTTACTCAAATCAACGCCAACAATATTAGAAGTGGATGGACGGAATTGCTTTGTCATACTCAAGCCTAGCAACCGCGTCACCTTCAACTCTCGGTTGCGGACATTCACCTCGCGGATGTGATCGCCTAATCTGTGAAATTCTGTACCCATTGCTTTATCTTCCAATTAGCTCTTCAAATTGATTTCCCCGAATATATCCACGTTTGACATTGTTTATCTGTACTTCTTTGAGATACCCGGCCTCAACCAACAACGACAGGTCTTTTCGTGCAGTCATCGTTGTCACCGCAAGGTTTCTTTCCACATCCTTGACCGTCAGCATATCGTCAGGATTGTCGTGGAAATGCTGCAAAATCATCGACTGCCGCTCGCTAATGCCACCTTTGGTCATTAGAGTCTTGGCTGCCCGTTTCTCCTGCTGTTTCCGATTGACGTATTCTTTCAATTTCTGATAGGAACGACCCAAGATGCGGAGGTTGTATGCAACGAAGTAGCCAATATCGTTGTCATCCAAATCGGCATAGCGGTAGGCATATTCGTAACTTGTCTTTGACTCCATTATCATTCTGGAGATAGACATATATTCCGTCAGTTGGTAACCTTCGCGCATCATATACCAATAGAAGAGCGCTCTGGCTGTACGGCCGTTTCCATCAACAAAAGGATGGACATAGGCGATCATATAATGGACAATGATGCCGCGAATAATAGGGTGAATGAATGGTCCTTTGTCACTACTGTTAAAGAAATGACACAAATCCTTGACAAACAGTTTTATGTCGGATGCGACAGGCGGTGTGAAGACAATATCGCCTGTCAATTCGTTTTGGATGACGATATTATCTTGGTCAACTCTGAATCTGCCAGCATCAGTCTCATTCTTCAAGGTTTTGTGGGTCATAAGGCCGTGTATATACAACAACCGTTCTTCTGTCAGGAGGTCATCTTTGTGCTGTGCGATATATTGCATAGTCTGGTAGTTGTTGTATATCATCTGCTGAGACTTATCCTTGGGCGAAATACCCCTCACCAACATCTCTTTTGCTATCCTGCGTGTTGTAGATGCCCCTTCCATCATACTGGAATAGATGGCCTCCTCCATCCGTGAATAGGTCTGGTATTGCATCTTTTCTGCCTTTGCGGCAGGGTTGTCGCTTTCGAAAAAACTGCCGAATTGCATATCAAAGTCGTGGCAAAAACGTTGCATCTGGTTGGTAACCTGAAGTTTTACACCGTACTTGGGCCAAATATTCATCCGTCCTTGTAAACGTGACGCTTTGACGTAAGACCAAAGTATTTCTGGAGTCACTCCTTTGGGCAACGGTTTCTTGTATTTAACCTTGTCCCAATATTCATATCCGTCATTTATCTTGTCTATCAACGGATAAATGGCACTATCAACATTCCCTGTAATATAATCAAAACAGGCTCTGTCTCTGGTTTTTGGAGGTGTTTCTATCATATCTTTATTCTCGTTTTCAAGATGCAAAGATACGAATAATATTTGATAATTCTTGATAATGCTTGCAAAATTATCAAACTTTATCAGATTTTGTATCCCAATTTATCAAACAAGTCTTTCAGGTCTTTTGTGCTTTCTTCTTCCTGTTTCAGCAGGTCGCAGAGGTCGGTTTGCAATTCCCTCATCTTGCTGTCGAAGTCTATCTGCTCGTCGCGGTTGCGGAATTCGATGTATTTGCTGGGGACGAGGCTGTAGCCTTTCTGCTCGATTTCTTTCTTTGTGGCGGAGTAGCAGTACTCGGGCTCGTTGTGGTAGGTCTGCTCGTGGCCGGCACGTTGCCAGTTGTGGTAGGTGGCGGCAATCTGTTCTATCTGATCCTGTGAGAACTGGATGTATTTCTTCTCGAAGGGCTCGCCCTTCTGCCGCAGGTCGATAAAGAGCACTTCGCCCTCACGGTCGCGGTAGTGCACATCTTCGCCGTTCTTGGTCTCCACACGGGCTTTCTTATTGTTGTTCAGTATCCACAGCGTCACGCTGATGTCGGTGGAGTAGAACATATTGCGCGGCAGGATAATAATCGCCTCCACCTTGTCGTTCTCGATGAGTTTGCGGCGTATGGCCAGCTCGGTGCCGTCGGCACTCAGCGCACCGTTGGCCAGCAGGAAGCCCGCCACACCACGAGTGGAGAGTTTTGATAGTATGTTCAATATCCAGCCATAGTTGGCGTTGGAGGTGGGCGGCACATCGTAGCCGCTCCAGCGCGGGTCGGAGGTGAGCTGGTTGGCCTCGCGCCAGTCCTTCTGGTTGAAAGGCGGATTGGCCATGATGTAGTCGGCCTTGAGGTCGGGGTGGTGGTCGTTGTGGAAGGTGTCGCCCTGACGGATGTCTGCCGAGATGCCCCGGATGGCGAGGTTCATACGTGCCAGCTTGAAGGTGGTGTTGGTGTTCTCCTGGCCATAGACGCTCACGTTCTTCATATTGCCGTGATGGGCCTTGACGAACTTCATGCTCTGCACGAACATGCCGCCCGAGCCGCAACAGGGGTCGTAAATCTTGCCGTCGTAGGGCTCGATAAGCTCGGCGATGAGGTTGACAATCGACTTGGGTGTGTAGTATTCGCCCTTGCCCTTGCCCTCGGCGATGGCGAACTTGCCAAGGAAATATTCGTACACGCGACCAATAAGGTCGTTCTCTTTGTCCTTAAAGGTGTCGAGCTTGTTTATCTCGTCGAGGAGCGAGGCGAACTTGGTCTTGTCCAATCCGAGGTTGGAGTAGTAGTTGTTGGGCAAAGCACCCGCCAGCTGCTTGTTCTTCTTCTCGATGTCGGCCAGCGCGTCGTCGATAATCTGGAAGATATTGCTCTGCTTGGCGTTTTGCATGATATAGGACCAGCGGCACTGTGACGGCAAATAGAAGACATTCTCGGCGGTGTAGAACTCCACCGTGTCGATGTATTCCTTCAGCCCCTGCTCCTCCAGTTCCTGTTTGCGCTGCTCAAAGCGGTCACCCGCATACTTCAAGAAAATGAGGCTCAGCACCACATGCTTATACTCGGCAGGCTCGACGGCTCCGCGCAACTTGTTGCACGACTCCCACAGGGTCGCTTCCATCGTTTTAGATTGCTTTGTGCTATTTTGTTTGGCCATTTATACTCTTTTTTTCGGCTGCAAATTTACACATTTTTTTTGATTCACATACCGAAGGATGAAAAATATCCTATGCAATCTACTATATTTTATTGATTATAAGGAATATCTCATTCTGTGTCGTAATTTTATTGCCATTTTCTAGTTCTCCTTCCTTTTACTGAAAATCAATCTGTTATGATTTTTAGGAGAGGTGTTCTTCGCTGTTATAGCGAGGAACGACCGATGTTGTATCTAATATGGATTGAAGGTTGGAGGGAGGCACGTGGGTGGAGCGTGGGTGTAAATAGGGGTGCGAATGGGGGGAGAATGGGATGTGAATGGGATGAAAAGGGGATGAAAAGGGGACGGGAGAGGAGAGGGGATAGGGCGGGGAGAGGGCGGGAGATAAAAAAGGGTGTCCCGAGCCGTGGGGCGGGGGACACCGAAGGAATAGTGTTATGTGTGTGGAGGTTATTCGAGCCAGCCGAGGATGTCGCCTTTTTTGACCATCTGGCCTTGCTTGACGCAGGTGTCGATGAGGCGGCCGGGCTTGGTGATTTCGACGTTCATCAGGGCGTAGCTGGCCTCGATGATGCAGAAGACGTCGCCTTCGGCGTATTCGCGGCCGGGTGCGGGGGGCACGGAGGTGTTGAAGTCGATTTCCCATAGCAGCTGTCCGTTGGCGGAGGCGATGACGGGGGTGGCGTTGGCGTGCTTCTCGTTGATGTAGTTGGGGGTGAGGGTCACCGTGGATGCAGGGGCGGAAACGACCTTGGCGGGAGCATTGGCGGCAGCCTTTTCAGCGCGCAACTGTGCCACTTCCTTGTTGAAACGCTCCTTGGCGATGCCGGACTTGTAGTCGCGGTACTGGCGGTCGTGCATGGCCAGTTCGAAGAGCTCTTCGTCGTCTTCGCCACGGTCCCAGCCGTTCTCTTCCATCTCCTTGATGTATTCGGGCAGTGCGTCGGGGTAGGCATCCTGCGGGTTGCCGTCGTAGAACTCGTAGTTGTTCTTCTTGGCGAGTTCGACGATTTCGGGTGCCAGCGGGCCGGGGAGCTTACCGGCACGGCCGAGAATCATGTTCCAGCTGTCCTTGTCAATCTGCGAGAAGCGGGGCTTGCCCTGTGCCAGTGCCATGATGTTCATCAGGGCGATGTTCTTAGTGTACTGGCTGAAGGGGGTGACGAGTGGGGGATAGCCGAGCATGGGCCATATGTATGCCACCTCTTGGAAGAGCTGCACGGTGAGCTCGTCGAAGGTCACTTCGGGCTTGCCGTTTTTCTTGAGTGCCATGTTGATAGCGCTGTGCACACCCTTGAGGTCGCTCATCATGCTGCCCATCATGCCGCCGGGCAGTCCGCAGCCGACGAGCATGGAGGTGCAGATGCGGTTGGCGGGGTTGACGTATAGGCCCAGGAAGTCGTCGAGGAACGACTGCGTGAGGGCGCGGGTTTCCATGTAGGCCTTCATGTTGATGTCCTTCACGAGGAAGCCGTCCTCCTTGAGCATGGCCTGCACGCCGATGATGCCGGGATGCACCATGCCCCATGCGAGGGGTTCCATTGCGGTGTCGATGACATCGGCACCGGCACGGGCCACTTCCAGTATCGAGGCCATGGCGAAGCCGGGGCCCGAATGGCCGTGGTACTGCACGATGATGTGGGGGTACTTCTTCTTAATCTCGTACACCAGCTTGCCCAGCATGGTGGGGCGGCCGATGCCGGCCATGTCCTTCAGCGCGATTTCGTCGGCACCGAATTCCACCAGCTTGTCCACCACGCCCATGTAGTATTCCACGGTGTGGATGGGGGAGTAGGTGATGCTGAGGGCGGCCTGGCTGATCATGCCTGCCTCTTTGGCGTATTTGACCGACAGCTCGAGGTTGCGGGGGTCGTTCAAGCCGCAGAAGGAGCGCATGATGTCGACACCCTGTGCCTTCTTTACCTTGGGCATCAGCTGGCGCACATCCTTGGGCACGCCGTACATGCGGAGGCCGTTCAGGGCGCGCTCCAGCATGTGGGTTTGTATGCCGGCCTTGTTGAATTCCTTGGTCCAAGCACGCACCGACTTGTTGGGGTTCTCGCCGTACATGAGGTTCACCTGCTCGAAGGCACCGCCGTTGGTCTCGATGCGGTCGAAGCAGCCCATCCGTACGATAGCGGGAGCCACCTGCACAAGCTGGTCGATGCGGGGCTGGTATTTGCCCGACGATTGCCACATATCGCGGTAGACCAAGCTAAACTTTATCTCTCTTGCCATATAAAATAATGGTATAAAACAATAATACTTAGTTAATTACATGCGAAATAAACTTCTTTCGCAAGTTGCAAAAATACAAACTTTTTGTCAAATGGTGAATTCTGTATAAAGAATTGTGATTTTTTATAAATTGGAAACGATAATGAAGGGTTAGGGGTTAGAGGTTAGAGAATTGGCTGCCGTCCCTAACTTATAACTTTTTACAGCTTGTTACAGTTTGCGTCCACGGACGGTGGCAAATACGGCGAGTGAGCTGAGGCCCATGACCATGAGGAAGGTGAGCAGGAAGTCGATGCCGCGCATGGCCACTGGGAAGGCGGAGACGACGAAGTTGTCGCCCATTTTGACGAGGCCGAACTGCTGCTGCAGCAGGCAGATGACGAAGCCCACCAGCAGTCCTGCCACCACACCGATGGCCGAAATCATCACTCCTTCGATTCTGAAGATGCGGCGTATCTGGCTCCGCTCCATGCCCATGCTTCGCAGTGTGCCGATGTCGCGCTTCTTGTCCAATACCAGCAGTGTGAGCGAGGCGGCGAGGTTGAGCGTGGCGATGAGGACGATGAGTGCCAGGATGAGGTAGATGCCCAGCCGCTCGCTGCGGAACACCTTGTAATAGATGGGTTGTTGTTGGAAACGGTCTTTCACCGTGAAGTTGTCGCCCAACAGTGTCTGTACGGAGGCTTGTGCCGCTGCCTTGCCCTTGGCACGGAGCGAGGGTTGCAAGGCGATGGCGATGGCGGTGCACTCGTTGTCGGCGTAGTTCATCAGCTGCCGCACGAAGGCGATGTCGGCCACCACGTAGCGGTTGTCGATGTCCTGCTGGATGTAGAAGTTGCCGCCCGGCATGGCATAGCCGGTGTTTAACGCCTGCTCCATGGTCATGCCGAGGGAGGTGCCGCGCTTGGGGATGTGCACCACCACCGGCACGTTCGACACTTCGCGGATGCCAAGGTTGTAGTATACCTCTGCTCCGAATAGGAGGAAATAAGTGAATTGAGAATTGAGAATTGAGAATTGAGAATTGTCAGCTGTGTCTGGATGATTATCAGTCCTCAATCCTTCATTCGCAATCTTTAAACCATACGCGCCTTCGTAGAGCATGGTGTCGAGTCCCGACACCTTGGGGTATTCCTCGTCGACACCGCGCAGGGCGACGATGGCTTGGTTGTGGCGGTAGGTAATCCAGGCGTTCTCTTCTGCTATCTGCGACACCGCGGCAACGCCTTTCAGCTGTAGCAGGCTGTCATATTGTGTGCTGCGAATTATGTTTGGTGCGTCAGCCCAATTTTCAATTTTCAATTTTCCATTTTCAATTAAAAAAGTCTTGCCCTTGGTGGGTTGCACCAGCAGTTCGGGGTCGAACGAGTTGAAAAGGCTTTGGGTCAGGTTGCCGATGCCGTTGTAGACACTCAGCACCATAATCAGTGCCGCCGTGCTGACGGCGATGCCCACAAGCGAAATCCATGAGATAATGTTGATGACCGTCTTCTGCTTGCGCGAGAAGAAGTAACGCCAAGCCACCAAGACGGTTAGGGGAAAGTTGCTGTGTCTCAATTTCAACTTTCAATTTTTAGTAGGGGCAGACACCTGTGTCTGCCCTACAATTTTAACTCTTCAGCAGCTGCTCGATGTGTTCCACATAGTCGAACGAGTCGTCCAGATAATAATCCAGCTGGGGAATGATGCGCAGCTGTTTGCCCACGCGGTTGCCCAGTCGGCGGCGGATGTCGCCGCTGTGGGTGAGGATGGCATCGATGATGGCCTGCTTGGTGGCAGGCTCTTCGGGATGGCCCTTATAGGCGGGAACGGTGCCGATAGGCATGATGCTGACATGCACGCGGGCGATGGAGAGGTCGGGCGTGATGCGCACGCTGGTGACGGTGATGAGCGAAATGCCCAGCGTGGGCTTCATCTCACGCAGGAATATATCGCCGAGCTCCTGTTGGATTAGGCGCGAAATCTTCTGTTGGCGAGTGCTGTCCATTCTACCACCTCCAACCCACTCTGATGGGGATAAACACAGTCTGCTGCTCCAGCACGATGCCCACTTCCACAAACAGGCTGTGGTAGTTGCGGTCCATCTGCTGCAGGGTGTGGTCGTAGAACCAGTTCAAGCCGCCGTAAACCTCCAGGTAGGGGCTGATGGTGTTGCCGTAGTTGCCGGGGTTCATCAGGAAGCTGCCGCCCACTCTGGCACCCACCATCGGGGCCCAGGTGTCGCCCACGGGACGGAAGTCCATGTCGACGAAGCCGTGCATCATCTGGCTGGCGGTATAGTTCATATTGCCCTTGAAACGGGGATAGCAGTAGGCATAGCCGAGACCGCCGCCGAGGAAGAAGTCCTGGCTGATGTTGGCACCTGCCATCAGGTTCAGCCCTGCGGCCTCCTCGTGTAGGTTGAGGCGGTAGCCAGAGGGGGTGACGGCGGGATTGGTGCCCTCTATCTCGGGCTGGCCATAGTTGCCCACGTTGTGGATATAGCCTGCCTCCACCTTAAACATAAATTCTACGTTGGGTTTGTCCTGTGTGTACTGGGCGGATGCCGTAGTGGCTGCCAGCAACATAACTACCAATAAAACAGTTCTTATATTCTTCATTGTACAATAATTTGCGACTGCAAAGATACGTAATTATTTTTGATTATCACGATATAACTTCCTGCCGGCAGGTTGTGGTGTACGGTGTCGCCACTGTTCAACCCATTGGCTGTGAATACTTTTTTGCCTGTAGTGTCGAACATTGTGAGGTCAAATTTTTTGTCGCAGTCCTCCACTTCTATTGTGAATTGCGAGTGTCCGGGATTGGGAAACAGTCGAATTTTGGTCCCCTTTCCTCCGTCGGTCGGCATCGGGCTGATGCCCACTAGGCTCGTGTCGGCCACGGCAAGGACATACTGCCCCGGGAAGAGCGGGGTGGTGAAATAGCCTGTGGTGATGTTGCTGGAGCTGGTACGCTTGCGCGATACCATCTGCCACGGATGCTGAGCGTCGAGGCGGTAGAGCACGCACAGCGAGTCGAGTGTGGTACGGTTGTCGTAGAATCCCATGTCGAGGCCCGATGCTCCCGACGACCCGTTGGCACCCTGGTTGTAGAGCATGCGGAAGCTTATTGTCGGGTCCCATGGTGCCGTGTGCACCTCCCAGTAGTGGTCGGCCATGCGCACCACGCCCTCTGGCATCTCGCCCGTGGGGTGGGTGAAATGGTGGGTCACATGCACGCGGTGGTCGATGGGTGTGCCGGTGTCTTGCCTCACATACACCTTGCAATAGGTGTTGCCCATGTCGTAGTTGCCCGTATGGGTGAGGGTGGCGACGCTGTTGGTGGCGGCATCGGAGATAAGGTTGTGGTAGTCGACCACCGCATAGGCGGCCACGAAAGGCAGTGAGAATGTCTGTGTGGCAACGCTGTCGTCCACCGTCATCCACTGGTCGCTCGCCTCGTTGTCGTGCGAGAAGAAGGTTACCGGCACCCGTTGGCCGTGTGCGTAGTGGTCGGTGCCACGCAACTGTTGGCGAAGCGTGAGGGTGGCAGTGCCATCCCACGTCGTCTCCAATCCCTCGATGGCATAGTCTACAAAGCCGGGGTTGAACACGTGGAAGTCGAAGAATCCCTCCAAGTTCATGCCGCTGTATAGGCTGAGGCTGTCGCGCAGCCCTGCCGCGTCGATATTGCCGAAGGCACAACGTTCAAACAGACGGTTCAGGCAGGCGTAGAACAGCGAGTCGCCCATCAGCCCACGCAGCGAGTGCCACACTAGCGCGCCCTTCTTGTAGGTGGTGGTGCCGTAGGTATAGTTGGGCGACATGCCCGAGAGCGCGCGATAGCCGTTGTCCGACAGGTGGGCGGTGAGCAGCACTTCGCGCAGCATGTCCAGATAGTAGCGTGTAGCGGTGGCGCGGTCGTGTATTGCCTCCGATGCCACCTCCTCGCAGAATGAGGCTCCGCCCTCGTTAATCCACATGTCGCCTTCCGACGCGCATGTCAGCAGGTTGCCAAACCAGGCGTGTGCCAGCTCGTGGCAGGTGGTCATCTGGCAGGGCTCGTCAGCCACGGCGATGCAGGCATCCACCAGCCCTATGTTGTTCACATGCTCCATCGACCCCATGGGGGTGCCTATGTATCCAATCCTGTCCCAGCGGTAGGGGCCGAAGGCACGTTCGAACATGGGCAATACATCCTCCAGCATGTCAAATTTCTCGTACACCTGTGCGCTGTCGCGGTTCATATAGCCGATGAGGGCGGGGTAGGTGCCGTAGAGGCTCTCATACTCCCGCTCGATGATGCGCCATGGTGCCGACGAGACGGATATCAGGTAGGTCGGCGTGGGGTGGTCGAGCGTCCACACGCTGGTGTTGCTGCTGTCGGCATTCACCACCTCCGACTGCCGCAATCCGCCGCAGATGGCGCGCCAGCCGGGCTGCGACGTCACTATCAGGCGGTAAGTGGCTTTGTCGTAGAAATTGTCGCGACAGGGAAACCACGCGCGCCCGACCACATGGGGATGCATCATAAATGCCACGCCCAGATTGTAATAAAGATTGTTGTCCATGTGCAGGCCGCCCCAGCCGTAGTTCTCCACAAATCCATTCGTCACGTAGGGTACCGACACCACGTGCGTGTCGCCCGCATGGCCGCCGGCATACACCGTCAGCAGGCTGTTGTCGCGGTCGTAGTTGAAGCCGCGGGTCACCGTGCCGTCGAGGGTGATAGGCGACACCTGGTCGGCAATCAGGTCGAACGTCACCCCGTTGCAATCCTTCGTCAGCACAAAGGTGATTTCAGCAGTGCCCTGCACCTGTTTCGCCACCGTGTTGCCCATGTCGAGCGTGATGTCGTAGTGCAGCACGTCCATCGAATCCGCCTCAGCCGTCTGAGCCACCAGCCTGACCCCTGATAAAGTCAGGGATAAAAGTGTAAAAAATAGTCCTATTTTTCTCATAATCAAATAATATAGTTGTACACTTCGGACACCAACAGCGCCCCAAAAACATTGCAAATTTACATATAATTCTTGAATTACACGCAAATCATGGAAAAAACCAAGGCTAATGCATCAAAAATGGACAACATGAGTAGCAATTAGTGCCTAATTATTTTTGGCTACAGACCATGGTTTTTACGCACTTCTAGCTAAAAAAATCCATCCTTCAAGTAACTTTTCAATATTATATTATTAGTTACCAAGAGATTGCAGCAATCGTTTCTTTTCGCTGAACTACTTGTTATCAGAGTGACGATTACTAGTTTTTGACTACTCATTCTTGTGTCATAATGACGTTTTGTCCTTCAATAAATGAGACAAACAGAATCAGGGCAAACGCATCAAATTTCCAGTAAAGAGAAGAGGTAATCGATACTCCAGCCAGCCTTCAGCCGCTTGGTTACGAGACTACCCTTGCCCTTGTCGCGCTTGAGTATATTGAGTGAGAATTTTCGTACAAGGGCGAAG
>JAEEIS010000012.1 GCA_016281475.1 Bacteroidales bacterium
GGCTGCAAAAGCCACCGCCCCGCGCAAAAGCACCTCAGGTGGCGTGGCGGTCAAGGGGATGGAATCCATCTCCCAGCGTAAGATGAACTTCTCGCCGCAGATAGACGTCCGCGGAGAGCGGCTGGAGAGCGCGCTGAACATCGTGACCCGATTTATAGACGATGCCACCATGATAGGCATTTCTCAGGTCAAGATTCTGCACGGGAAGGGGACGGGAGTGCTGCGCGAAGAGCTCAGAAAGTATTTGAAAACAGTTGCCGGAGTCATCGCAGTGCACGACGAGGCGCTGGAAATGGGAGGAGCTGGAATAACGGTGGTGGAACTGGCGTAAAAAAAGCCCGAAATATTTCTTTTTATTTTTAATAAAACTATCTTCGCGGCGCCAAAGAATGACAGATTATAACCAATTTATCCATTATAAAACTGTTATGAAACAAACCATCAAGAGTTTACTGCTTTCACTGGCAGTGATGTTCTTTGCCGTACCTGCATTCGCACAGGTTACGACATCCACCATCAGCGGTCATGTCACCGATAAGGACGGTGCCGTGCCCGGTGTTGCTGTTGTCGCTGTTTATCAGCCCACTGCAACCTCTTACTACGCAATTACCGACAAAAACGGTAACTATCGTATGAGCAACGTCACCGCAGGTGGCCCCTACACCGTTTCTTTCCAGCTCCTCGGCTATCGCGAGGTAGAGAACAGCGGCATTTACGCTCCCCTGGCAGAAACGGCTGTCGTGGATGTTGAACTGGAAGACGAAACCGTTGCCCTCGAGGGTGTCGTACTCGTTGCAGACGCTACCGAGTCCGGTATGAACATCAAACGTTCCGGCGTTGGTACTTCTGTAAGCCAGCGCACTCTGGATAACCTGCCGACCTCTACCGGCCGCAGCATCAACGACGTTCTCCGTCTTACTCCCCAGGCTACCACAGGTGTCGGCGGTTTCGCAGCCGGCGGCGGTAACTACCGTTCTTCCTACATCACCGTGGACGGTGCTGCTTTCAACAACGCCTTCGGTATCGGAAGCAATCTGCCTGCAGGTGGAAGCCCCATCTCCCTGGACGCTATCGAGCAGATGAGCATCAACATCACTCCGTTTGACGTTCGCCAGAGCGGCTTCACCGGCGCTGCTGTCAACTCCGTGACCAAACGCGGTACCAACGAGTTCAAGGTGAGCGTATATGACTATTATACTACCGGTAAGATCCAGGGCCTCAAGTATGCAAAGGCCGATGGTGAAGTTGCTGAACTCAAACGTTCCGACGCATACAGCAACACCACCGGTGTTAGTGTAGGCGGCCCTATAATCAAGGACAAACTCTTCTTCTTCATCAACGCTGAGTATGAGCCCAAGACCAGCTCTGCCACCAGCAACGTCGTTAACGACGGCACCTGGGCACCCGGCGTCACCGGCACAAATGTAACCCGCCCCACCGAGGCTCAGATGGAAACCATCAAGGAATATCTTGCAACCAAGTACAACTATGATCCCGGTCGCTACCAGAACTTCTCGGTCGGTACTCCGGTTGTCAAGTTGCTCGGCCGCATCGACTGGAACATCAACCGCGACAACGCCCTGACTCTCCGCTACAGCCAGGTTACCCGCAAAGCTTCCAAGACTCCGTCCAGCTCTGTCAACCCCATCAAGGGCGGCAAAGACAATATCGGTTATGACCGCAACACCGGCGGCCGTTCCGGCATCAGTTCTGCTCTTCCTTTCGAAAGTGCCTATTATTTTGAGGAGGACAACTTCTACTCGTTTGCAGGAGAGCTTAACAGCCGTCTCTTTGACGGCGAGGTGAACAACCTGCTCCGCGCTACCTACTCGCATCAGGTTATTCCCAGAACCTTCTACGGTAATACCTTCCCTTCTGTCGACATTATGGAAGGTGAGAGTGTTTACACTACATTCGGTCCCGACCCCTTCACTTACGGCAACCTCCGCGATGTGAACACTTTTGTAATCACAGACGAGGCAACCTTCTCTGCAGGTATCCACAACTTCCTGTATGGTCTGCAGTACGAGCACAACCGTACCAGAAACGGCTTTATGCAGGGTGGCTCCGGCCAGTACATTTATGCAAGCTGGGATGATTTCGTAAACGACCGCACTCCGGTTTCGTTCTGCATCACCCACGGTAACAACGACGAACTCGCACAGGTATTCCCTTCGTTCGATTTCAACCAGTTCTCCGTATATCTGCAGGATGAGATGAACATCAGCGACCGTTTCAAACTCACCGCAGGCGTACGCTTCGAGTTCCCCCTGTATCCCAGCATTACCGGTAACGAAAACAAGAACTTCACCAGGGTTTATGAGGACTTTGGTGGCTATCGCACCAGCGATATGCCTGCAAAGGCCAATATGAACGTATCTCCCCGCATCGGTTTCAACTGGGATGTCCTCGGCAACCGCAACCTTATTCTGCGCGGCGGCACCGGTCTTTACACCGGCCGTATGCCTTTCGTATGGATCGTTTCTGTTGCCGGCAACAGCAACTGCCTGCAGAACCAGGTTATTATGAAGGCATCCGATATAAAGGCTTCTACCGACGGTAAGGTTAACGGAATCAATATTCCCAGCTTCCACACAACAGTGGACGAGATTACCAAGGATCTCTACGGCGGTACATTCACCCGCAATGAGAACCTGCCCGCCCCCGAAGCTGCCACCATCCTGGATGACGAGCTTAAGATGCCCCTCACCTGGAAAGCATCCCTCGCTTTGGATGCCACTCTTCCCGGCGGCATCAAGGCCAGCGTAGAGGGTATCTACAACAAGAACCTCGTGAGCACGGTAATCCATTCTCTTGGCTACAATACCGCAACCATGCAGCTTCCCGGCGAGCCGGAGGCAAGAGTTGCTTACACAGGCATCCCCGCAGTAGGCAAGGTTCATCCTTACTATATCACCAATTCTGCCAAGGGTGTGCCTCAAGGTTATTATGCATCCCTGACCGGTACTTTGAGAAAGGACTTCGGCTGGGGTCTCGACCTGATGGCAGCCTACACTTATTCTGTTTCCAAGAGCCTTGGTGACGGTAACGGCGACCAAATCTCCAGTGCATTCACCGAGTCCACCTATACAGTGAACGGTACAAATACCGATGAACTTGGTTACAACAGCTTCGTGGCTCCTCACCGTGTAATTGCCAATGCAAACTACACTCTCAAGGAGGGTCGTCATCTGGCTACCAACTTCGGTCTGTTCTACGAGGGTTACAACTTCGGTTACGCAGGCGGATTCGCTGCATCCCGCTATAGCTATGTGACAAACGGTGATTACACCGGTTGCGCCGGCAGCCCCAACCTTATTTACATTCCTACCAGCGACGAGCTGGCAGCAATGCCTTGGGGTGATTTGATGAACAAGGAAACACTTGTACAGTCAGCAGCAGATAACAAGGCTGCTTACGAAGCATTCATCGCCGGTGACAAGTATCTGAGCAAGCATCGTGGCGAATATGCTACCCGCGGCGGCGCAGTCATGCCCTGGTTCGGCCAGCTGAGCGCCAAGGTTTCCCAGGACTTCATCTTCAACGTAGTCGGCAGGCCTCATACCCTCCGCCTTGGCGTTGATGTGAACAATATCGGCAATCTTATCAACCCCGCCTGGGGCAATGTTAAGCAGATTCAGTCTGTTTCGGCAATCGCTTACGATTCCAAGGCTGGTACCTACACCTTCAACAGCCCTCAGTGCAAGTTTGACACTTACGCAAACTACCTCTCCACCTGGAGCATCCTCTTCAGCGCACGCTACTTCTTCTAGCAGCCGCGCCTGAAAGTCACACATAATAAAGGGCCCTTCGCGGGGCCCTTTTTTATTGTTGTTCTTGCCGGTTTATTTGAGTCGGATAAGTATCGGCAGGTGGTCGCTGTAGCCGCCGGAGAAGGTGTTGCCTTCCCAGCTGCGGTAGGGCTTTCCGTTTTTCATCATGAAGTTGCGCTGGAAGATATGCGCCCAGAACTTTTTGTCGA
>JAEEIS010000075.1 GCA_016281475.1 Bacteroidales bacterium
AAAGTGTATGTACGCCAAGGCCGTGTGATAGTGGAAGGCGTGGAGAACGAGCGTGTGCAGATATTCGACCTCATGGGTCGCCGCCACTCAACGAACAAACGCCTGCCTCGCGGAGTCTATCTAGTCCGCATCGGCAACGCATTCACAAAGAGGGTGATGGTGTTGTAATTGAAAATTGAAAGTTGAAAGTTGAAAAATTGCATCTCGTGGTAACGGCCAATAACCCGTTGCGAGCAAAGCAATTTTTCAACTTTTTTCTATCGTTCCCACGTCGGTTTCGCCACTGTGAAGCCTTGCAGGGTAGTGAGAAAGTTCCTCGAATCGTTTACATATATCCGTTACTTATTCTATATTTATTCTATCGTTATTCTATTTATAATAGTATAACTAAGGTATAAATAAGGTATAACTATAGGATAAATGTAAAAGGAACGGTGGAGTTATGAGGAAATAGAGGTGTGGGTAGGGTGGGTTTGGGGGGAGATGAAAGAGCTTTCTGTATATGTGGAGGAAAAGTTGTATCTTTGCAGCGTGAATAAGAGGTTGCTTTACGAGATTTCGATTATCAGACCGCTGATTATCTTTCTGTTGGTGGTGTATCACTCGCTGTGTGTTTTCACCGGGGGGTGGGTGCCGCCACAGGGGGTGCCGTCGAACGATGTGTATTGGTGGCTGGGGCATCTGATTAGCGGCTTCCGCATCGAGACGATTGCCTTTGTGGGAGGTTATGTGTTTTGCTATCAGTGTGTGGAGCTAGGGCGAAGGCAGGGTTTCGTGGGCTTTGTGTGGAAGAAGTTCAAGCGGCTGATTATTCCTTGCTTTGTGTTTGGCATTGCCTATTATCTGCTGTTTAGGTTTAATGCGGCACGCTTCACGTGGCGGGTGGCGTTTTGGCGGGTGGCCAACGGGATAGGGCATTTGTGGTTTCTGCCGATGTTGTTTTGGTGTTTCTTGGCGTGTTGGCTGGTGGACAGGCTGCTACAGTGGTTGCGCGAGAGGCATGAGGCGTGGTACCGCCCTGTGGGATGGGTGCTGTTGGTGGCGTTGGCAGGGGTGTCGCTGCTGCGGGTGACGGGGTTGAAGATGGGGTTGTCGCGTGCGCCTTATTTCTTGTTTTATTTCTATTTGGGGTATTGGTTGCGGGCGTTGCGGAAGGATGGGAGAGGGGCGAGAGGAGATGGCTGGACGGTGGCGGCGTTGTGGGGAGTGTATGTGGTGTTTCTGCTGCTGCATTTACAGGCCACGAACCTGTATCTGCCGGGGTGTGCGTTTAAGTGTCCGCGATGGCTGCAGGGTTGTTCGCAGACGGTGTTGCACCTGCTGACGCTGGGACATACGGCAGGGGGGATATTGGCGGTGTATGCCACGACGATGCTGTGGCTGAGGCGACATCGCACTGAAGAGGCCCAGCCTAGTGGGTGGCTGCGGGAGTGCTCGCGGTTGTGCTATGGGGTGTATGTGCTGCACATGTTCTTTATGCAGCCGATATATTTCTTCTCGGGTTTTCCGCAGTGGTGCTGCGGTAGTGCAGTGGGGGTGTGGCTGATGCCGTGGGTGGTGCTGGCGGTGACTCTGGCGTTGAGCGTGGCGGGCACCTGGCTGCTGCTGAAGACGCGAGTGGGACGTTTTTTGATAGGGTGAGTTGAGAGTTGAAAGTTGAGAGTTGAAAGTTGCTATTGTGCTCAATAAAAAATTAAAAGCCCCTCGCAGATGCGGGAGGCTTTTAGTCTAAAACCTAAAACAAATTACTTTCTACTCAGATTTCTTGGCGTACTTTTTGTACTTGCTCATGAACTTATCGACGCGTCCGGCGGTGTCAACCAGTTTCAGCTTGCCGGTGAAGAAGGGGTGCGAGGTGTTGGAGATTTCCAACTTGACCACGGGATACTCGTTGCCGTCGGTGTAGGTGACGGTCTCCTTGGTGGCGGCGCAGCTCTTGGTGAGAATCATGTTGTCGTTAGACATGTCTTTGAACACAACGAGGCGATAGTTCTCGGGGTGAATTCCTTTTTTCATGTTTTTTCTGTGTGTTTTGCCGTTTTAAGCAGTGGCTCTTAAACGATTGTTATTATTTTGTTTACCTTACTATTATCAGTTCAAAAAGCACCGTTTTTGGGGTTGTTTTGAGGTTGCAAAGATACGAACTTTTTCTGATATGGCAAGGTTTTTTTTGTTTTTTTGCTATTTTGTTAGGGTAAAGCAGAGTGTGCGGGGTCAGAATTTGAGGCTGAGAGTGGCGGAGGTGATGATGTCCTGCTTCTGCACACCTTTGGGCACTAGGCTGTGGTATTCGTAGTTGAAGTTGAGGTCGAGCGACATGTGGGTGGTCAGCTTGGTGCTGAGGCTGGTGATGCTGCTGACGATGTAGTCGCCCGCGAAGTCGGTGATGGAGGGTTGGTAGAAGGTGGTGTGCTTGATGGTGACATAGTCGGTGATGCTTTGCCGAGCCTTGAAACGTAGCGAGAAACGGTTGACCTGGGGTTTGAGGCGTTCAGACTCGGGGATGAGACCATCGGCGTTGTACTTGAAGTAGTAGACATAGTCGTAGACATAGGCCGCGCTGAGGGAGTAGTCGCACTTCTCGTTCCAGAAGAGGCGGTATTTGACACCGGCGAGGAAGCTGAGTTTGTATTCGTAGCCTTTGAACTTGTTGTTGTAGTAGGTCAGCGACACAAAGGGCGACCAGCGGTCGTATTGCCATAGGTCGAACTTCATGTTGGCGGTGAGGCTCTTGTCGAACACCACCTTGTCCTTCATGCCGTAGACGATGGCGTAGTTGGCGTCGAAGGCGAGAGTGCTGTCGTTGCGCTCGATGCCGCCGTTGTTGTTAAAAATGGTGGTATTGACGTTACCCGATTTCATTTCACCACCGAAACCGAGGCGATAGCTCCATTTGCTTTGTGCCGACAGGGTGGTGACAGCGGCAAGCAGGAGGATGATTGATAGTGTTTTGCGCATAGTTAGATTGATTTGTTTAAAAGTGCAAAGTTACAAAATAAATTGAAAATTGAAAGTTGAAAATTGAAAATTAGACGCGAGCCACGACTGGATGGTCAGGGGTGATTTTGAATTTGATTATCCGCAATAGGCTGAAACGCCCCAACGGGGCAACGAGAAATCAGCCCAAGGCAATGCCTTGGGTAAAGGAGATGCAGTACAATCGCCCTGAAGGGGCAATAGCAAAAACAGGATTGAGCTTTAGCCCATATTCAGGGCGATAGCCTATGCACCCATGTCCCTGGGCGATGCCCTGGGCTATGGGTTTATGGCCTATCAGGCCGTCTAGTAGGATACATGCGGATAATTATTATTTGAATTTGTTGATTGGTATATGGTAGGTTCAAAAAATTAGGATTAAAAGAAATTCCCTACGGGAAATAATTATTGTTAATCAACGCGTTTCTATTGAACGAAAAGCCCTAACGGGCTATTTTTAGAGGTTGCCATATACATTCAAAGACTAACACATTCACACATTTACACATTCGCACATTCTCTTTTCGGTTCGTGTCCTATGAATATTTTTCATTTGTCTGTGTATAAATCAATTATTTTTGTGTATCTTTGCAAAAAAATAGTACCATGAAGAGATTGTTTACATTGTTGCTTCTGTCGGCGGTGCTGTCGGGTGGCATGGCATTGGCACAGAATGAACAGCAGCCCGAGACCGACCCTGTAATCTTGAACCGTATCGACCAATGGCAGGACTTGAAGTTTGGCTTTATGATGCATTGGGGCATCTATGCGCAGTGGGGTGTGGTGGAGTCGTGGAGCATCTGCAACGAGCCGTGGATTGACCGCAAGGGGGCACC
>JAEEIS010000013.1 GCA_016281475.1 Bacteroidales bacterium
CACCCCGACGCGTTTGCAAGGGATTGCCCTCTTGATGGCTTCGGCCACCTTCTTTGCAAAGGAGGTGAGACCCTGATAGGTTTCGTCGTCCAGGTCAAAGATATAATCTGCCTCCACTTTGCGGGGAATTACCAGGGTGTGCCCCTCAACCATGGGGTTGATGTCCAGGAATGCGAAGAAATCTTCACTTTCGGCAACCTTGTAAGAAGGAATCTCGCCGGCTGCTATTCTTGAAAATATCGTTGCCATAATTAGATGGATATGTCTATGATTTCGAACTTGATGAGGCCGGAGGGAACCTGTACGTCCACAACTTCGCCTTTCTTATGGCCCAGCAGGGCTTTGGCTATGGGAGTTCCCACAGCCAGCTTGCCTTCGCGGAAGTTGGCTTCGCTCTCGCCCACGATGGTGTATTCCATCACCGCGCCGTTTGCCGTGTTCTTTATCTTGACCTTGTTGAGCATCTGCACGGTGTCGGTGTCAATCTTGCTCTCGTCAATTACGCGGGCGGTGGCCAGGGTGTCCTGCAGTTTGCTGATTCTGAGTTCCAGCAGGCCCTGTGCTTCGCGGGCTGCGTCGTATTCGGCGTTCTCGCTCAGGTCGCCTTTGTCGCGAGCCTCTGCAATCGCCTTGGATATGATGGGACGCTGTGCAATGGCCTCTTCCAGTTGGGCTTTGAGGTCGTCGAGTCCCTTTTGTGTCAAATAGTGTACTTCTGCCATAATAAACGATAAAAAATTAAAGAATCCCCTTTGCCAGGGGACCCTTTTGGTGTTTTGCAGCACAAATATAGTAATAATTTGGAATTAGGGCTAATATTTTTCGTAGCCGGGTTTCATGACTTCTGAATAGACAACCATCTCCACCGGGTCAAAGTCCATCTCCTTGTCCTTTGCGGGAGCGGCCGCAGCGGTAGGTGCAGGGTCTGCCTTGGCAGCAGCCGGCTGCGGTTTTGATATGGGCTCCGAGGGTTCGTTTTCAAGACTTTCCTCAACAGCCACCGGCTCCTCCAGCGAATCTTCCGCCCTGGAGCTGTTTTTAAGCTGTTCCTGAAAATCCCTGATGCGTCTTTCTATCTCCTCGTCCCATCTCCGGCGGTTGGTCTGTGTCCCGGTAGAAGACGTCTGCTGCCGCGCCTTTTTCTTTGCGCTTACAACGACGCCCACCACGACGATGGCCAGCCATACCAGAAATATGATTACAGATTCCATACGGGTTGTTTTATATTCCGAAATACTCGCGGGTCTGGGCAATATCGTGTCCCAGCTGTGCCTTGAGCATTTCCAGCGATGCAAATTTCTGTTCCGAACGCAGTTTGGCGCAATAGTCGAACCGGATGTCAAGTCCGTAAACCTCTTCGTTAAAATCTAGAATGTGAGTCTCGATTACAAGAGATCGGTCGTCACTTACGGTAGGGCGGGTGCCGATGTTGCAGACGCCGTAGTAACTGCCGCCCTCCACATACACTTTTACCGCATATACACCTTGCTCGGGAATGACCTTCAGCGGCTCGTAGAGCTGCATGTTGGCGGTAGGGTAGTTGATCCTGTGGCCGATGCCGTTGCCGCTGACAACCACGCCGCGAAGGCTGTATTCGTAGCCCAGCAGTTTGTTGGCACGCTCGATACCTCCGGTGGCTACCAGATTGCGGATGTAGGTAGAACTTATGGTGTTGTACTGGTCCGATACGCTGCGCGCCTTGATGGTCTCAAGCCCCAGCCCTTTGGCTACTTTGGTGATGTCGGTAGAGAAGGCCGGGTTGCCGAGATGGTGGTCATAGCCCACAATCAGGGCGTCTGCCCCCAGCTCACCTATGATATAATCTTTGAGGAACTGCTCGCAGCTCATCTTGCTGAAGCTGCGGGTGAAGTCAAGCACGCGGATTTCGTCTACACCGGCGGCTTTTAAAAGCTCCTTCTTCTCTTCCAGGGAGGTGAGCAGGCGCAGTTCGCGCGAATCCTGACGCAGGACGTTGCGGGGGTGCGGCCAGAAAGTGACCACGACGCTCTTTGCGCCCCGCGCTGCGGCGGTGCTGCAAAGGGTGTCTATCACCTTGCGGTGGCCGGTGTGCACCCCGTCAAAAAAACCGGTTGTTGCGATTACAGCCATCTTACCAATTCAAAGTCTTGCCTATGGGCCATATCGGGGCTCTTGGCAAACATTCTGGTGGCAAACTGATAGGTGCCGACCTTGGCGGGAGTCAGGTTGGTGCGATAAACGGCCACGCAGTCTTCGAAACTTACCACCTCAAACTGGTGAACTTCGCTGATATGGTCCTTGCCCTTGCTGTCCTGCTCGGTGATAAGGCACTCTATGCCGATTTCGTCGGGAGTTAGACCTGCCAGATAGACTTCTACCTCCCAGTAGTGGTTCTCGCCAAGGGAATATCGCACTGCGCTGTCGCCCATATTGTCGTATCTGCGGATCTCGATTTCGGGCCATGCACGGTACATGCGCTTCTTCCACTGCGCAATCTCGCGAGCCTTGAGGAAGTCCTTCTCTATCATCTTGTTGTAACGCTTTGCCTGCGGCAAGTAGTAGCGCTCGATGTAGTCTTCCATCATGCGGTTGGTGGTAAAGTCGCACGCAACCTTGGCAATGGTGTTCTTGATATACTTGATCCACTCGGGAGAGAAATCCTTGTCCCAGTCCTTGTTATAGAATGTGGGAGCAATCTCGTTCTGGATGATGTTGTACATCATTGCGCTGTCCAGGTCGTCCTGGAATTCCTGCTTCTCGTA
>JAEEIS010000076.1 GCA_016281475.1 Bacteroidales bacterium
AGTTCGGTCTACTACATCATTCCGCTGAAGAAGCAGCGGGTGGGCTTCTTCTCGTCGGGAGCGATGTTTGCCACGGCGATGTTTATCCTGATGTCGTGGGGGTTCAAGGTATACCTTGCCAACTTCAACCGATACAACCTGTTGTATGGTTCTATCGGTACGGTGCTGATAGCCATGCTGTGGCTCTTTTTGAACAGCTTGGTGATAATGATGGGTTACGAACTGAATACTGCCATCCTCAACGGTACGCTGAAGGGGCATAAGGTGCAGCATAGAATAAAGAAATGGAAGAAAAAATGTTAATTCGTTAATGTGTTAATTCGTTAGTCTGATTTACGCATTCGCACATTTACACATTTACACATTCAATTGATATGATAATACAAAAAACAGGCGGCAAGGTGGTGCCGCAGCAGACAGGAAGAGAGAAGTTTAAGATGATTGCCAAGACCATGATGGGCTTGGAGGAGGTGTTGGCAGAGGAGCTGAGGGAGTGCGGCGCGGAGAACATAGAGTGTATTAACCGTGCGGTCACTTTCGAGGGCGACATGCGGCTGCTGTATCGCGCCAATTATGTGTGCCGTACGGCACTTGCCATTTTGAAACCGTTTGCCGAGTTTACGGCCAACAATGAGAAGGAGCTGTACGACCAGGTGTACCGAATACAGTGGGAGAAGATACTGGACGTGGACTGCACCATGATGATAGAGAGCACGACCAGTGGCGAGATATTCACCCACACGTATTATGCGGCCTTGAAGACTAAGGATGCCATTGTGGACCGTTTCCGTCGCAATTTCGGCCAGCGGCCTACGGTTGACACCGAGAATCCCGACTATAAGTTCACCCTGCACATCCGTGACAACCACGTCACCCTGCTGATGAACTCCAGTGGCGACTCGCTGCACAAGCGTGGCTATCGTCAGGCTGTGGGTCTGGCACCCATCAACGAGGTGCTGGCGGCAGGCATGATCAAGTTGGCGGGCTGGAAGTGCGACTGCAATTTCTACGACCCCATGTGCGGCTCGGGCACCCTGCTGATTGAGGCGGCAATGATGGCCAACAATATCCCTGCGCAGTATTACCGCGGCGACCGCTTCGCCTTCAAACGTTGGAAGGAGTTTAACCTTGGCGAGTGGAAGAGCGTGAAGGCGCAGGAAGATAAGAAGATTGGATCGGGCGACTTCGACTGCGAGATATGGGGCAACGACATCGATTTGCAGGTGCTGCAGCAGGCCGAGAAGAACTTGGAGTATGCCAAGTTGCACAAGGATGTGATGCTGTTCAACGGCTCGTTCGAGGACCAAGACCCGCCCGAGGGTAGGACGCTGATTGTCACCAACCCCCCTTACGGCGAACGCATCAAGGTGGAGGATCTGAATGCCATGTACGAGCTGCTGGGCGACACGTTCAAGAAGAAATATGGCGAGAACTGTGAGGTGTGGCTCATCACCAGCGACTTCGAGGCGATGAAGCATATCGGGCTCAAGCCCAGCAAGAAGATTCCGTTGCTGAACGGCCAGCTGGACTGCCGATTCATTCAGTTTGAATTGTATAAGGGAAGCAAGAAAATTAAAAATTAAGAATTAAAAATTGGTTGTCGTACCCAGATAATTCTTACTTTTCATTTTTCGATTCTCAATTTAAAATGATACTTGATTTTCAAGTGGTCAAGTCGTTGGCGCGTGAAGTGGGCTTTGATGCCTGCGGCATAGCGGAGGCGACCTCCCTGAGGGACGATGAGTTGCATCTGCGACCGTGGCTGGCGGAGGGGTGCCATGCCGATATGGGCTATATGGCGGAGCACGTGGAGATGCGCTACGACCCACGTTTGCTAGTGCCGGGGGCAAGGTCGGTGATAGTGGTGCTGCTGGGCTACAAGCCATCGCAGCGCATGGGGGGCAAGGCGAAGATAGCGCAATATGCCTACGGGCAGGACTATCATGAGCGGGTGAAGGGGATGCTGTTTCAGTTGATTGCCGTCATACGTGAGGAGTATCCAGAATTTGAGGCGAAGCCATGCGTCGACACTGTCCCCATCAGCGACAGGGCTTGGGCGGTGCGTGCCGGATTGGGGTGGCGTGGACGCAATACATTGTTGGTCAATCCCGAATTGGGAAGCTACTGCTATATAGGCGAGTTGGTTACTACGTTTGAGGTGGATGCGTACGACAGCCCGATGGAGAACGGCTGTGGCGACTGCCATCGTTGTGTGGAGGCGTGCCCCAATGGATGCTTGGTGCCGGCACCGGGAGGCGGATATTGGAACGATGCTAGGCGTTGTGGATCGTATCACACTATCGAGAACAGGGCCGAGAGCCTGCCCGACGATGTGCGGCTGTCGGGCTATGCCTTTGGGTGCGACTGCTGCCAGTTGGTGTGTCCGTATAATATCAATGCGGAGGCCCGCTATGAATTGGACGATGATGGTAAGGAGAGGTTAGAATCGTTGGCAGAGGCAGACGAATCCACGTTCAGGAAGGCAACAAAGCACATGGCCCTCAACCGCATCAAGTACGCCCAGTGGAGGCGGAATCGGAACCTGTGAGAGGCGGTTTTCGGAAACAGATTTTGTTTATTACCATCACTAAAAATAGCACCATCAGTATGATGCCGATGGCGAGGAACACACCTTGCCCGTGGGGATGCTTGGCTACGACGTGTGTCCAACGCTGGGTGTAGGTGTCTTGTACGTCGGCGGCATAGACACGCACTTCGATGTCGGGGTCGACTTGTAGCCGTTCAGCGTCCTTTGGAAGAATCCATAGGCGGAGATTCTCTCCAGGCCGGTAGGAGGGTAATGCAAAGTCGACGAGGAATGTAGTAGTGCTTCTTCCATACAGGTGCAGGCATCGGTAGCTCATGCCGAAAAGGATGTTGGAGAGGGGAAAGATGCCTTTCGTCTCGTACCATGCGCCAGTCTTTTCATGTCCTTCGATGCACACTAGTTTGTCTGGCTGTTTGGGATTGAAAAACAGCAGTAGACATGCGGTGGCAGCAATCGCCACCATGATTTCGGCAAGCCAGTGTTTCATCTTGAATGGTGTTTTTTCTGTTTAGGGAAACGGATGCCGGGGAACCAGCTGCGCACGGGCTGCTCCAGCCCTAGTCCGTTCATATAGTTGTAGGTGGCAATGCGGAGACCGTTGCCAACTTCTTCAATATCGTAGTCGAACTGCTCGCTGCCCCCTTGCGTGGGCGACCAGTCCACCTCGTTGTTGCAAAAGGGGTTTGGAGTTGTCGTTGTGCGACGGGCACCAAAGCGTTCGGGTTCGCGTCCCGAGGGACTGTGGCAGGTCATGGCATAGCGGTGCCAGAAGGCACTCTGCACTATGCCCTCGTCAAACATGCGTCGCACCGTCTCCAGCGCGTCGAGGGTCTCTTGGAGCGTCTCGGTGGGGAAGCCGTACATGAGGTAGGTATGAACCATGATGCCTGCGTCGCGGAAATGGCGGCAGGCCTGCACGGTCTGCTCGATGGTGACACCTTTGTCCATCAGTCGCAACAGTCGGTCAGATGCCACCTCAAGCCCGCCGCTCACTGCCACACATCCAGCATCTGCCATCAGGTCGCAGAGTTCGGCGGTGTAGGCTTTCTCGAAACGGATGTTGCCCCAGAAGCTGACTGTCAGCCTTCGGCGCAGAATCTCTTCGCACACCTCCTTGAGCAGTTTGGGCGGCAGAGCCTCGTCGATGAAGTGGAATCCGCTATTGCAGGTCTGCGCCATGATGCGCTCCATGCGCTCCACCACGGTGGCGGCGTTGGGAGTGTCGTAGCGGCCTATGTAGTCGAGGCTGGTGTCGCAGAAGGCGCAGCGGTGCCAGTAGCAGCCGTGTGCCATCATCAGTTTGTTCCACCGTCCGCAGCTCCACAGGCGGTGCATGGGGTTGGTCATTTCGGCGAGGGAGAGGTATTTTTCTAATGGCAACCCATCGAAGTCCGGTGCTGGGAGTTCCTGATTAGGTATGTTTTCGGTGCTTTCTACCAAAAAAGGAGCCGCCGGGGTGATGGTGCGTACCAGCTGGTCGGCGGCCAGTCGGCCTTCCAGATGCTCGGCAATGCGCAGCAGGGGCAGCTCGCCGTCGTCGAAGGTGATGTAGTCGCAATAGTCGAACAGGCGTCTGTCGCTCATCTTACGCCATTCGGTATTGACAAAACCGCCACCCAGGATAACGGGTAGATGGTGCTGTTGCTTGATGAACCGGGCACAACGCAAGGCACCGTATAGGCAGCCGGGGAAGGGAATGGTGAAACCTACGGCATCGGGGCGTTCCGCATCCAGATGCTGCTGCAACAGTTTCAGCATCAGATTGTCGATGACTGTAGCAGGCGCGCGGAGCGCGGCATCCAGCTCGTCGAAAGTGGGGGCGTAGTTGGCCAACTGCTCGGCGTAGCGGATGAGGTCGAAATGGGGGTCGGTATGGTCGCGGAGGTAGTCGGCGATGTCCTCGATGAAGAGGGTGGCTAGGTGTTGCGCCTTGTCCTCGGTGCCGCTGGTGCCGAAGGCCCATTCCAAGTCTGCCAGCTGTTCGAAACGTGGCCCTTCGGGCAGCAGGCTGCGGTTGGCGATGCGGCTGGCGAGGGTGTTGTCCTGTCCTCGCAGGAAGGCTTTCACGGGCTCCACGATGTCGCTGCAACGCTGCATGTAAGCCTTCTCGTCAGTCTCACAGATGCCCTCGGCGTAATGGCTGAGCCATTCCCGACAGTATATCCTGTCCACCAACTCGATGCCCAAGTCGGCTTGGGCGGCCCTATGCCCGTGGCTCTCAAGGAAGGCCTTCAGCATGGTGGTGGCGGGATAGGGGGTGTTGAGCTGTGTTAGCGGCGGGGTGATGAGGAGGAATTTCATGGGCAGTTGTGTCTGTTACAAGTTGCAAAAATACGATTTTTTAGCGAAATGAAAAACTTTTTGTATTTTTGCCTTTTGAAATAATCCTGACAATAATGAAACGCATAGCTTCTTTTCTGTTGATAATGTTGTGCATAGGTGCTATACATGCGCAATCGTATTCCGATGCCTTTGACGATGCTTTCCGTCGCGACGATGTTGTCGGACAGCGTCAGGCACTTGAATTGTGGCAGCAGGAGGCACCAGGGGATGTCAATCTTTTCATTGCCCGTTATAACTTTTATGCCAATCTTGCCATGGGGCAACAGTCCGACGTGATTATTTCGCCCATGGCGGACAGCGGATTGGTGGCTATAGAGGAGGGCATAGCCCTCTTTCCTGACCGTCTCGACCTCCGCTTTGGCAAGATATTTTTTCTTGGACAACTGCGTAGATGGGACGCTTTCGCTGGTGAGATTGAACGAACACTGAACTATTCAAGCCAAATCGGCCATAGGTGGTCTTTCCCCAATGTCCCAGAGGATATGATGGAGGGGCTGCTGGTCGAGGGGATGAACGACTATATGGAGGAGATGTTTGCCAACATTGACGACTCGGTCCGCTTCACTGTGGCCGACAGTGTTATGGCCAGACGTATTCAAAGAGTGGCAAAGCGGATTGTGCAGATGTTTCCTGGTGATTTCCCATCAACATTCATGCTGGCATTGAGCCATCAGCTGTTGAAAGAGAACGATAAGGCTTATAAATATCTGATGCGTGCCGAAGGACTGAACAGTACGAGTGTCCCCCTGTTGAGGGCGCTGGTGAAGGTGTGTCGGAGCTTGGGCAAGACCGCCCAGGCAAAGGAATACCAGCAGAGGCTTTCCCAATTGTATGAATAATCCCACTTATTCTGGCATCTCTGATTCCCTCCGACCATTCTGATTCCGTTCGACTATTCCGCATGTCCCAATGTCGCAATCGCCTTCTCGGCATCTTCTTTCGTAATGCCCACTTCGGAGGAGGTTTTTACCAGATAGGGCATCTGCTCGGGCAGGATGAACTGGCTGTCGTCGATAATCACATAGCGGTATTCGTTGGGGTCGTCGGGAGCGTTCTGTGACAGCCATTTCAATATTTCCATTCCGCGCGAGCAGTAGAAGTCGTTGGACGAAGATTCGGGCGTTACGCCCAGCAGTATGCCGGGCATCTCGCGCAGGGTCCACAGCCGGTGCATGGCATCCAGTCCCTTGTGTTTCCATGTTGAGGTGATGACCACGTCGGCCTGGGTGGCATCGATGATATGGCGTAGGTTGCCGACAGACTCTTGGTCGAAGAATGGGCCGTTCTCGTCCCGCCAGGGCTGCCCTGCGTAGACGAATGACTTGTAGCTCCGTTCCGTGTTGAGCACTCCGTCGATGTCGAGAAATATATATCGTTCCATTGTTTAAGGGTTAGAGGTTAGAGAATATTTGGGTGCGGCAGCCGCTTTTCAACTTCCAATTTTCAATTTAATAAGTTTTCCACTTTCCGTGTTGCACCACCCGTGCCGGATTGCCGGCAACGACGGTGCGCTCCTCTTCGAATACGCCGTGTACGCAGCTCCCGGCCCCGATGGTGACATGAGAGCAAACGTGCGTTCCTTTCGTCACAATCACGTTGCAGCCGCACCACACGTTGTCGCCCATCACGATGGGTCGGTCTTCGTTGCAGCATCGGCCCTCGCTGTCTACCAGTTGGTGCTGGTCGGTGTCCATAAAGGTGCATCGCCACGAGGTGAGCACATCCTTACCGAAGGTGATGCTGTGGTTGCAGATGATAAGGGAGCAGGGCCCCATGTTAAAATGGTCGCCAAGTGTGAGACGGCCCGTCTCCGACACCTCTATGCTGCTGCCCGCACCGATGGCGCATTCGCCCAACAAGTCCAGCCTGCCCCGAATATTAATCTGGGTGCGATGGTAGCGGAAGTCGGACATCTGGCAGGTGTTGAAACCTATCTTCACCAGCCCGACTCGCAGCCTTTCGGCGTGGAGCGTGATTCTGCCCGACACGTCGACCACCTTGGTGCGGTGCGATATGAGCAAAGGCAAATGCCTCGCCTGCTTCAAGGGAAGGAGGCGGAAGTTGTACCATACGCTGCGCGGCAGAGCCAGCACATAGCGCATGGCGGATTGGCGTTTCTTGCGGTGGCGTTCGTTCATGGCACGACTCTTAAATTTGCAAAAATACACTTTTTTTTTCACATACCGTCTTTTTTTCAAAAAAACCGCACCCTCACATGGAGAGTGCGGCCATGAAAAGATTGTTTTGATTGTGATGACAGTGTCTACTTCTTAGAGAAAAGCGAGACAATCCAGAGCAGCAGGCAGGCTCCGATGACGGAGGTGACGAGATAGCCCACCACCGTGGTGCCCCAATTGATGCCAAGCCATGCGAGCAGGTTCCCACCGAGGAAACCGCCTACGATGCCGACTAATAGGTTGACGAGGAAGCCAAAGCCCGCACCTTTCATAAGTTTGCCTGCCAGAAAGCCTGCCAGTGCGCCAATGATAATGCTAATAATGATACCCATAATGTTTGTGATTTTAGGTTGATATAATGTGGTAACGTGTCGATGTGTTTTTTATTGTGTGGTGTGGACGCTTTTGGATTTACTTTCCGTTCACCCATTTGCGGTAGCGGGCCCAGACGTGGAGCCATACGCGGGCGATGGAGTCGATGGCATCGCTGAGTATGTATTGGCTGTACTCGTCGAAACGCTGGTAGGTCTCGGTGGCCTTGAAGACTTCTTTGGTGAGGTTATCCTCGTTGTAGTTGTCGGGAATGAGGCGGTAGGACATGAGGTAGGAATATTCCGAGATGGCGCTCATGTAGTCCCAGGTGTTGCCGTTGCCGGTGCCCCATTCGTGGATGTATTCGCGGTTGAGGAGGTCGTCCTCAACAGCCTGAATCAGCGGTGTGGGCTTCTTGGGCAGGGGGTAGCCGTCGGGTCCATAGAAGAAACGGTTGTTGGCGGTGTCGATAGAGTAGGAATTTTTCACCTGCGTGTCCCACTGGGTTTCGATGAAGCCGTGGATGTTCTTGCCCGACGAGAACGACCGGCAGTCGCAGTGCAGCGGCATGTGGCAGTCGGCTATGTAGTGGCTGAGGATGAAGAAGCGCATGGCTATGTGGTTGCCCGTGGGGGAGATGGGGCAGCCGCGGTCTTCCATGCGTAGTATCTTGAAACAGTCGATGATGCTGTGGGCCAACGACTCGCAGCGGTCGGCACAGTTGCCCGACTCGATGACGAAGGGCTTTTTGTACAGCTTGGACTTCTGTCCGAGGGTGTAGAGTTTCATCGTCTTGGGGAGCTTTTTGAATTTCTGCTCCCGCGTTTCGTCGCTGGGGCGATATTTGATGACATGGCTGGTGGACATGTCTTTGAACACCTCGTCGGGATACCACGAGCCTTCGATGACGAAGTCGCGGTAGTCGTGGAACCATTTCACGAGGCTCTGTGCGTCCTCGCGGTTAGCTTCGGGAATATTGGCTGTTTGGAGTCGTTTGATGGCCATGAATGCCAGCCAGGCGTGGGTGTATTTTTTCATAGCGTTTCGGATTTTAAGTGTCTTATTTAGAAACGCGTTTTTTTTCATATTATTGTGTCGCCACTCCATTTTTTCTTTACTACAAATTAGCACCTTCGGTTTGACTTACTCCCGCCAAAGCTATGGTTTTGTCACACTGATTGATGGTAGTTCTTCGCTCTAGAACCGAAGAAGGACCGTTGATGAATCGAAAAAGGAGGGACGGTTCGAGGGAGGAAGGGGTGGGAATTTGTTTTTTGTGGTTATGTCGGATTATTCTTGTATCTTTGCAAAGCGAAAGGAAACGCAAAAATGGTTTAAAGTATCATGTTTAAGTGTGATAGGTATATGGACGTTAAATAATTACGTTAAATGTAATGATTATGAAGATTGGGGAAATACTTGTATTGCTTGTGGCTTTGGTGGCGGGGTTGCCGGCTGGGGCGCAGTATATCGGCTGCAAGGTTGACAGTGGCTTTGCCGAGATGCCGGTGCTGCGCAAGCAGTTTTACTTGACTGGTTCGACCGAAGGGGTGTATGCCGTGGTCAATTCCATTGGCTATCATATACTTAATGTTAATGGAGTATTGGTGGGTGACAAGGTGTTGCAGCCTGCGGTGTCGCAGCTCGACAAGCATTCGCTGTCGGTAACATACGACATCAGCTCTTCGATTCGAAAGGGGAGGAATGAGATTGGCCTTTGGCTAGGGCAGGGTTGGGGGAGGATATATGGTATGCCCGCTGTGGTGCATGCCGTGGTGTGCCGAGAGGTGGATGGGCGGACGGATACGCTGCTTGTGACCGACAGCACTTGGGAGGCTTCGCCAAGCGCCATCACTTATACGGGCAGTTGGCAGCCGCTGCAGTTTGGGGGTGAACGATTTGACGTGCGCTATGAGCCATTATGGCGGCCAGCCACGGAGGTGAGTTTCCCGCACATGAGGGTCACACCGCAGGAGTTTGAAGGCAACCGTCTCTTGGAAAAACTGCGACCGAGGTCGGTGCAGCGACAGACGGACGGTTCGGTGCTGGTCGATTTTGGGCGTGTGGTGACGGGTCAGTTTGAGGTGTTTTTCTTTTCGCTGCCTGCCAGATGCGAGGTGACAATGGAGTATTTGGACCATCTGCAGGCCGAGCCGCCCCACACCGAAACGGATGTGTATGTTTCAGACGGCCCAGCTGGTTTTGAGTTTTTTTCCAACAGTTTTCACTTCCATTCCTTCCGATATGTGCGCATACAGGGGTTGGAGAATGATAGTATTGCCCCCAGGGCGTATCAGATTAGTGCCGTAGACCCCAAGGAGGGTGCCACCTTCGAGTGTTCTGACCCGAGGCTGAATGCCATACATGATATGGTGAAATACACCCTCTCGTGCCTGACTTTCAGCGGCTATATGGTGGACTGCCCGCATTTGGAGCGCATGGGCTATGGGGGCGACGGCAACTCGTCGACCATGACGTTGCAGACCATCTATGACGTGCGCAGCACCTACTATAACTGGCTCACGGCGTGGGCTGACGCGATGGACAGCACAGGCTCGCTGCCCTACGTGGCACCGGCGTTCCCCACGGGGGGCGGCCCCTACTGGAGCGGCTTTATCGTCAAGGCTCCGTGGCGCACCTACCTCAACTATGGCGACCGCACGCTGATAGACCGCCACTACGACCAGATGAAGCGTTGGCTGGCATACGTGGAGCGGTACAGCCCCGACGGGCTGCTGCAGCCGTGGCCCGACGAGGGACGCATGTGGTTCCTCGGCGACTGGCTGGCACCCAAGGGGGTGGACGTGAAGGGGGAGTCGGCATTGTTTGTGAGCAACTGCTTCATCAGTGAGTGTCTCGCCGACATGGTGCGGATGGCACGGCTGACGGGCAACGAGGAGGATGCCTTTCGTTTCGAGGCTTGGCGTAAGCGGCTGATTGCCGACATACATCGGGCATACTACCACCCCGAGACACGCACCTACGCCAACGGCACACCGATTGATATGGCGTATGCCCTGCTGGCCGACATTGTGCTGGACAGCGCGACCCGACAGATGGTTCAAGACAAACTGATTGCGGACAGCTGGGGCAAATACAACGCCCATATCGCCGTGGGGCTGATGGGGGTGCCCATCTTCACCGAATGGGCTATCCGTGAGCGGCAGACCGACCTGATGGCCACCATCCTGCGGCAGCCGGACTACCCGGGATACCTATATATGATTAATGCCCAAATTGAAGAAGGTGAAACATACCCCGACCTTGCGGCCACCCCTCCCTTGGACATCCCCCCCACCAATCGGCGGACCCCTCTCAAGAGGGGACGAGGACGGCTGCCGCACCCAGATAATTCTCAATTCTCAATATTCAATTCTCAATATACCACATGGGAGTCGTGGGACGGCGAGCGCAGCCATGTGCACAACTGCTACAACGGCATCGGCATCTGGTTCTATCAAGCCTTGGCAGGCATTCGTCCCGACCCCGACGAGCCGGGCTACAGGCACTTCTATGTCGACCCACAGCCCTGCGAGGGCATCACGTGGGTCAAGGCCACCAAGCCCACCCTCTTTGGCGACATCCGCGTCGACATCGAGGATGGTCGTCTGCGCGTAACTGTCCCGCAAGGCACCACCGCCACGGTTTTTCCCGGCACCGCCAGCGAGCGAACCCTGTCCGCTGGGGAGTGGGAATTGGAGCTTGCAAAATATAAAGTGAAAGACACAATAAATAACCGAAATGAACGTTAATATATCATGTTTACGTAATTAATACGTCAATTTGGTTCTGAATCTCAAATAATAATATAAATCGTAGTATCATGTTTTTACAAGCCCTCTCTGAGTACATCAACGCCAACGCGCCGATGACCAATCTGCCCGAATTGCTCAATCTTCAACATGGCAATCCTCTGGGCCTGCATCCAATAACAATTCCTATTTTCCTGCTTGTGTTGGCTGTCATCATGCACATAGCAACCCATCAAATCTATTACAAAAACAATCGCGGCCTATATCCGTTGCTCTACGCGGTGGTGGGACTGGCACTTGTCGCCACTTATTACTATTGTTTTTCTGCCGACCTTCCGTCATTTATGGACGTTGACCTTCACCGCAATGAGGTCTGCATCGGCTGGTTCTGCCAGCGTAGCATCGTGGGTATCGGCTGGTCGATGCTCGGCGAGGTGTTGCTCACCTACGTTGTCTATTGTTTCATGACTGCCGTGATGCAGGTGGTGGCGCATCTGAGCGACTCAATGGGCATGGTGGAGAAACAGTGGATGGAGTGGCAGTATGTCATTTTCATAATGCTCCTTGGTGTCTCCGTCACGGGCCTGTTCGACGAGTTTGCCCCCATCACCGGAGTGTGGATTATGGTGGTGTACCAGACGTTGATGCTGCTGATGATTATTGCCAAGACTATCGTCGACATTGTTCGTACCCATAATGTGGGTCGCTGCCTGCTTATTGCCCTCACCTTCTTTGTCGGCATCGAAGCCGTCACGATGCTTGCCATCGAATGCATCGAGGGCTACATCTACGTCTTCATCCCTGTGGTCTGCATCTTCGCCACAGTCAGCATCCGCTACAAGAAGAAGCAGGAGCCCGGTGCTCTGGCGGACAAGAAATAAAGGCTCTCGGTTGACTGCAATTAGCCAAGTTGCTTTAGGCTTATTGTTCTCGCGTATTGTCGGTTTCTTCAACGACGAAGGACTGCGCATGAGCGTGGGTCGGCGGGGAACGTCTGATGCTGTTGCTTGAGCAGGATGAACGTATTCGTTAAGCCGAATCCAGACAAGCCTGATTGTCTGGTGAGGCGAGGAAACGTCTGTTTCGCAGAAACAAACGTGTGGTGCTTGACTTTACCGGTGTGAATGTTGTGAGCAACTTGTTTGCCGATGAGTGCATAGCCAAACTGCTGCTCATCATGCCATTGGCCGAACTGAAGGCACGCACCACTTTCCGTGGACTCAACCCACTCGCCTCTGAGGGTGTACTCCCCGCTTTGCGCCGCCGACATCTTGCAGTGTCATAGGGGGGGGCTATAGAGTCGCGGTTACAGATTACTCAACGCATACAGTGGCAATACATCAATATGTCGCACAACGAAATCATCTTCGGGATCGGCGTACTCGAACTGACCAAAGTTTTCTAGCGATGTCCTCACCGCATTGTGTAGCCCCCGTTTTCGCATAAAAACCCACAAACTCTGCATTGCCCCCTGTGTACTGGCTTTCACTTCTACAGGCAAAACAACGCCGCCACGTACTTGCAAATAGTCCACTTCAGCGTTACTCCCTTTTGCCGAGTTCTGCCAATAATACAGCTCTGCCTTCTGGAAAAAGTCTCCATACTTCTGTATTTCCAGCCCGGCAAACATCTCTGATGCGCCACCTTTGTTCACAAAATCCACATCCGAGGCCAACAGAATATCACCTGACGGAATGCCAAGCATTGTTTGCATTATTCCTATATCAAAAAACAGGTATTTCACATAGTTTTCATTCTCTTCTGCACCCAGTGGTACACCTGTTCCGTCGGTGTGTCTCACTGGCGTCACCAACCCTGCTAACGTAAGTAGGTGCAACGCTTCTCTAACAACCGATGAATGTAGATTTTTTGCTGCTGTAGCATACACAAACTTTTTACCGGCTTGCAGCGCCACAGACCTCAGCACCTGCCTCAGTAACACAGGCGACACTCTTTTTTTATATTTTGAGAAATCATCTTGATACGAACCCAGAATGTCCCCATGCACATGAGCTACATCTTGATAGTTGTGAGTCTCCACCCATTCCGTTACTGCCGCAGGCATGCCGCCCACTAGATAAAATGATTTCAACTGATCCACTAAATCTTTGTGTGCTTTTTCTGTCACCGGCTCTCCACTTGATGCCCGCCTCTTGTATTCAACCATTATATCGAGTCCCTGTGCCATCAGAAACTCGTCAAATGAGAATGGATACATATACAATGAGCGAATCCTGCCCACTCCAAAAGAGGGTAGTTCTTCCATAGTGAACTCAAGTAGCGACCCCGCTGCAATTACATGTAATTCTGGATAATCCTCCTTGAAATATCGTAACGACATTACTGCCTCCTTCGAGACTTGAATCTCATCGATAAAAAGCAGTGTTTCTCCAGGGATGATGGGGACAGCCAAGGTGCCGCTAATCTTCTCACACGTCCTTTTCACATCAATATTCTCTGGGAAAAGCTGTATCAGGTCTGGCTGTTTTTCTAAGTTTATCTCGACAAAATATTTGAATGTTTTTCCTAGCTCTCTGACTGCCGTAGATTTCCCCACCTGCCGTGCTCCCCGAATTAATAAGGGTTTACGCCTAGGTGTATTCTTCCATTCAAGTAGCTTGCTATCAATAAGTCTCCTGTAATATGCCATGTTTTTTTATTATAAAACTCGATGCAAAGATACATATTTTATCCAAAATACAGGGCAAAAATCTTACATTTTCTTCCAAAATACTACCCGAAACCAAAAGATAGGGCTAAAATCGTCCGTTTTTATCCAAAATACCACCCGAAACCAAAGTCGCCATCTGTTGCCCCCTCATATCCAGCGTGTCGAAGACACGCACTCTCAAATTAATAGAACCCATCTACCAATCCGATTATAGATAATTATAAAAGGGACTTCTATCAATCACCTCAAAGAGGTGAGACCTTTAATAACACGGTACAAGCCGTAAGGCGCAGGGAAAGTCAACCATTTTCCGGGAAAGGCAGCCACAGACGCACATTTCCTTGGATTTTGTCTGTTTCTGACAATTTATTTCCTTGGATTTTGTCTACTTTTGACAATTTATTTCCTTGGATAAAATTATTTTTATATCTTTGCAAAATAAATAGGAGGACAATAAAGGCATGTATTACCCTAGACTTATAGATAGTTACCTATTGGAATGGGCATCACGCAAGACCCATAAGCCGCTACTGCTTCGTGGTGCACGTCAGGTCGGCAAGTCGACAGCGATCCGCCATTTGGCCGAGAACTTTGAGAATTTCGTGGAAATCAATTTCGAAAAACAAGCATCCTATAAATCTTTGTTCAATGGGAGGGATATAGACGTAAAGAAGACTATCTCCCAAATATCGGCAATCGCGGGAAAACGTGTTGAGCCGGGTAAAACACTGCTTTTCTTGGACGAAGTGCAAGCCTGCCCAGAAGCCATCATGTCGCTTTGGTTCTTCAAGGAAGACTTGCCTGAATTACATGTAGTGGCCGCAGGCTCGTTGCTGGAATTCGCTTTGGAAGACCTGCCTTCTTTTGGCGTAGGTCGCATCCACTCCATGTTTATGTTCCCGATGACCTTTGATGAGTTTCTTGTCGCTAACGGTGAGCAACTCTTGATGGAGGCCCGCAACAACTCAACCTCTTCCAATCCACTTGCCCATCCCCTTTATGAGAAACTGGTAGGCCTCATGCGGACATTCATGCTTGTTGGAGGAATGCCCGAGGTAGTAGCCAAATGGGTAGAAACACACGACTATATAGCGTGCCAAGAGGCTCAGGATGACATCGTGGTGACATATGAGGATGATTTCCCAAAATACCGCAAAAAGATTGAACCCACATTGCTTCGCCTCACTATGCGGAGTGTTGCAGTGCAAGCCACAAAAAAGTTCGTTTATTCCGCCATTGGAGGCAACTATAAAGCTGCTGAAACAAAGAAAGCACTGGACATGCTCACAAAGGCAGGAATTGTGATACCTGTAACACATAGCAATGCCAACGGATTACCCTTGGGAAGTGAAGTCGACTCATCATACCAAAAGATGCTATTGCTCGACACAGGCTTGATGTTGCGTTTACTGAATATGACCACAGGCGACATCTCTGAGCTCACTGAACATATTTTGACAAGTGATGTCTCTGACCTCGTTAACAAAGGCCCTATGGCGGAAATGATTGCCGGACTGGAGCTGTTGCATTACCGTACACCTAATATCCGTCATGAACTATACTATTGGCAACGCCACGCAAAGAATTCGCAAGCCGAGGTGGACTACATATCTAG
>JAEEIS010000077.1 GCA_016281475.1 Bacteroidales bacterium
GCCTGTGTCGCCAACTGGGAATACGTAGTCGTTCGCCACAAGTGTAAGGCTGTCGGCTCCGATGGGGGTAGTGAGCGTGGACAGCGATGTGTGTCCAAGATAAACATCCCATACACGACTGGCACGATTGGTCGAGGTGGCGACACGGAAGGCGATACCGAACAGGGTGTCGACCGTCGCTACAAACGAGGCGGGATAGAGCACCTGACTGTAATAGCGGAGAGCCCAAGTGTAGAAGAAATTGCTGTTGTCGGTATAGGTGCCGCGCATCTCGTCGCATACGCTCGCTGCGACATGCACGACTACGGTGTCCGACTCGTGGGCGGTGGCACTGTCACACAAGGCATGCACGCTGACGGCATAGCTGTGGCCTGCAATAAATGATACCGTCCATGTGGTATCTGTCCCCATTATCGTGTCGACACGCTCTGTTCCGCCCAGCGTCAGGTCGCTGATGACAACCCTTGCGCCCGTCGGATCAGCACTGCCCGTGGTGTCGTATTGCCATCCGACCACCAGACTGTCGCCCACAATTGTGGCATGAGTATTCACCACAGGCGCACATAGCAGCAAGGTATGGAACGTGGCAGAAACATAGTTGCTGGTGTCGCCGCCCATCAGGGCCGCAACTCGCACCTCATAGTCGGTGTTGTCGTACAGCCCGCATAGCGTGACATTGGTGTCAATAACAATAGTGTCGCCCACACCATCCACCGACACCACGTAGGCTGAGGCACTCGCCGACGGCGACCAGCTGAGGCTGACGCACGATGCCCCGATGCTGTCCACCGTCAGATTGGTCGGTGCATCGTTGACGAACACCGCCACATTGTCGATGGCAACACCATAGTGCGACACGGTGTTGTAGAAACGCAGGGTAATCAGCGCCCCCTCTGGTGGGGTAAGGCCTAAGAAACGGACCGTATCGCGCAGATAGCTGCCCGTGTGCGCCTCCAGCGTGTCGACAGGCGTGTATGTGAGAAGGGTCTCGTCAAAATATCCCACCGAGAGGATGCCATTCGTGGCATTCTCTTGGCAGTAGTCTAACGCGAGTATCAACTCGTTCAGCGGCTGCGCAAATCGAGGCAGTTTGACCTGCACCCAATTGCGGCAGTTGGCATCACGTCCCGCCATCATCAGCAACGCATTACTAGTTATGCTAATGGAATGGTAGCTGCTGACAATATAAGGCAGGCGGGCATTCGTACTAGAACCGGTCCATCCCATAAGCCAACATGTCGGCATATTGCCCTCGTTCTCCATCCAGGAGGTAGGTGCGACATCTTCAAAGTCCTCATAGTAGGGCAGCGCAGTTGCTCCGCAGTTGAACACACGCACTATCACCTGTGCCGTATCGCTGCCATGCACATTGCTTGCTATAAGTGTCACGGTATCGATACCGGCGGCATAGTAGTTGAGCGTCCAACTCGGTGCCGACGACTCCCACGAGTGTGTATAGCTGCTGTCCAGCAGCGTGCTGTGCCATGTAAAAGTAAGCCCGTTACGGGAGCAGCCGTTGACAGTTGTGGTATACGCCACCGCCACGCTTGGCAGATTATAAAACCAGGCTATTGTATCAGATGCCGTCAATGTTATCTGCGGTAGCGGGTAGATGTTTACATTCACTATTGCCCGAGCCGTATCGCTGCCAAAGGTGTTGGCGGCAACAACAGTCAGTGTGTCGATACCGCCGACAGTATAGACTATTTCGGTCACCCCGTCCGTTCCAAGGGTAATCCATGTGCTGTCCATCAGTGTGCTGTGCCAGATATAGCGGAGGCCGTCCGTCACACCGTCCCGCAATTCGGCTGTGAAGGCGGTGGTGTCGCCCATATAGGTCGAAGAGGGTGCCAGGAGCCGCACCTTGGGCATCGTGTCGCGCTCAAAGATGAGCAGATTGTCTATCGCAACGCCATATTTATAGTCGTTGGTCAGTTTCCATTGGATGGCCAATCGATGTACATCGGCGGGAATGCTTGCAAGGCTCACCGTGTCGGTGAGTCCGGCAGATTGGGGAGCCAAATCGTCGACCGACACAAAGGTGTTGTCCTGCATATAGCCTACCGACATCTGCCCGCGGTTCGCGTTCTCGTGCAGATACCATAGCGAGAGGAGCAGCCTGTTCAACGTGTCGGCAAAGAGGGGTGTTTCAACCACGCTCACGGTGTCAAGCGACGACATCAATCCTGCCAGCATCAGCAAGGGGTAGTCGTAATATCCGCTTATGCTGCCATAGTTGTAGCTGCTAACCACACGCGGCGCGTATGCGGCATTGCTCCCATTCCAGTAGCGGCGCCAGCACAGTGGCAGCTGTTCCGCCTGATTGTATGCGATAACGCTGGTGAAGTTTTCGCTCCACCTTGCAGCCTCCGTTGGACCGCACTGGTTGACGGTGACCACCACACGGGCAGTGTCGCTCCCATAGACAGTGGTGGCTATGACGGTCACCGTGTCGGTTGTGACGCCCGATGCGGGATAGTGCAGCGTCCACGTTACGGTATCGGCATTCGTCACCATCGTCATCGTGCTGTCCAGCAGGGTCGAATGGAAGAGAAAGGTGAGGCCGTTCCTGCCGCCTTCTGCCAGTCTGGCGGTGAATATGGCAACGGTATCGTCATAGTAATAGGTCGGCGACGATGCGGCCAGCTCCACATTTGGTGCGTATGTCATCTTCACCGCCACATTGTCGATATACAAACCTGTTGTATTGGTAACCCCCAAAGGGAGCGACTGGTTGTGGAACGCAATCCGTATGTACTGCCCGGCATATTGGTCCAACCGCACACTGCGGGTATTGTAGTTGCTATAAGAAGTGTGCTGGGCAGTATCGGTGTAGAGCAGGGAATAGTTCATTGTGTCAATACCTATGCTATCTGTAGTGGCGAGCACGCTGTATACGTGCCGATACGTACTCACGGATGACGCCACCTTCCATGTCAGGCACGCCACCCCGTTTGTGTCGGCGGGGATGGCTATCGGCTTCGACATGATCCAGCTGCCCAACGTGTCGTATTGGGCATCGATGTACAGGTTTTGCTGATTGGCACGCCACTTGCTCCCTTCGGGTTTGTACCAGCAGACGATTCCGTCGTCAAAAGTCTCTATCCATGGCAGGGTGTCGGCGGGCGAACAGTCTATCACATGCAGCACCAGCCGCCCAGTGTCGGCACCGTAGAGGTTGGCTGCCACCACGGTGATTGTGTCGTTCGCGGTGCCGATGCCCGAAGGATAGAACACAGTTATCGTGTCGCCGTCGCTGTTTGGTGTGATGATGCCGCCCAGCAGCGACGTCCAGCTGTAGTGCAACCCGTCGGTGCTGCCTCTGCGAAGCGATGCCGTAAGGACAATCGAAGTGTCGGCGAGTGTAGTGCTCGGCCCATTGATGGCGGCAAGAACCGGCAGGGTGTCGTAGTCCACCTTCACGGTGTTGACAAGGGCATAGTTGCCCGCCGTCTTAAAGATACCGAAGCGGACGGTCTGTCCGGCGTATGCCGAAATGTTTGCCGTCCTCCACCACATGTCGTTGCGGCTGCTACTGACAATGGGGACCGTCAGTAGCGTGTCGGTGTAGTCAGCCGTGTCCAAACTGGCATTTGTGCTTACACGCACCTGCAGCGGGGCATCACATTCTATCCACAAGTCCAAATTGCTGACATCTGTTTCGGGAATCACGATGGGAGGCGTAAGCATATAGTCGCCTACGTGGTTGGCATACATTGTGCCTTGTTTGTATTGTTGCAGGATGCCCGCCTCGTCGTATGCCGAAGTTCCTGAGTTGGCGGCAATGTGCTGCCAACCGCCCAACGTCCAGCAGACGTTGTAGCGGGCAGTGTCGTAGCCGTCGAAATCCTCCACCCAAGGCACCACTGTCACTATGGGGCATATCTCCACCACCACCGTATCGTAAC
>JAEEIS010000078.1 GCA_016281475.1 Bacteroidales bacterium
AATCGGTACGGGCACGCCCCAGTGGAGGTCGCGGGTAACGTCACGAGGTTGCAAGCCACCGTCGAGCCAGCTCTTCACTTGGCCGTAGACGTTGCTCTTCCATTCCTTGTGGCCTTCGAGAATCCATTCACGGAGCCAACCCTCATATTGGTCCAGAGGCAGGTACCAGTGCTTGGTCGGCTTCTTCACCAAGGCCGCGCCGCTGAGTTGCGAGTGCGGGTTGATGAGTTCGTCGGGGCTCAAGGAAGAGCCGCATTTCTCGCATTGGTCGCCGTAGGCACCATCGGCACCGCATTTCGGGCAAGTGCCTACGATATATCTGTCGGAAAGGAACTTCTGACGTTCGGGATCAAAGTATTGCTCCGTCTCCTTCTCGATAAACTTCCCTTCGTCGTAGAGTTTCTTAAAGAACTCTTGGGCCGTGGCACGGTGCATCTTCGAAGAGGTGCGAGAGTAGATGTCGTAACTGATGCCCAGCTCCTCGAACGACTTCTTGATGATCTCATGATAGCGGTCGACGATATCTTGAGGTGTACAACCTTCCTTCTCGGCCTTGATGGTAATCGGCACGCCATGCTCGTCGGAACCACCGACAAACAGGACGTCCTCGCCACGCATTCGCAGATAGCGAACGTAAGTGTCGGCAGGGATATAGACGCCGGCAAGGTGACCAATGTGGACAGGGCCGTTGGCGTATGGCAAGGCCGTGGTTACGGTGTAACGTTTGAAGTGCTTGTTCGTTGATTCCATAGTGTAAAAATTATGTTTAAAAGTGTTCGGTTAATCCCCCGCCCTTCGGGCACTCCCTTACTTAGGAGGGGGATAAAAACGGGTGCAAAAATACGCATATTTGTTGAGAAATGATGAAAAGGTGTATTTTTGCCACCGATTTTCAATAAACTATTTCCATATGTTACAAAAACCAATTAAAATTTCGTTATTGTTGGCAGTGTCTATGCTGCTAACGGCAAACACGTGGGCACAAAGTCTCACTGTTGCTGAAAAGACAAACGAAGTGAAACCTCTCGTTTATTATCCCAACCAAACCCGTGTTCCCGTTTGGTTAGACTTGTCGGCAGGCTTGAGTGTCGCGAATTGCTACGACAATGGCACTGTTCCTTTCAGCTATTTTGGCTATGGCATGAATGCTGGTGCTGGTGCCACGGTTGAATGGGGACGCTTTCATGTGCGTCCCGCTTTCCATTTGTTTCAAAATGCAACCTCTGACCCTGCTGGTTCCGTGTCCGACCTCAACTTTTCCACCGAGGTTCTTTATAGGATTCATGGTGCCTACAACAACCGTTTGCGTTTGTGGGTTGGTGGCACCTTGCAAGGTATGCTTGACATCAAGGCCCTTCCCGAATTGCAGAATGCTTCCACTTGCGTCTCGTTGTTTGGCAACATCGGCGCAACGGGCATGGTGCAATACGATTTCGCTTTCAACAAAGCCAAAAATCATCCTTGGCTGACCACCTATTTCAAACTCAACCTTCCCTTGCATGGTATGGCGATGCGCCCGAGCTACTCTTACATTGGCAACCCGACCATCAATATGGCAATCTCTGATGCCTTGTTTGGCGACAAAGAGTCGTTTGGCAAATTCTTCCCTGGTGCCGACACCGAGTTGGGGCTCTATCTCAATTTACTCAACGGCAACCGCGTCGGTTTCTGCTACCGCTGGGACTATCTCTCCACGGGCAAGAAGGGAACCTACCGTTACGACAACGCCCTCCATTCCTTTAACCTCAACTTTATGTTTAAAATCAACTGATGAAAGCCATGAAAAAGATATATACCTTTATTTTGAGCCTCGTGGCACTCGCCTTCGCTTCATGTGAAAGTGCTGTGATGTTGCCCGACGAGCCCAAAAATCCCGTCAACATATTTGATTATCTTTGGAATCAGGTGGACCAAAAATACACCTTTTTCGACGTGAAAAACATCAACTGGGACTCGGTGCGCGAAGTGTATCGCCCCATGGTGAACGACGACATGAGCGATGAAGAGCTGTTCAAAGTTTGCGCCGACATGCTCAACACGCTTCGCGACGGCCACACCAACTTGTTCTCAAGCTTCGATGTGTCGCGCAACGATTCGGTGTATTATAAGATGTATGCCGAGAAGAACATCGACCCCGACGTTATATCGCTTAACTATTTGACCGTCAATTATCATACTACGGGGAGCTTTGCCCACAATAGCATTCGCGATGGCCAAGTGGCTTATTTGCGTTATTCCTCGTTCTCGAATGATATCAGCGATTATGACCTGAAATATGTGCTCAAGCAATACAAAGATTGCAAGGGCCTCATCATCGACTTGCGTCAGAATGGTGGTGGCTCCATTGCCAATGTGCAGCAGCTGTTAAGCATCTTCGACAACCACAAGCAGCCGCTCTACACCACTCAGGTGAAAAAGGGTCATGGCCACAATGATTTCGGAGATCCTGTGACGGTGTATGCCGCCGACAGCAGCCTGTTTGGTAAAAATCCTTACACAAAGCCTGTCGCCGTGCTCATCGACCGTGGTTCGTATAGCGCCACTTCGTTCTTCTCGGTCTGCACCCAAAGCTATGACAACGTGAAACTCTTTGGCGACTACACCGGTGGTGGCCTGGGCTTGCCCAACGGTGGCATGTTGCCCAACGGCTGGACCTATCGTTTCAGCACAAGCCGCACCCTCGACATGGCTGGCCACAACTACGAGAACGGCGTGCCGCCCGATGTGCGCGTCATCCTCGACCCCGCCGCCACCGCTCAAGGCATCGACAACGTGATTGAGACCGCTGCGGACTGGATTATGCAACAATAATAGTTAGTATAAACTTAGAATAAACCTAGTAGGGCTGTCGTATATACGGCAGCCCTACTAAGGTTTGCAAATAGATTAAATCATTTCACCGCTGCAGCCCAAGCTTCGATATCTGCCTTGTCAATGCTATTAAGCAGTTTGCCTTCGCCGAACTTATAATTCGGATAGGCGGTTTGCAGGTCTTCACAAGCTTTCTTGATGTTGCTACCGCCCGAAGTGGCGAAAGGAACGATGGTCTTGCCT
>JAEEIS010000079.1 GCA_016281475.1 Bacteroidales bacterium
AATTCAAATATTCTTCGTAATTTTGCAACCGCTTTCGAGAGATAGAAAGCTGTAAGCAAGAAAAGCATTGCAATATTGTCCTTTGATAGGAATTTTGGCAAAACTTCAAGAAGGAGGATTGAGCATTTATGCTTTCGCTTGATGTGTATGCTATAGGCTCACGCCTCAGCATATCCACAGGCGTGAGATATGTTCTATAGATCCCGTTCCTTCAAAGGTTTGCCAAAGCCTCTATCAAGACGGACATGAGCACATAACCTCATGCCTTTTCTTATTGTGTAAACTTAACGTTTAACGTTCCGTTGGAGGGTCGGGGCATGAAGAGCAAAAGAAAACATGTGTAAGAAGCATGGATTTATTATATTGATACTTATACTACTGGTTGCATTACAAGCGGAGGCACAGACGTTCAAATACACCTATAATGGTGTAACTATATCATATAGTATTTTGTCTGTACCGAATCATGAGGTTGGAGTAAATTATGTACCAAAAGATGTAGTGAATGTAAAAGTGCCAGCTGTGGTATATTTCAATGGCGAGGCTTTTAAAGTGACTAGTATACTTGAGGGAGGATCTTTAATATATGATCATTATGCTTTCTCAGGTTGTGAATTACTAAAGTCTGTAGAACTTCCTAATACCATAAAAAGTATTGATTCCTATGCTTTTTTTGGGTGTTCTTGGTTGAGGAGTATCAATATCCCTTCAGGAACAAAAGTAATAGAAAGAGGAGCTTTCAGCGGTTGTGAGAGCCTAAAGTCAATTACTATTCCTTCTGGATTGGAGGTAATAGGGGAAGGAGCATTCTCTTATTGTGAAAGTTTAAAGTCAGTCAATATTCCTTTATCAATAAAAGAAATTGGGGAAGCTGCATTTTATGGATGCTCAAGTCTTTCCTCTATTATTATTCCAAAGCAAATAGGTTTTACTTGGAAAGATACCATTATTCTTACCCCCAAAGGCTCTAAAGGTATCAGTATTAGTGTAAGTGCTTTTGGCTCTAAACGTAAGGTGATTGATTATGACGAATTTAGAACTCAGGTACATTCTTCGCCAGAGTATTATCTTCGTAATACTTATTCCAAATCGATAGCATCTATGGTGAAGAACATTCTGGTTGAAGTTGGTATGTACGAGGAAGTACTAACGTTTTATCCAAATGATGTTGAGGTCCAAAAACTACATAGAGATGTCGAAGTAAATCGTCTTGTTTATCAGGGTGATGAAGATATTAATAATGGTAATTATATTGAAGCAAAACGGAAATATGAGCAAGCACTCTTATTGACACCTAATGATAGTATAATTGAGAATAAAATTAGAATAACAGATGATGCTATTGCTGAACAGGAACGCTTACGCATGGAGGTAGAGGAAAAAGCACGCAGGGAACTGGAAAAAAGGCAAGTGGAACTTGTAGTAGACGACAATATGCAAGTTGCAAATTGGTATTTGCGGAATAATCAACTACAACTTGCTAGTAATTATTTGCTAAAAGCAATTGATACTATATATCGGTGCGATTATGATTATCGCCGAGAAGAAATGTCCAAACTTCTAAACCATATTCAAGAACTACAAAAGCCTTTAGCAGATACATCTAATGTTCTTCCATATTTAACGTATCGGCAAGATTTGTATTTGACTACAGACAGCATCCTTAAACTGAGAATAAGGGACTACTTATCAGACAGAGATAAGAAGGTCGAGCGTAATCATATATCAATCACGCTATATTCTGGCAATCAATCTGGCTCTTTCCAAATAGAAGAATCCACTAGAGCGTTGAAAAGAATGTGCATGGATTTGTTAGAAACAATGAAATTGCAGCCAATGAAAATTGAAGATAGGCAGTGGAATTCCGTTGCTTCCTACGATTATGATATTGAGTACGCGAGCGGAAAGGTGATTGTGCAGCAAAGAAATCGTTTCCCACAATTAGATATTAAGTTTGATATAAGTACACCACTAGAGTCTGACTTGACAATGGTTATTAAATCTAGGCTTCGTACGCTACCATCGTCTTGCTACGGTGATTACAAGTTCAAAGTTGCTTCAATGGATGTTGGTGGACGAATGGAGCATGTGGTGGAGTTGAAAAGTCTTCGTAGTCTGAATGGCCCTCAGAATGCATGGAGGTCATTGATAGTGCCAGGATGGGGTGATAAGTATGTGAATGAGGATGGAAGGTTTGGCGTGTTGAAAACTATTGTTTCTTATGGCGCGACATTATTGGGTATTGGGTTGTATACAGGATTGATTCCATCATATATTGGAGAGACTGAGGTTAATCCTGATGCAAAAAAAAGTGGAATAGTTCTTGGAATCACAGGTTTGGCAGTATGGACATATGACGTGTTTTACGTTTGGATAAAAGGGGCAAAAAATAAAAAGGAGAATAAGCAGATAATTGGCGGTTTGAACTTTTCAAATGATGCAATACAGAATGCCCCCAATGTTGGTTATTTATTGGAATACTAATACTAAATCTAAAGTTATGAAAGAAGAAGATTTGATATATTTACTTGACGATTCGTTCATCCATTTAGAGGAAGCGATTGAGGATGACAATTGTAGATTCCTTGTTTTCCATCAAGGAGATGGGAAACCACGTATCTCTGAACAAGAGTTGAAGTACTGTTTCATTGAGACTTTCATATCTAGTCCAGAGTTTATTGGGTATACATATTCAGTAGAGACACCAACAGAAAACAAGTATAGTTTTACAAAGAAAGGGAGACACAAGGAGCCTAAATGTCTTGGTGAAAACAGCAGAGAGGGTCGTTGTGGTAATATTGATGTGGTGCTATTTGAAGGGGATAAAAGGGTTGCTCTTATTGAATTTAAGGCCAATCATGCCGGTGCCTTTGAGCATGCAAAAGATGTCTGTAAGTTGGAAAACGAACCAGGGGATGCCGTGTTGAGGTTCCTTGTGGAAATATTTGAATCCACTAACGAGGAGTCACTTCGAAAACTTGAAGAAAAGTTGTATTGTAATGTGTACAATAATAATGCCGTAAAAACCACTTTTATTGGCTATAGTTTGCATCATGCAGAAACAGATAAATCCGAAAAGATAGTTGGAAATAATAGTAAGAAAGAGGTATTGATTGACATTTCTTCACCATGCGAAAAGCAAGCATAGTTTTGATTGCCGTGTTATTTCTGTTTGCTGTTTGTGACGGTCCTGATTTTGAGTACGAACAGCAGTGTCAGGAGAATGATACTTTCAACCCCAACCTTGTTGACCCTTACAGCGTGGACACTAATTGGTATATTGATGATGTTGGGAATATCGTTTGGAAACACTAACCTTGAAGGTGAAATGGGTAAACAGCATATATGCCCATGAAGTAGGGTCGAAGAACTTTCTATATAAGGGGGCTGAAAGAGGGTGTCTGAAAGTCCCCTATGGGCACTACAGAGCATATGCAGGGGTGTGAACCCCTGCATAAAGGATAATGATAACCAGAGCCCTGAAGGGGCGACAGAGAATCAGTGGGATTCGGTGTGTCGCCCTTTTAGGGCTTTGATTATCGGTGTTGTTAATGCGGGGGGTACACCCCCCGCCTGTGGTCTTGAGTCCCCTTCATGGACTTATGGTATAGCGCGTTTCTGCTTTCAATTTGGAATAATGCTATGGTGTGTCGGTGTGGGTTCGTCGTGGGTTCGCTGTGCCTTCGCTCTGGGTTCGCTCGTAGGGGCGGACAATTGACGAAACTAAGCATACCTTTCAGGGGAGACATCCCGACTTATGCTATATCCGTTTGGCATGAGAATCTTAAATATTGTGAGATGGTGTAACTTTTTTTGTGTATATCAAATATTGTTTGTATTTTTGTATTTTCATTGGGAATAGTAGTGGGTTGATTATTAGCTAGATTAAAATTGATAATTGATAAATATATAATATAAAACATAAAAATACACACAAAATGACCCCTTCACATATTGAACACATCGGCATTGCTGTGACCAATCTTGACGAGGCTATCCGTTATTGGGAAGACGTCATGGGCCTGAAGTGCTATGCCATTGAGGAAGTAACCGACCAGAAAGTGAAAACCGCCTTTTTTAAGTGCGGTGAAGTGAAAATTGAGTTGCTGGAGTCCACCTGCCCCGAGAGCACCATCGCTGCCTTCATTGAGAAGAACGGCGGCAAGGGCGGTATGCACCACATCGCCTTCTGCATGGAGGACACCGACCAGGCTCTGAACGACGCCAAGGAGAAGGGCATCCGCCTGATTGACCAGCAGAGTCGCGGCGGTGCCGAGGGTCTGCATATCGGTTTCCTGCACCCGAAGAGCACGCTGGGCGTCCTCACCGAGTTTTGCTGTTCTTAGTGATTGGTGATTAGTGAATTGATTATCACATCAACACATTAACGAATTAATACGTTAAAAAAGAATTTCTGGGTGGAGCGAGCGGCGGCTAACGCCGGGAGCGAAACCCCATTCAATAACCCAAATAACTTTTCAAATATGGCATTTGAAGAAAAAATAAAAGAACTTCTTGACAAGAGAAGTGAGGCTAAAATGGGCGGTGGCCAGAAGCGCATCGACAAACAGCACGAGCAGGGCAAACTGACTGCCCGCGAACGCATCGCCCTGCTGCTTGACCAGGGCTCCTTTGAGGAGTATGACATGTTTGTTACTCACCGCTGCGTCAATTTCGACATGCAGAAGCAGTCGTTTCTTGGCGACGGCGTGGTGACGGGCTACGGCACCATCGACGGCCGTCCGGTGTATGTCTTTGCACAGGACTTCACGGTGTTTGCCGGTAGCTTGAGCGAGACTATGTCGCTTAAGATTTGCAAAATCATGGACCAGGCCATGAAGACGGGTGCCCCCGTTATCGGTTTGAACGACTCGGGCGGAGCACGTATTCAGGAGGGTTGCAACTCGCTGGCAGGTTATGCCCAGATTTTCGAGCGCAATATCTTGGCCAGCGGCGTGGTGCCTCAGATTAGCGCCATCTTCGGCCCCTGCGCCGGAGGTGCGGTGTACAGCCCTGCGCTGACCGATTTCATCATGATGACCAAGGAGAACAGCTACATGTTCCTCACCGGTCCTAAGGTGGTGAAGACGGTGACTGGCGAGGATGTGACGGTCGACAAGCTCGGCGGAGCCATGGTGCACGCCACCAAGAGCGGCGTGGCCCACTTTGTGGGTGAGACCGAAGAGGAGACCATCGCCTTGATTCGCGACCTGGTGAGCTACCTGCCTTCGAACAACTTCGAGGAGGCTCCCTTTATGCCTTCGCAGGACCCCATCGACCGTTTGGAGGACAGCCTGAACAGTATTATCCCCGAGAACCCCAACGCTCCCTACGACGTGAAGGAGATTATCACCGCCATCGTCGACGACGGCAAGTTCCTAGAAGTTCACGAGAAGTTCGCTCCGAATCTGGTGGTGGGCTTTGCCCGCTTTGCCGGCGTGAGCGTGGGTATCGTTGCCAACCAGCCCAAGGCTATGGCCGGTGTGCTGGACTGCAACGCTTCGCGTAAGGGTGGCCGTTTTGTCCGCTTCTGTGATGCCTTCAACATTCCTATCGTCACTTTGGTCGACGTGCCCGGCTTCCTGCCCGGCACTGGTCAGGAGTATAACGGCGTGATTGTGCACGGTGCCAAGATGCTGTTCGCCTACGGCGAGGCTACGGTGCCCAAGGTGACCGTCACCCTGCGCAAGAGCTACGGCGGCGCACACATCGTGATGAGCTGCAAGCAGCTGCGTGGCGACATCAACTACGCATGGCCGACGGCTCAGATTGCCGTAATGGGTGCCAGCGGTGCCACCGAGGTGCTGTATGGCCGCCAGCTGAAGGAGATTACCGATCCCGAGGAGAAGGCCAAGTTCATCGCACAGAAGGAGAAGGAGTACAACGACCAGTTTGCCAATCCTTACAATGCTGCCAAGTACGGCTACATCGACGATGTCATCGAGCCGCGCAACACCCGCTTCCGCGTCATCCGCGCACTGCAGGTGCTCGCCACCAAGAAGGACACGCTGCCGATGAAGAAGCACTGCAACATTCCTTTGTAGTAGATACAATTCAAATTGTATAAATAATTAATTTATTAACCAGGGGTTCTTCACCCCACAAAAACGTAACAACACAAAATGAAGAAAGTTTTCTTAACCGCTATTGCCGCTGTCGCTTTTGCTTTCGGTATGTCCGCTTGCTGCAACAACAACACCCCCGAAGAGACTGCTGTCGATTCGACTCCCGTTTGCTGCGAGCAAGAGCATCATTGCCACCACGAGTGCACCTGCGAGGACACTACCTGCGCCGCCAACAATTGCGAGACCTGCGTGAACAAGGGTACCGAGAATTGCTGCAAGGCAAAGGCTGGTGAAAAGCCCTGCTGCGAGGGTAACCACGAGGGTTGCGCTCACCAGCACGAGGGTTGCCAGGGCAACCATGAAGGCTGCCAGGGTCACCACGAAGGCTGCAAGCACGAGTGCCAGAAGGACAAGTAAGCGCAAGGGAAATTGAAAGGTGAAAATTGAAAAGTGAAATTATTGAGACATCAATTTTCCCGCTCCTGCGAGATTTCAATTTTCACCTTTTGCCTTTCAATTCTTTAAGAAACTAACATTTTGATTGTTATAGCTGAATCTAGAAATGAAACGTAATATTAAACATTTAGTAGCAATCTTTGTCGGCCTCCTGTTAGTGATGGGCAGTGCCGAGGCGCGTCCTTCGAAGAAGCCCGTGCCTGCGCAGCCCACCCCTCCGGTGCCCGACATGGAGATGGTTGACCACTGCCCGATGCACCACATGGGCATGCAGCCGGTGAACTTCGTCTCCGTGAAATCCTGCTATGTGCCCGCCATGGAGGCGTATGTGCTTGTCGACAGCATCGACTGCGCAGTGGACCTCTTGGTGCGCCAAGGCGGTGAGATGCGCCGTGTGGGCCGTTTCACCACCGATGTGTACAAGGGTCGACACGACCTGAAGAGCATCCTTCGCCCGGTGTCGGTATCGGTTATGGGCGACAAGATGGTGGTGTTGGCTTCCTCGCAGAAGGATTCCTCCTACTTGGCCTTTGTGAGCATGGATCCTGTCGAGTGTCTCGACGAGAACGGTTTCGACACCCTTAAGGCTGTTTCCGTTGTTGGTCTCCCCAATAATGCCTATGCCTTCAACTTCAATGTCGAAGACGGCGAGGTCGTCGTCATTGGCAAGAATCCTGTGGGCTACGACTTCAATTTTATTGATGTCTCCAACGGTTTAGAGAACGCTGTCGCCGCCGACCGTTTCCATTACCATGTGCCCAAGCAGTCGGAGCGCATCTTGGCCTCCGACCCCCACGGTGGCGGATTGGCACTGGTGGCCATCGCAGTGGTGTTCTTTGCGTTGGTCTGCATTTTCTTCATCATGAACTACTACGGTAAGGCTATCATGAAGATCCAAGACCGTAAGAGCAAGAAGGCTGTCGCTAAGGGCGAGGCCGTGACTGCGACCAAGAGCAAGGATGTCGCCGGTGAGGTGTATGCCGCCATCGCTGCAGCCATCTATGCCTACGAGCAAGATTTGCACGACGAGGAAGACACCGTCATCACCATCCAGAAGGTGGAGCGCGCATGGACTCCGTGGAATGCCAAGTTCTATAATATGAATCAATATTTTAATAATAAGTGATAGGTGATGAGTGATTAGTGATTCGACAAATGTTTTTGACAATTCAAATAAACAGCTCTAACCTCTAACCTGTAAAGCATAATAATACTATGAAGACTTTTAAATTCAAGATAAACGGTACTGACTACAACGTTGATATCAACGAAGTGGAAGGTCAGGAAATAAAACTGGATGTCAACGGCACTCCCTATATCGTCACCGTCGACAAAGAGATGCGTGCCCAGAAGCCCCGCACCACCATCGTCAGCAGCGGTCCCGCTCCCCGCGTGGCTGCCGCCGCAGGCGACGTGCAGCGTGCCTCTGCCCCCAACCCCAACAGCGCAGCTGGCGGCACCAAGGTGGCCACTCCGCTGCCTGGCACCATCCTGGACGTGTTCGTCAATGTGGGCGACCAAGTGAAGGCTGGCCAGCGTGTCGTGCTCCTCGAGGCCATGAAGATGGAGAACAACATCGAGGCCGACACCGACGGCACCGTCACCTCTGTCAATGTCCGCAAGGGCGACAGCGTCCTCGAAGGCGACACCCTCATCGTCATCAGTTAATACCCATTGTTCCAAACTTTAATAAAAGAATAAAATGTTCAGCTTATTAGCAACAAGTGGTTTCATGGACTTCATGTCGACCCAGATGGTGCAGTTCCTGCAGTATACGGGTTTCGCCAATGTCACTTGGGGCCACATCATCATGATTCTTTTCGGCTTGACATTCATCTTTTTGGGTATCAAGTTCGAATTTGAGCCTCTGCTCCTTGTCCCGATTGGATTCGGTATGCTGGTGGGCAACATCCCCTTCTACCCAGGTCTGAAAATCGGCATCTACGAGACTGGCTCTGTGTTGAATATCCTTTATCATGGCGTGCAAAACGGTTGGTATCCGCCGCTAATATTCCTAGGCATCGGTGCCATGACCGATTTCTCAGCCCTGCTGTCCAACCCCAAGCTGTTCCTCATCGGTGCTGCTGCCCAGTGCGGTATCTTTGCCGCCTATGCTGGAGCTTTGGCATTGGGCTTCATGCCCAACGAGGCCGGAGCCATCGGCATCATCGGTGGTGCTGACGGCCCCACCGCCATCTTCCTCTCCAGCCAGCTGGCTCCCGACCTGATGGGTGCCATCGCCGTGTCGGCCTACTCCTACATGGCCCTTGTCCCCGTCATTCAGCCGCCCATCATGCGCCTGATGACCACCGACAAGGAACGCCGCATCCGCATGAAACCCCCGCGTCAGGTGTCGCGCCTCGAGAAGATTACCTTCCCCATAGTCGGTTTCCTCTTCTGCGCCTTCATCGTGCCGTCGGGTCTGCCCCTGCTGGGTATGCTCTTCTTTGGTAACTTGTTGAAGGAGTGTGGCGTCACCAAGCGTCTCAGCGAGGTGGCCAGCAACGCCATCGTCAACATCTGTACCCTCCTCATCGGTATCACCGTCGGTGCCTCCACCCAGGCCACCTCGTTCCTTACCGGCCGTTCGGTGCTGATTTTCTGCCTTGGTGCCTTCTCGTTCATCATCGCCACCTTCTGCGGTGTCCTCTTTGTCAAGATTTTCAATATCTTCCTCAAGGACGAGAACAAAATCAACCCCCTCATCGGCAACTCTGGTGTTAGTGCCGTGCCCGATGCCGCACGTGTGTCCAACAACGTGGGTCTCGAATACGACCGCACCAACTACCTGCTCCAGCACGCCATGGGTCCCAATGTGGCTGGCGTGGTCGGCTCCGCCGTTGCGGCAGGTATCCTGCTTGCCTTCCTGCACTAATCTTTTTAGTACAGACATACCTAACTCCCCAGAAAATTGCTTTCGGGGAGTTTCTTTATACAATAAAATAACCGTCCGTGCGTTATATACACATGTTAAAGAAACTAACAACACTTTGGGCTATCATCCTGCTTTTACACTCTGTGCTTCTAGCGCAGACGCGCGATTGCACTATTGCCATTGAAGTGACAGACACTCAGTTTGTCTACAACTATCTGGGCGACATCGACTCTGTTCGCTATCATCTGCAAGCCTCCGTCACTGCCGACAGCCTGCGCTGGTATCCCGACAGTCTCTTTGCCGACCCCACCGCTACCTCCCAGTGGCTGACCCTTGGCTGCAACGACAGCATCAATGTCAATCTCAACGCCTTTTTTCACAATATCAATCTGTTCCATTGGAAGCAACCAGGCTTTCTCCAATCCCATACGGGTTATGACTATATCGACTCCCCCACCGACGGCGACCTCTGCCAGCCTAGGAGCATCACCATGAACGCCAATCCCCAGTCGCTCTGCTCCGAGTTGACGATGGGCAATTACTCAAACTCCATGATTATCCGTACCGACACGCTCCGTTGCTATGGCGATTCGGTGCCGCCCTTCTTCGATTACGACCCCACTCAACTCTCTGCAGTGGCCAACATGCTTACGCACTCGCTGTGCCAGGTGCCTTTCGACTCCGCATATAGCCCTTTCTATGTCGACACCATCCTGATGTGGGATCCCAATCGCAACCACACCTTTGTCCTCAATATGTCCCGTTACCGCTACTACTACAACGGATACCACGATGACACATTAGCCGCGCTGCCCTCTATCGTCTATTCCATTCATATAGACGACACCGCGCATCATTTCTTTTCCGTGGGACATAATATTCCGCTGCGCGACACCACGCTGGTCTTTACGTCGATAGAGCTGCCCCAGACCAATGTGCCTCCATCACAAAGCAACGTCAGTACCCATCACTTCAACTTCGTCCCACGGCCTCACGGTGTAGCAATATTCCGCTTTTATGAGACTCCTACCGCCTATTACAACACGGTACCCTATCTCTGCATCAACCGTTTGGAGATGCTGGGCGACTGCTGGGCGACCGACAGCCTTCTGCTCACTGGCCCCCGTTGTGGCTGCATTGTCCGCGACACCATGACGCGCAGCATCTGCAAATACCAACTGCCTTACCAATGGGACTCGATCGCTTTCCCTCAGCCGGGCATCGACTCTGTGCGCATCAGTTCCATCGATTGCGACACCTTCCGCATCCTCCAGCTCTCATTACTTCCCGACGATACGCTCTCCCGCCACGACACCATTGTCGAAAACCAGCTCCCGTGGCTCATTGGGGGCGAAACCTTCACTGCCTCTGCCATCGACACGCTCTTCCTCCCCGGCACCTTACCCGCCTGCGACACACTCCTCTACTACTGCCTCACCGTCATCGACAACATCTACGACACCACCCTCACCTATATCTGCCACAACCAACTGCCTTACAACCTCGCCGGCACCAACGTCTATGGCGACACCGTCCTCACCCAAACCCTTATAGGTAGCCTCGGGCAGGACAGCATCGTCACCCACATACTCCACGTTAATCCCGACAGCGACACCACCCTTTACGACACCATCGTCTCTAGCCAGCTGCCGTGGGCCTTCCTCGACAGTCTCTTCACCGACTCTGTCAACAACATGCCATTTGTCCTTGCCAACGAAATAGGCTGCGACAGCATTATCTACTACAATCTCTATATCTTCTGGGAAGGCGACCACTGCGACAGCTCGCTTACATTCTACAACGTGGTCACACCCAACGGCGACGGCATCAACGACCGTTTTGTCATCGGCGGGTTGGTCGAGCATCAGTGCTATCCAACCAACTCGCTCATCATCGTCGACCGTACGGGCCGCATGGTCTATCGGGGCGAAAACATCTATCGCGACGACCAGTTCTGGGACCCTGCCGCCACCCGTTCGCCCGCAGGCACCTATTTCTATCGCTTTGTCGGACGCGGCATCCACCGCGCCACCCAGCACAACGGCTGCATCGAAGTGCTAAAATAATCAGAATAGTCAGAATAATCCGACCACTCCGACAATTCCGACCACTCCAATCACTCCGATTTCAATATCTTCTCCCTCGGCCAGTTCTGATACCACAGCTCGCAGGCCCCATTGGGATTCTCTTCAAGAAATACGCCAATACTGCCATTCTTCAGCAGTGTCATCGACGAGTACACCGACGGCCCGTCGAACAGCAGCACCGGGTCTTGCCATGTCTGCCCCTCGTCGTAGCTGACAAAGATGCTCACGTCCCTCCGTTCCATCGAGTTGGGCACACTGTGCAACAATATGTTGCAGCTGTCGCCACGGTCCGTAGCTGCCAGCCGCAGCATGTCGCCGTTGCAGGCATTGGTCTTCAAGCACTCCCATCGTCCTTGGGTGCCCCATGCCAGGCCTCCATTGCTGGAGTAGTTGTAGCCGCGTGCACCGCTCTGGCGCACACTAATCAGCACTCGGCCGTCCACCAGCTCCATCAGCTTCGCCTCGTCGCCGCCCTCGTAGGCGCGTTGCGACACCTTCCAGCTCAGTCCGTTGTCGTCGCTATACACCACAAAGTTATCCAGCGTGTTGCTATTCTTGCGGCACATGGCGGCGGCAAACATGATGCGTCCCGCATGCTCACCACGTGTCAGCCGCAGACCGTTGCCCGACCCGAAAAACGAAGCCCGGTAGCTGCGGCATAGCGGCCTCGTTGCCTGGTCTCCCCACAGCTGGAACGTGATGTCCTCGGGCTGGCTCCATGTCGCGCCCTTGTCGCTGCTGCGGCACACATAGCTGCGTATCGGGTCCTCCTGGCTGGAGGCAAACAGTCCGTTGCCGCCCACAAACACGCACACCACATCGCCGTTGGCGCATTCCACCAGTGCCGCGTCGCCGAAGCCCTGTTTCAGGCCTGTGCCCTCGGCAATGGTCAGCGGCTCGGACCATGTGCGGCCGTTGTCGCTGCTGCGACGCACCACTATGTCAATATCTTCGGGCAGGTCCGCCTCGTTGTACTTCCGTTTGTCGCACACCGCCAGCAGCGTCCCGTCGCTCAGGCAGCAGATGGCCGGAATGCGCCAGTTGGTGCTGCCGTAGTCGCCTGGGCGGTACAGGCACTGCTCGTAATAGACAATCGAATCCTCTACATGCGGCGCAACAGGCTCTCCGTTCTCCGGCTTGTGGCATCCCCACATCGCCGACAACGTCAATAAGGCAAGTATCATATTTTTCATATCAAATGGATTTCTAGTAATAACGCCAAATCTACTTTTTTATTGTCCCGACAGCGTTACTGATGAAAAGACACGAATTATCACGAATCCGTCATCAATTATTCATGAATTAATTCGTGTTCAAAGACAACAAATCAATTTTTTTGTGTAAATTTGTAGAACGTTAGTTTTGTTTATTTATTTTAGAATATATTCATTATTAGTCAGTTGCTGTGATATTTTGCCAATGCGGATGTGTTGTCAATTCACATTTCACAATTCACAATTCACGAAAAGATGAAAACGCTTGTCAATATATTCGATGCGCAGGAGCCCTTGGCCGCCTACCTCTTCCTGAAGCAGTATTACGAGGAGGGCGACCGTCTGCTCTTTATTTCCACCAAGGAAGACCGCAATGCCGTGGCACCCTATGCCGCACTGTTCCAGATACCCGACGAGATGATTGACTATGTATGGTTCCAGCGTAGTCAGGACAGCTATATCTATGAGCGGATATGTCGTAAATTGCGGTCGCGCCTTTCGCCCGAAGTGCGCTATTGGGTAAACCTGGCTGGCGGCAGCCGCTATTCGGCATTGGCTGTACAGCATGTGTTTGTGGGCTTCAACGCCAAGTTCTTTTATGTACAGACTCGCGAGAATGTTATCGTCAGTTCCGTCTTCGACGACAGCATCAACGACAACGACGACATCATCGAGCCCATCCGCTACCGCATGTCGCTGGCCGAATACTTCAAGCTCAACGGCCTCAACCACGACCTCAACGACCATCGGCACACCCCCATCCGCACTGCCGACGATGCACAGCGCATCTTCGACTGCTTCAAGCGCCGCCGCATGTCGAACCGTGCCTTCAACGCCATCGACCAACTGCGTGTGCAATACCGCGGCACCCGTCGCGACTTGGCCATACGCGACATCATGTTCGGCTCCCCCAACCGTCGCGAACCCGTTCCCGGCATCCGCGAGCTGCTTGCCGACTTCGGCTTCGTGTCCGAGCATCCCGACCACCTCACCCCCAAGGAGATAGACTACCTCACGGGCGGATGGTTCGAAGAGTGGGTCTACTACACCCTCCTCGCATTGGTGCACCCGCAGCAGATTGCCCTCGGCGTGCGCATCTCCCGCCCGGGCAGCCAGCACAACAACGAGCTCGACGTGGTCTTCATCAAGGCCAACACCCTCTTCGTCGTCGAATGCAAGACGGGTGTCGCCACAGACCACATGTTCAACGAGATAGTCTACAAGGTCAGTGCCCTCAAAGAGGTCATCCTCGGCATGGCCTGCCAGTCGTACATCTTCACCCTCAAGAACGACTACGACCACCGTCTGGCGCATGTCAGCGAGGTGATGGGTGTGCGCCTCTGCGCCAAAGGCACCCTCGTCAGCCCCGACCTCCTCGGCCGCGTCGCCGACCAAATGTGCCAACTAAGCCACGAGGGAAATTGAAAATCTAAAATTGTTCGGGTGCGGCAGCTAATTCTCAATTTTCAATTCTCAATTCTCAAGGTGCCAGCCCCCACACCTTATCGTTCGCATACATACGTTCCATCATTCGGTAGTCCTCATACACCGAGCTCCGCTCTAGCATGGTCCGCAGCCACGGGTCCTCCTCGCACCGCGCCTGGCAGCGGTGCACCAAGTAGCGGAACCGCCGCAGATTGCGGTGGTAGTAGCTCACCTCGTAGTGGTCGAGACACACTATGTTCCAGTCAATCAGCTCGCGCGCCGCCTGAATCAGCCAGCGCATACACTCCACATGCATGTCCAACTCCCACAGCCGGTCGCTATACTCCTCCATCAGGCGGCTGTCGCCCCGCATCACCGCCTCCTCGTCCACATCCCACTCGCGTCCCTCCATCACGCGTCGGTGGTATTCGTCCAATCTCCTGTAATAATCATGCTCCAATATTTTCAGTTGCGACGGTGGCACGACGGTTCTCTCGCCGTTGCTCCAAGCCACCTTCTCGCCTTTGATTCTTTTTCTTCCTTGTTCCATAGTATTGTGTTTTGGTAAGGTTTTAATGATTAAAAGTGTTAGTGTTTAAAAAGTTATTGTGTTTAAGATGTGCGTCAGCCATCCCCCTCCCCTCTTGGGAGGGGTGGCTCGAAGAGCCGGGGTATGCAGTCAAAATACCTGCTTGCTATGTCAAAGATCGCTCCGCCGAAAAGGCATAACGAACCCCTTCCACGGTCTCCCTCGGGCAGGCCGGTAAATTACAAATTTTACACAAAACTATGGTATAATGGTACTTAAAGCATGATTTCCGTTTCTATTAAGTACTGCAAAAATACATATTATTTCATTATTAAGAAGAAAAAAATTGAAAGTGCCCTAAAAAAAATGACATAATCAACGAGGATTTCAGCTGTGGAGCGGCTGCCCTTTACTCCCCCCACACTATAGTGTGGGGGCAAAGAGTGCGCCCGCTCCCAGCACGCAGACCCGATATTAGATGTCCCTTCCCCCCACCTTACTCCCGCGAGCCCTCCATTTTCCCCCGATACATCTAAGGTAGTTTACCGCTCAATGAGCCTAGAAGAGACTCCTAATCAGTAAGAATCGGTACAAATCGGTAGGAATCCGTACGAAGCGGTAGCATCCGGTAACTGATGCAAAAAATATGCGTACCTTTGCCGCGCGAAAACAAGAAATGAATTTTTTTTCGCCATGTGAGAAAAAATGTGTATCGTTCCTCTGATAAAAAGCAAATATTACCATGATTTGGTCACGGATTATTTATGAATAATTAATGATAAATTCTTGATAATCCGCGTTCTATGATAATTCTTTCATTTCTTTTTGTGCTAATCAATATTTTTTATGTATATTTGCATTGCGAAATAATACAATCATGTGTACATATAACATATCACTAAACGATTCGCTAGTAGCCCAAGCTCGACCTTCGTTTGCGAGTGACGATGCGATGCAGCAATGGTTGCAGAAACGACTCACCGATTATGCAACATATCTCCTTACTTTGTCGGTATATGGCAAGGAAGAAGATTATAGTAATGTATTAGACGACCTTACCGAAGAGGAGAAAGCATATTGGACAGAATCTATTGAACGGGATATGCGTGAGATTGCCGAAGGTAAGCCTCGGGAATATGTATCCAGCGATGAGTTTTGGACAATGTTTGAGGATGCAGTGAAGAGTCACTATGAAGGAATACAGGCTTAAATATAGCTATCTGGCAGTTGGTGATTTAAAGGGGCTCGTTGATTTTGCCACGAAAATGCACACTCGCGACTTTGCGATAAACTATGTTGCTCGATTGCGTGCTGAGATTGAAAGCCTTTCCTTTTTGGCAGGGTGCTACCAGAAAGTAAATATCGGTTGCCAAAGCTATATCATCCACAAGCTAAAACCTTGGCGATAGGAAAACGTAAACTAACGGTGATATTTCATATTGAGGGTGACTATGTGATGGTTGATAAGATACTGCCTTCATGTATGATTACTTATTGAAAAATAGTTAGATAATTAATGTTTGAAAACGCAGATAAGAATTAAAGAAAAAAAATATTAAAGACATAAACAACTGAGCTTGACGCTCCTATTCTCTTACGCTCTAAGTCCGGAAAACTTTATGAAAGTGAGAATAAGATGCGGAGGGTTCACGCCAAGGGGCGTGGATTTTCGTACACTTATTTACTTTCAGGGCAATTCCGGACGCCCAGCGTAAAAATAAGCAGTTTAAACGAAAGGAAACGCCTTTCTTTATGCCCCTTATTTTGAGAATATCGGCTTCCGGCTCAGGCAGGGAAGCCGAAAACTGTTTTATAGAGTAGGCAAAAACTAATAGCTATTGCTATGACACGAGAACGCAAGGAGGTTTACAGCCCTCCGAAGATAAAAACTGTAAGTTTCGTGGTGGAGATGGGCCTTGGAATGTCCACCCTTCGTTTTGAGCCGATGACTTGGGACAATGACACGCCGGGCAGCCACTCCAGTCTTTTCGGACAGAGTGACTGGAACTCAGATGGTGGTAATTCAACCACATCGTATGAATTAGAAAGATGGTAAACTAAATTAAAAATTAAGAATTAAAAATTAGGAACTTATGAAGAGAATACATACAACAATGATGGTTGGCCTAATGGCTGCCGTAATGATGGTAGCAGCAGGTTGCAAACGAGAGTACGGCACGGTGACTTTGGGTGTCAATATCGACAATGGCAGGGATGCCAAGGTCTACATCGACGATTTGACCCCTTGCTGGCACAACAACGACCTGATACGGGTCAACAACCAGACCTGTACCACCAGTGCAGCATTGGGCTCGTCGGCTCAGATAACCGATGTGGTGGAGTGCAATCACTACCGCGCAATCTACCCCGCCGACATAGTGGGGAATGTGGACATATCCAGCAGTAGCACGATTGCTGTTACTTTACCCCGTGTACAGCAGTATGAGGTGGACAGCCGTGGCGACCAAAAGGTGAAGGTGCCGATGGGTGCCTATTCAGATAATGAGTCACTGACCTTCCACAATCTCTGTTCATTGATAAAGGTGGTAATCAGCAACCAGATGGATTATGATTTCCTCCTTGACAGCATCATAGTGGCAGCTAGCAGTGCTTACCTCAGCGGTTTAGGCAGTGCCACCCTGGCGGGACGGACAAGCGATGCAGTTAGGATGATGGCATCGTCGTCGGCAAACCATGCAGTGTCATTGACCTTTACGTCCACTGATAGCCCCATAATTACTCAAGGCGATCGGGAGACATATGTTTATTATATTGTTGCGCCTGAGTTTGAGAGAGATGATGTGTATATCACTCTGTGTTTAAGAAATGAAAGTGGTATTAGTACTGTACATGTAACAAAACCCAATGTATCACTTGGTCATAATAAGATTGCAACTATTGGTATAGCCTTGAATGATGAGAATGTGATTTTTTCTATTCCCAATCCTCCAGCTGTAAATGGAAGACTATCTGGATTGTTCTCGGTGAGTGCAACACAGCAGGTGTATTTTTCTCAGGGTAATGTTCAAGCATCAGTCAATGCATCCCGTTTTGCAATGCATCAATTTGACTTTATCGGAGACAATTCTTTACCAGGAAATGTCTATGACTTAAATATGGTGCTATGTGATAATAATAATCGTTCTAGTAGTTGGTTCGACTTGTTCAATGCTGAAACAATAAATATTAGCATGAGCGATAACGGTATTGATTTTTATGGGAATAGGTTTTGTGAATTATATAATGATGGCGAAAGCTATGGTGGATTAATTATTAATGGCGGTAATTGGGATTGGAGGGTTTTAACGATTGGCGAATGGAATTATATACTTCAAACTAGAAATAATGCATCTCAGAAAGTAGGATTAGCTACTGTGAATGGGGTAAGTGGTCTGATATTATTACCTGATAATTGGTCAACTCCCGAAGGCTGTTCTTTTACTAGTGGTACGAATGGATATACAAGCAATATTTATAATGCAAATCAATGGCATTTGATGGAGATTGGAGGTGCTGTGTTTTTACCTGCTAAAAGTGATGGTTCAGGTGTCTATGACTCTTCGTCACCAGCATATCACTATCGAGGCGAACCTGAAGGAGCTGACATACCATATTATGCATCCTGGCCTGTAATGTTGTTTTCAAATAGTTACTATCAAACAACTTCTCTAGGTGGAGGCGGATGGGACATTAGTGGTTATTATTCAATGCTAGCCCCATACATATATTGTAGAATGGTTGTTAATAATTAATAACTAAAGTTTGACAAGTAAAATCAGACGCGCAGTCTGAGGCAGTTAGAGTTTCGGATTTTCATAAGTAAGTCTTTATCAGATAGGAATTTCTGTACAAGTTCCTTGTTTGGGAATCCGATGAATTCGGTAAATTCCTCAAG